>JAFIGF010000183.1 GCA_020831535.1 Opitutales bacterium | reverse complement strand
GGTTTCAGCCAATGCGATCAACCCTGCGGAACCCGCCCCGAATGTTCACGCATGAGTTAGTCGAAGCCGGTTATGAGGTGTACTGGCCGACCAAGCAGGATTTTAATTTTGTCCCGGAAGGGAATTGGTGTTCGAGCCAAGAGGAATGGTGGAAGGAAGGGTTGCCCAAGGATAAGCCCTTTTTTGCTTATCGAAATGTGGCTTGTACGCATGAAAGCGGTATGTGGGCACCGCCGGGAGAGCGGTTCGATTGGATGGAGCCAGTGGAGGTCGCTTACGCCGATCCGGCCTTGGTGCCCGTTCCCTCCTACCTCCCTGACCTTCCGGAAGTACGACGTCAGATTGCGTATTATTACGATAACCTGGCGCAGCAGGATCAAGAATGGGGGGAGTGTTTACGGGCGTTGGAGTCCAGTGGACAAGCGGATAATACCTTGGTGATTTATCTCACTGATCATGGCCGGGGATTGCCTCTGGAAAAACGGTGGTGTTACGAAGCGGGCCTGCATTTGCCGTTGATCATGCGTTGGCCAAAGAAGATCAAGCCCGCGCAAATCCGTACCGACCTGGTCTCTTGGGTGGATTTGGCTCCTACGATTCTCCATCTGGCGGGTCTGGAGGCTCCGGAAAGGATGTCGGGAGAAGTCAGTTATCCCGCTGCGGAATCGTCTCCGCGAAAATACCACTTTGCCGGACGGGACCGGATGGATGAGGCCTACGACCATCAGCGGGTTTGTCGATCCGCAGATTGGCTGTATGTGCGCAATGCATTTCCGGAGATTCCTTATTCCCGCCGGAACCAATATCAGGAAAATGCGCCTGCGGTCCAAGCGATGCGGCAGGCTTGGGCGGAAGGGAAACTTTCCTGGCCCGCTGATAGATGGTTTCAAAAACAAAAACCTGCCGAAGAATTGTTTCATGTGCCGACGGATCCGGAGTGTTTGCATAACTTGGCCGGGGAGAGTCGTTGCCAGTCCGTGCTGGCGGAGCACCGTGAGGCCCTGGAGTCCCATCTGAAAGCCGTGGGAGACTGGGGCGAAGTGAGGGAGGAGGTTTTGGTGGAAAAAGGGATTTTGGAGGATCAGATCAAGGAATATGAGGCCCGGATCGCCCCTCTCCCGGCTGAATTTGCCTTGGAGGAAACTCCCTCCGATATTCAAAGACCCAGGGGCCACTAATAAAGCAGTATCGATATTTTCGATAAATTTTCTTGGCCTTTCTCTTCCCCCTTGGTTCATTCGACTAGTGTCTGATCTTAACGCGCAACCTGTCTGGGAACAACGCTGGCATCCGCTAAGGGGCGAATGGGTTTTGTTTACCTCCCATCGGGGAGGAAGGCCTTGGATTGGGGAAACGCATCGTCCTTCTGCCAAAGAGGTCCCGGTCTATGATCCGGAATGTGCTCTTTGTCCGGGAAATCAACGATTGAAAGGGAAGAATCCCGAGTATCAGGGAGTCTATGGGTTTACCAATGACCTTCCCTGTTTTTCGCCGGAGGCTCCCGAAGTGGACGGGGGCGATGACCTCTATGCGATCCGGGCGGCGCGGGGTACTGCGGAAGTTGTTTGTTATCATCCCGACCACAGTAAAACCATGGCCGATCTTTCGGTCAGTCAGGTGTCGGATGTTGTTGCCCATTGGCGCTCCCGCTATGCGGAGTTGGGCTCTCGTCCGGGGATTGATCATGTCCTGATTTTTGAAAACAAGGGAGAGCTTGTGGGTACCTCGAATCCCCATCCTCATTGTCAGATCTATGCGGGAAACATGATTTATGGTCATACTGCCGCCGAAGTTCGGATGGCACGTCAATGGCACGAAAAAACAGGGGCGTTGCTCGGTCAGGAGATTGTTCGCCGGGAGGAACAGAGTGTGCGGGTTGTTTGCCGGAACGATGATTTTATCGCCTGCGTGCCCTGGTTTGCCCGTTACGCGTATGAAGTTCTGATTTTACCTCGGGCCCCGGCATCCTCTCTTCTCGACCTCAACGAATCACGGGTTGCCAATCTTGCGGCCATTCTCCGTGAGGTCACCATTCGGTACGATAATCTGTGGGAAATGCCGTTTCCCTACGTCATGGCCATTCATCAGGCACCCACTGATGGAGGGGATTATCCGTATTATCCGTTTCATTTTGAGTTTCATCCTCCCTTGCGTAAACCAGATACCCAGAAGTATTTGGCGGGTCCGGAAATTGGGGGAGGGAGCATGACGAATGAATCGAACCCAGATGCAAAAGCCGCTGAGTTGCGCGCTGTTTCCTCCAAACTTTATCGCCAGAATTCCTCAGAATAAACGTTTTATGTCTTTATCCACCGCCGACTGGAATACCTGCCGAACTCTTCTTTGTGCCCTTGAAAACACTATCCGCGATGCGGTTATCGGTGCTCGCTTGCGCGATGGAGCGGACGGGTTTTCCGCCATTGCTGAAGTTTCGGAAGCCGACACCATTTATGCGGTCGATAAGATCAGTGAGGAGGCTATTTTTTCCTGGTTTGCCCAAAATTGGCCGGCAGAGTGGCCGGTTCAAGTTATCATGGAGGGTATTGACGATAACACTACGGTGGTTTTTCCCGAGAGAGCCAAACCGATGCTGGTTTGTATTTTGGATCCGATTGATGGGACACGGAATATTATGTACGACAAGCGTTCGGCCTGGATTATCGGTGGGCTGGGTCCGATTCCGGCCGATCGGTCGCCCCGGTTGCGTGATCTTAAGGTGGCGGCCATGACCGAGTTGCCTGTCCTCAAGCAAACTATTGGTGATCAGATCAGTGGGGTCCGGGGTTGCGGCCCGGAGGGTTTGGTGCGGGAACGGGTCAATCTGCTTTCGGGTGAGCGAAAAGGTTTTACCTGCCGGCCCTCCGCGGCGAAAAACCTGAAGCATGGGTTTTCTTGCCTGGTCAAATTTTTCCCCGAGGGAAAAGAATTGGTCGGTAAAATTGAAGAGTCTCTGTGGAAGGAAATTTTTGTCGACGAGCCCCCTGGAAGCCCCATGGTATTTGACGACCAGTATATTGCTACGGCGGGCCAATTTTATGAAATCTTCGTTGGACATGATCGCTTTATCGCTGATCTGCGCCCTTTGGTATTTAACAAATTAGGATTGGACAACCCCTTGGTTTGTCATCCCTACGATGTTGCGGCGATGTTGCTTCTCGAAGAATCGGGAGCCCTTCTGGAAGATGCTTACGGGCATCCTTTGGATGGGCCCCTGGATACGGTTTCTCCGATCGCCTGGGTAGGGTTTTCCAACAAGCATATTGCCGATCAGGTCCGACCTGTTCTCCATCGGTTGCGGGATAAGTATTTGGGCTAAATTCTTTGCGATTGTCGCATGGAGAAAGAATCTACAAATACTTCGGAAGCCCTGGGTCGAGCCCCGGGACGAATGGATTTCCTTGGGGGTGTGGCGGATTATAGCGGAGGTCACGTGCTGGAAATTCCATTACGGAAAATGACGACCGTAAGGGTTCGGTCAACCCATGGAAATGATTGGGTTTTTACTGCGGAGGGGAGGGAAGCGGGGGTGGTGAATAGTGCGCCATGGCGAAGCCTTCTGAGGGAGGGGTTTTCCGTTGAGAACGCAGGAAAGCTGCTTCGCGCAATGAAGGTGCCTGCTTGGAGCTTATACCCCTTCGGCTGCCTGCTTGTATGGGCCGCTGATACCGGATGGGCTCCTCCGAACGGTTTGTCCTTTTCTGTTTCCTCCGAGGTCCCGGTGGCGATGGGAGTGAGCAGCAGCGCTGCCTTGGAGATCGCCACCCTGCGTGCCTTGCGCCAACTTTCCGGCATCGACCGTTCTGATCTTCAGTTGGCCCATTTGGGACAGGCCGCTGAGAACAGGATTGTCGGGGCTCCCTGTGGTTTGATGGATCAACTTGCCTCCTCCTGCGGGGCTCCTGGCCAGTTTCTTCCGATATGTTGCCAGCCCGATTTATTAGGCGAGCCGGTTCCTTTGCCCAAGGATTTAGCCTTGGCGGGATGGGCCAGTGGGGTTGCCCATAGCGTAGGAGGTTCGCCGTATGGCATGGCCCGTGCCGCATCCTTTATGGGCAAAAAAATTCTCGAGACCGTTCTGGGCGAAACCTTGGACTATACGGGGAAAATGCCTTGGCCCGATCTCGCCGCGCAGGTTGCCGACCTCCCCCAAAGCCTTTCCGGGAAAACCTTCTTGCGCCAATGGGGCGAGGTGGAGGATCCACTAACGGAGATTGACCCCGCCCGGCACTATCCTGTCCAGGCGTCAACCCGTTTTCCCATGGAAGAAAGTCAGCGGGTTCAAAGCGCGGTTCATTTATGGCGGGAATTGGACGCTGGCAAGGGGGACCGGCTTGCCCAACTCCTTGCCTTGGGCAGGCTCCTTCATGAATCCCACCGGGCCTACAGCGATATGGGGTTGGGTTGTCCGGAGACCGATAAGATGGTTTCGGCTCTCGCAGCTGAGGGAGCGGAGAAGGGCTTTTACGGCAGTCGGATAAGCGGGGGTGGCGCGGGAGGTACGGTCGTCATCCTGGTGGAACGTAAGGCCTTGCCTCGTTTGGAGACGATTTGTGATCAATGGAAGGGCCCTGCCTCCGGAAAAAACTCTTTGGTTTTCGTGTGAATTCCGGACGGTTCTCCTTTTTAGTGTATTGAGGAAGTTTCTGTTCTTCCATGTTGGTATTTTAAACTTTTGCCCTTGCCCCCGATCATCAGGAAGGTTGCCATAGGGAAATGGATCAATCATCTGCCCCCTTTCTTTGGTTAACGCATGATCGTTTGCAACGGTTGCGTAGAAATGCGGCTAGCCCTGGTCCGGTGTCTTCCTTGGTCAAATTGGCCCGCGAGAGGGTGGAGGCTTATTTATCCGCAGGCAATTTCCCGGATGAAGAGGAAAGTCATTCCGGAGCCAAACAACTTCTGGAAGCTTTTTGCCTCATCTATGTTTTGGAAAAGGACCAAAAGATCGGTGAAGCCGCGGGATTGATTAGCGAAGGACTTTTGGCGCAGGACATTAAAGCCGATTTGGGCCGGGCCGACCGGGCCGTGCACTTGGCCATGGCCTACAATTGGTGCGGAGAGTCCTGGTCTGTGGAACGACGGCAGAAAATCGGGGAGGGACTCTTGCAAGCCGCGCTCCAAGTGCAACCGGAGAACAGCGATTGTGGGGGGAATCCGGACAACCCTTTCAATAATTGGTGGGCCGTCACTCACGGGGGTGCCGGGGTGGCGGCGTTGGCAATTCGGGACGAATTTCCCGAGGCCGGGGAGATTTTGGAGAAAAGCTTGGAAAGGATTGAAGCCTATCTCCTGCAATTGGGGGATGAAGGCATTTCTTATGAGGGGATCGGCTACGGATTATATGCCTTGTATGGGTGCGGACCTTTGGTCTGGGCCGCCGAAACTGCCCTGCGGAAGGATCTCACCCGATGGGGTGGCGGACTGAAAAATGCGGCGCGCTTTGTGGCGGGGCTGTTGGTGCCCCGATACCGACCTCAGGAAATTTCCGGGGTTAGCCAACCGGGAGGGTTTGGCAGTCGGCCGTCTTGGAATGATGATGGGGCTGCTCCGCCTTCTGGTCGACAGTTGGCTTTGTTGCAGTATTTTGCGGCAAAAGAAACTCGCTTCGACTTCGCCAACCTTCTGGCCTCCTATCAACCAAAGAATAATTTTGGCGCGAAGGGAGATAAAGCCGGGGTCGCGTTTCTGGCGCTTTCCTGGTCGGAAACTTTGGAAGATCGTGAGCCGCTTCCGGCGGAGGAAGTGGTGCCCCGCGTTTTGGTGGACAAACGCCTTGGCTACGGGGTTTTTCGTAATGGCTTTGTCGGGGCCGAAGATTGTGTGTTGGGGGTTTACGCCAAATGCTATCATCCGGGCGGGCACTGTCATGAGGATGCTGGAAGTTTTCGGCTCATGGGCTTGGATGGAGGTTGGTCCCAATGTGGAGGTCAGAATAAAACCGCCCCGGTCTATCAGAGCGTCGTTTTGAAAAATGGTCGGCAGCGACCGGAGGGAGGAAAGTTTGGCGGTAAAGAAGGCCGCATCTCCTACCTACGCGCTGAACCGGATGGCTCCGCAATGATCAATATGCGGCTCAATCAGGTTTACCAAAGTCCGATAGCCGATCGCCACCTGGCCGTCGATTACAGCGAAAAAGCAGGCGTTCCGATGGTCGTGGCCTTGGTGGATCAAATGCTCGATAAAGAGGAGTGTGAATGGACCTGGACCCTGTGTTTCGAAAATGATCTGGAGTATGAACCGTGGCCGGAGGCCAACGGCTTTCTCCTGCGCCAGCCCCGGAATGGCGCCACCTGTGCCTGGCGCTTTGCGGCGCCTTTGGATCTGTCCTTCGAATTGGTTCAGGGGGAACCAACCAAACGGAATTTTGCCGGAGGCATGGTAAAACACTACGTGGCCAGTCGGTATGTCCAAACAAAGGTATCCGGTAAAGGGGCCGACTTTTTTGCCTATGCCACGGTGCAGCACGGAACACCGCCGGAGGCGGTGCAAGAGGGTTCGGGTTTGCAGTCCCGCATCCGGATAGGGGGTGCGGAGATCTTTTTTCAGCACGGGAAATGGTATCACGGCCCGGTACGTATTCAGAAAAATCAGTCAACTGACTGAGTACAGGGTTCACTGCTGATCCGGATGAGGATGATTGGCGCGTAATTTGCTCCATTGTTTTTTATGGATTCCCCTTCAACCAAGCCTGTTCGCAGTCCTTCGCATCGTACCGATCAGCGGGCGATTCAAATCCTGCGGGAAAATGATTGGGGTGGTTACACTCTTCCCTCAAAAGGCCTTTATCCCTACCAATGGAATTGGGATTCCATGTTTGTCGCCTTGGGGTTTTCGGAATTTGACCTGGATCGCGCCTGGACCGAAGTGGAATCACTTTTTGAAGGACAGTGGGGCAATGGAATGGCCGCCCACATTGTCTTCCGCCGGGACATGCCCGGCTATTTCCCCGGGCCCAGGGTTTGGGAAACGCCGGAAAAAATCCCCACCAGCGGACTGTCCCAACCGCCGGTTGCGGCGACCGTTGTGCGCGACTTGTTTGAAAAAAATCGTGAGTTTGGTTGGGAACGTTTGCGTGAGATTTTTCCCAAACTGGTCAAATGGCACCGGTGGTTTCATACCATGCGCGTCATCAGCGGAGGGACCGCCATTGTCGTTACCCACCCGTGGGAATCGGGGCGGGATAACTCGCCCGATTGGGATGCCGCCCTGCGCTTGGTGGATCCTGAGGGGATTGAACCCTACACCCGTTGCGATCTTGGTCATGTTGATGCTGCCATGCGCCCGACTAAAGAGGATTACGATCGCTATATGAAATTAGTGGAGTATGGACGTTCCACCGGCTGGGATCATACTCAGATTACCCGGGAAGGGCCTTTTGCCGTGGCCGATCCGGGAATCACTTTTATTCTCACCCGGGCGGATCGCGATCTGAAATACTTGGCCCAAGTGCTCGGGTATCGGGACAGTCTATACGAGATCGAAGGGTGGCTCGCCACCTCAGGGCAGGCGGCCGATAGCCTCTGGTGTGAAGAACAGCAGGCCTATGTGGCTTATGACCTGCGCCATAATTGCTTTGCTGAAGGCATCTCCAGTGTCGCTTTTCTTTCCTTTTATGCCGGCCTCAGCCACCCGGGGCGGGATCGATTTCTCCTTCGCCACCTGCATCGGTTTTTAGAAGCCGTGCAATATGGGGTTCCCAGCTTCGATCCCGAACATCCCTTTTTCGAGCCAAAACGCTATTGGCGCGGGCCTACTTGGGCTATCATCAACTATCTGATTGCCCGCGGTTTACTTGATTTTGGTTTGCGCGAGGAAGCTGATCTTTTGCGTCATGCGACGCGAAAAATGATTTCGAAACATGGTTTCTTCGAATACTTCGACCCACTTGACGGGACCGGTTCCGGTGGTAAGGACTTTACCTGGACGGCCGCGATTTGGTTAGCCTGGGCATCCCCAATGGTCGATGGATCAAAGAATCATCCCCCGGCGTTTCCCAAAGAGTCCGCAGAGGCGGAGATGTCCAGTCATTCCACTGGCCGTTAATTAAACCTTATTCGCTTGCGCTAAAGCGGGTTCACCCTTCATTACATTGATCAAGTTCTGGGTAGCCATCGTCGCCTGGCGAACCACGCTTTCGTAGGTTCGCGAGCCAATGTGGGGAGTGATAATGGCATTTTCACAGGAGAAGAGGGGATGATCCGCAGGGGGAGGTTCCTCATCCAGGACGTCCGCTCCATAGCCCCAGATTCGACGGGCTTTGAGCGCACTCACCATTGCCTCGGTCTCCACCAACTCGCCTCTGGCGCAATTGAGAATGATCGTCTCTTTCTTCATGGTGTTGAGGGTTTCCCAATTGATCATGTGCCGGGTTTCGGCGGAAAGGTTGGTATGTAAACTGAGGATTTCTGCTTCCCGGAAAATTTCTTCTTTGGAATCACGGCGCTCAACCCCATGTTTCTTAGCAAAGTCTTCATCCCAATAAATGTCATAGGCAATAACGTTCATGCCAAAAGCTTTGGCCCGGGTTGCGACTTCCTTGCCAATACGCCCCAAACCGACAATACCAATGGTTTTTCCCATCAGTTCATGGCCGGTTAGCCGCTTCCATTGGCCGGCTTTCACGAGGTTGTTTTCCTCTACGATTTTCCGAAAAAGTGCGAGCATCAGGCCAAAGGTATGCTCCGCCACAGTGGTGTGATTTACCCCAGGGCAAAAGGTTACCGGAAGGCCCTTTTGGGTCGCGGTCTCAACATCCACCCGGTCGAGGCCGATGCCGTATTTGCTGATCACCTTGAGTCGGGGAAGAGATTTTTCGATGACCGCCTTGGTGATCGCGTCGTCTCCACATAGAAAGGCGTCGAAATCTCCCGCCAACGATAGCATTTTGTCCTCCGGCAAGGGGCCCCGTTCGCGGACAATCTCCCAGCCCGTTGACTCGAGAAGATCATGGTGAGGGCCAGGGGTATCTTGATACGAAGTGGTGGTTAGCAGTATTCTTTTGCTCATAGCCTCTTAATTTGAAACCCCCGAAGCGTAAGGTAAAGGCTTTTTCAACTTCTTCTGGGGAGAGAGGTTGTTTAGGAGGCAATTCTCAGACTTTTGGCCAGCGAACTGCCCGGGGGATTGTTTTTAATCCGGATCTTGGTCAGGCAAAGAAGAGAGGTCGACCATGAGTTCTTCGGCGAGAGATTCCAATTCGTCCTGAAGAGTGGAGGTGTCACATTCTTCGGGAACCAAAACGATCGCTTTGGCCCGAAAGAGGCTTTCACCACTCATGGGAGCGCTTTCCCGGGCGCTGGTCAATTCTTCGACATTGACGCCGTATTTGGCGAAGATGTGTGAAATAGCCCTAATGATGCCCGGCCGGTCTTGCCCCAGGATTTCGAATCCCAAGCGTTGCCCTTTGGGGAGCGAGGCTGACGGCCCTTCATCTTCCCGCGTGACGAGGGTTAGATCCTTTTCTTCAGCCAATGTTGCCAGACTTTCTAGCAATTGTTTGGTTTTTTCCGGAGGCACTTCGACTTGGACCATGCCCGCAAATTCACCTCCTAAATGGGCCAATCGGCTCGATAGCCAATTGCCTTCGTGCTGCGATATGGTTTCGGCCATGGCGTCAACCAAGCCAGGGCGGTCTTGTCCGATCAGGGTAATCACTAGGGTGTTTGCCATGCTAATGGTCTATTGGGCTCACTCCGGTAAGTCAACTGCGTCCTCGTTCCAGCCTCGTCCTCAAGGTTTGACCCGCTAGGTACCCGGTGGTCCAGGCTGCTTGAAAATTGAACCCTCCGGTAACACCATCGATATCCAGGCATTCGCCCGCAAAAAACAGGTTCGAACAACAGCGACTCTCCATCGTACGAAAATCGACTTCTTTCAAATTGACTCCACCGCAGGTGACGAACTCCTCTTTGAAGGTACTTTTTCCCTTCACCGAAAAGGTTTGTCCCGATAAATCCGCGACCAATTGGTTGGCGTTTTTCGCTGGCAGTTGAGACCAGGAAGAATCCTCAATATCTGCCTTTTGACAAAGGTATTCCCATAAACGACGAGGCAGGGCAAAGGGACAATCGGCTTGGACCTTTCGGCGGGGATGGGTTTGCCGCTGCTCTTGAAGTTTTTGCCTGATCCGCTCCGGGTTTTCGACAATCCATCGTACCGTGCAGGGGAAGTGATAACTTTGCTCGTGTAGATACCGGGCTGCCCAGGCCGACATTTTCAGCACCGCCGGACCGCTCAAGCCCCAGTGGGTGATAAGTAGGGGACCGGTTTGTTTGCGCCCAAAACCGGGAACGGATACGGTGGCCTCGGAAACCGAAACCCCCGCCAACGCATGGAGTTCGGGATCATCGATTCGAAAAGTGAAGAGAGAGGGAACGGTCTCCGTTAAAGTATGCCCCAGAGCTTTCAGGCTGTCCCGTAGAGGTGATGAAGCCAGCGATCCGGGGGCCAAAAGGCAATGTTTCGCCTTGAGCGGTTCCTCCTGATCTCTTTCCAGAATAAAAACCCCATCAACATCCCTATGCAGAGAACGAATTCTTTGTTGAAGGTGAAGGGGGACTTTCTGTTTCTCCAGATTTTGCAAGAAACAATCGATGATCGTCTGCGAAGTATCGGTAGTTGGAAACATCCGTCCATCGGGTTCGGTTTTTAATTCCACCCCTTTGGAGGCAAACCAGGCAACGGTGTCGCGAGGTTGAAACTTGTGAAAAGGGCCCCTTAATTCCCGTCCGCCCCGGGGATAGTTTTCGGTCAAATCCCGAGGATCAAAACAGGCATGGGTGACATTGCAACGACCTCCCCCGGAAATGCGAACCTTGCTGAGTGGTTTATTCCCCGCATCGATCAGAAGAACAGGTTCGTCGTTGTCGCGACTTGCCTCCAGCGCGCCAAAACAGCCAGCGGCGCCAGCCCCAACGACAATGAGCGAATAGGGCGGGTCTGTGGGCATGGGATCTCCTTGCGGAGGTCAGATGATTTTATCGACAATATGATCGGCCAACCCGTACTCAAGGGCCTCTTTGGCATTGAGATAAAAGTCCCGATCTGTGTCCTTCTGGATTTTTTCCAACGGTTGGCCGGAAGCTTCCGCCAGAATCCGGTTAAGCTCGTCTCGGAGTTTCTCCATCTCGATGGCCTGAATATTTATATCCACCGCCGGGCCAGTCATTCTTCCACGGATCAAAGGCTGGTGAATCAGTACCCGCGAGTGAGGATAAAGATACCGATTCCCTTTCGTTGTTCCCGAAAGCAAAATACTGCCCATACTCGCCGCCATTCCGGTAACCACCACTTTGATCGGAGAAGTGATGAGTTTCATCGTATCATAGACTGCCATCCCTGAGGTGATGGAGCCTCCGGGCGTATCGATATAGAAAATAATCTCCTTACCGGGGTCGATAGCTTCCAAGTAGAGGAATTTCTCCACCGCAGCCTTAGCTGACTCCTCGCTGACCTCTCCCCAGAAGAAAATCTTTCTCTGTTCAAGGAATTTACGCTCCATCATCATCTGCACGGAGCCATTCTTTTCATGTTTGTCCTGATTATCGTCTTTTTCTGGCATGGAACCCCAATCAAGGCCCATCCTCCCCCGAAAGTCAACCACCGCCACTCCCATAAACTTAGATTAAAATTACGTTCTGTGAACTTAGTTATTGACTGATGGTAGATTTTTGTTTTTCTGGGGGTATGCAACGAAAACGGTTACATTTTACGGATTGTCCGGCGGTTTATCATGTGATGTCGCGGACAGTGAATGGAGAAAAGATTTTTGGAGAGAAGGAGAAAGCCGTTCTCGCCAAAATGTTACACCGGGTAGCGGCCTTTTCAGGGGTCAAAATATTGACCTACTGTATGATGGCCAATCACTTCCATATCCTGGTGGAGGTGCCCAGTGCGGAGGGGGTTGAGTTGACCGATGAGGAGTTGGTGGAACGGTATGGGCATTTGCACGGGGAGAACAATCACCTGCGCAGGACGCCCCGTTCGATAGCCTATGCACCCAATTCGGTGGAACAGGTGCAGCGGACGCTGGAACAAGGGGGCAAGGAGGCAGAAGAGTTGCGGGAAGCTTTGCACAAGCGGATGCACAATCTGCCGGAGTTTGTGAAGACCTTCAAGCAGCGGGTGAGTATCTGGTACAACAGTGAGTACCGGCGGTATGGTCCGTTGTGGAGTGAGAAGTTTAAGAGTGTGTTGGTGGAGGGGCGGGCCAATGCACTGAAGGTAGTGGCGGCCTATGTTGATCTGAATCCGGTGCGGGCGGGATTGGTGGATGATCCGGCTAAATATGCGTACAGCGGCTACGGGGAATCGGTGATGGCGGGAGAGCCGGTGAGTGATCTGGGGTATATAGTGGATGCGATTGATAAAGATACGGGCAGCGATGTGTTGCGATTTTACCGAATGCTGGTGCTGGGGCAGGGGCGGGTGCCCCGGGAGGGGAAGGGGCACCTCCATGACCAGGAGGCGCAGGAAGAGATCACCCGTTTGCTCAGCGAGCAGGCGGAAAGTGAGGCGGAAAACCGAAAACGACAGAAGGTGTTTGCGGCCATTACCAGAGGGCAGGTCGTAGGTTCAGAGTCTTTTGTCGGGGGACTGCTGAAGGAAGCGAAGCAATGCCTTTCGCGTAAAGTACGTCGCCCCAGCCTGATTTTTGAGACTTCGCTTCCGGGATTGTTCTCGCCGAATTTCTTTCGTTTCAAAAAAACCGATCCCCAAGAACGGGATTGAAGAAAGAGCCATCGAGAAATTTAGGTTTATTGACACTATAGATTCCTCGTTTTTTCGAAATCGACCGTCACAGAAAAATAACCGGGTTTATGTAAAACCACCGATGGCAAACAATGTCTCGTACTTGACGGGAACCAAACTTGCTATAAATGATCTAAGTGATTCGACACTTCTCCTATGACTCCTTTTGTCCTACTTCTCGTTTTTACCTTTGGCATCGCTCTCTACGCCCAATGGCGCGTGAGCAGTGCCTATAATAAATACAGCAAAGTTGCCTCCCGCAGTGGTATCACTGGTGCCGAGGCGGCCGACGCGCTCATGCGCAAAGCCGGGGTCACCGGCGTGCAGATCGTTCCCATTCCGGGAAAACTCACCGACCATTACGATCCGATCAATAAACGACTCGCTCTCAGCGAGCCCAACTATTACGGCAGCTCACTGGCCGCCCTGGGAGTGGCCGCTCACGAAGCTGGTCATGCCATACAGCACAAACAAGCCTACGCCCCTCTAAAGGCCCGCATGGCGTTGGTGCCGGTTACCACGATCAGCAGCAAAGTCCTCCCCATGGTCTTCATCGGTGCCATCGTTGTGGGCTTTGGCCAACCGATGGGGATAATGTTGATGAACATCGTTATCGCCTGCTACTTTATTCTCACCCTGTTCCAACTTATCACCCTGCCGGTTGAGTTTGATGCCAGCCGCCGCGCCCGAAAGGAACTTGCAGGCCTGGGAATTATCAGTCAAGACGAGGAAACAGGGGTTGTCCGCACTCTCAATGCCGCCGGGTTTACCTACGTGGCAGCCTTTTTGACCTCCCTTGCCTATCTTCTTTACCTAATTGCGATATCCCGCCGATAAAGCCGACACCCTTTCTTCCCAGGCATTTCAGAAATGCGGGTATTTCCCGCTTTCCAAAGAATTTCCCGCATTAGGCAAAGTTTTTGCATTTTTGCCTTTTCAAAGAATTCTTTATCGCTCATAAAAGACTTACGCAGGGGCTTGGACCGCAAGAAAGAAGGTCCGTAGTCTACCCCTTTGTATTTTGTTTTATTCCCGATAGTTACTTGATACGCCCCAATGGAGCGTTTCCCGCCTTGGGAAACCGGCGTCGAACTCTTTGTTATGTCCACCACCCAGGAAGCTAAGTCTGGTTCCTTTCTTAAAATCACTCCCGATAAAGGACTCCTCTTGACCTTTCGCATCGTCCTCCCGCCGAATCTGCCAGCCGCGGCGGCACGGGACGCGATCCCGGTTCAACTACAGGTCGAAAAAGAAGACGGCTCGGTCGTCGCCCCCGAAAAGCTTGACCGTCGACGCACCTACCAATTGCCCCTTCCCCACCTCATCGTTGCCGGACACCTGGAGCGGTGGTGCGATGGTAAACTTGCCGGACACCTGCAGCTCACGCGGCAAAAACTGGGCATCCTCCTCAACGCCCTGAAAGGGGAAAACGTTTTTTTTCATGGGGCCTCCCCAAACCGCCCCATTCCCTGGCTCGATGACACCCTCCCCGGAGTTTCCGAGCATTTAGGCGAAGCCCTGCCAAAAAAGAAAACCGCTCCCCGTCCGGAACCAGAAGAAGACGATGAGGACGACTTCACCGCCCCTTCCGCCAACGCCATCTCCGCCGTTGTTCCCGGAGTAAGCCTCGGTCTGAAAGAAGCCCGGCCCGCCGCTCCGGAAATACCAGAGGGAGTTACACCCATGGAAATCGAAGGCTCTCCTGACTACCTTTCCATAAGCTTGCCCTCCAAGGATCACCCGCTTTACGAAGAAGCCTCCAGCATCCTCCGCTCCCACGATTTTCTGCTCGATCCCTCAACCCGCCTTTTCTGGCTGCGCGACCGTCACAAGGTCCTTAACTTCCTGGCCGAATTTTGGGAAGAGCTGAAATACCGACATAAGGCCAATTTTACCGAAGGCTTTAAATTCCGCACCCGCCGTATCAAGGAAGCCAAAATCTCCTGTCGCGCCAAAGAAGAAAACGGCGTTCATGTCGTTTCCACCGCCCTGGAAGCCGGTCGCTTCCATTTTCGCGATGTGCAGAAAAATATTTCGCTCGGAAAACACTATATTGATACCAAGCGCCATATCGTTCTCATCCCGCCAAAAAAACTGAAAGATCTGGAAACCCTGCAACGCTCCCTTTCCGGCAACCATAGCCAACCTCTCCTAGCCCGCAGTACCCACCGGATTCAACCGAGCGAACTCGCCGTTACCGAACAACTCCTGCGATCTCACACCGACCATTTCCAAACCCCAAAATCCTGGAAAAAACGAGGCTCCCCCCTGAGTAATTTAGCCCGCCTCGGACGCGCCCCGATTCCCCGCCCCCTGGAAAAACAATTGCGGCCTTACCAGAAAACCGGAGCCGCTTGGATGTATCACCTTTTCCGTAACGATTTGGGCGGCATCCTGGCCGACGAAATGGGCTTGGGAAAAACCATCCAGGCCCTGGCCTTGATGGCCGCCATTCGCAACGCCCCACCCCATCACACCAAACACAAACGCCGTCGCATCGAAGACGAACAACGCCGCCTCGGGCAAAACCCCGAGGAACTCGGCACCCCACCCTTTCTGGTCGTTTGCCCCGCGGGCTTGCTCGAAAACTGGAAACGCGAAGCCCGTCGCTTCACCCCGCAATTCCGCGTCTTTATCAACCACGGATCTGACCGCCTCACCACCCCCGAGGAGTTCTCCCGCTGGGATATCATTTTCACCTCCTATGCAACCCTTATCCGGGATGAAGAACTTTTCCGCAGTACCCTCTTCAAATTGATTATCGCCGATGAGGCCCAGCACATCAAAAACCGGAACACCCGCAACGCCAAATCCCTTTGCTCTCTTCTCAGCGAGGGCCGCTTCCTCCTCCCCGGTACCCCCATCGAAAACAGCATCGACGACCTTCTCTCCCTCTTCGACTTTCTGCTCCCGGGATACCTCCACAAACCCCTCAACAACCCTCGCGCCGAAGAGCGGACGTGGTATGAGCAACGCCTCCAACAAAAGGCTGCTCCCTACATTCTCCGCCGGACCAAACAATTGGTCGCTCCGGAGCTGCCGCCCAAAATCGAACAGGTCGTCTATTGTGAACTCAGCCCCGCCCAACGCCGTGGCTACAACGAACTCAAGGAAAAGACGCAAAGAAACATCTTCGACCTGGAAATGTCCGGAGCTTCCGAAGCCCGGGTGCGGGTCGCCGCTTTCAGCCAACTGCTTCGCCTGCGTCAGTTCTGCTGCGACCCACGACTTATCAAAAAGGACAAGGGAGACCCTCCCCTCGAATCCGAGGAACCTATCGACTCCGCCAAAATGGCCTCTTTCCTCGAACTCGTTCAGGAATCGATCGATAGTAACCACCGCATTCTCGTCTTTTCCCAATTTGTTTCCATGCTCACCCTCCTCCGGAAAGAGCTTGATGAAGCTGGTTTAAGCTACTGCTACCTCGACGGGAAAACGAAAAACCGTCTCGCCGAATGCGACCGCTTCAACAACTCTCCGGACATTCCTCTGTTCCTGATTTCCCTCAAAGCCGGTGGAGTGGGGCTCAACCTCACCGGAGCCGATACCGTCATCCACTTCGATCCATGGTGGAACCCCGCCGCCGAAAATCAGGCCACCGACCGGGCCCACCGTATTGGCCAAAAGAAAGTCGTCACCAATATCAAACTGATCGCTTCCGATACCGTGGAAGAACGTGTAGTGGAAATGCAACGACAAAAATCCATCATGCTCAAGGATCTCTTCGCGGCCAGCGAACAAGCTACCGCGAAAATCAACCTCGAAACCATCAAGGAACTGCTGGAGTGATTCGCCCAAGACGATATGCCTCTTCCATCCTTTCCCTTTAAGCCTCTCGACCCGTGCTCATCGTTTCCGGATTAAGCAAAGCCTACGGCGGTAAAACCCTTTTCTCCAATGCCGGACTGCGTCTCCAAAGAGGCGAGCGCATCGGCCTGATTGGTCCGAATGGGGCAGGCAAGACCACTCTTTTTCGTATCCTCCTGGGCCAAGAAGAGGCCGATGCCGGAGAGGTCCAGTGGGAAAAGAATACTCTCACCGGGTTTCTGCCCCAGGAAAGCGCCCCCGTCGGGGAGGAAACCGTCCTTCAATTGGCCACCGCCATCTCCCCCGAAATGGCTGCTGTACACCAACTCTTTCGCGACTACCCGGACCCCGACCACGAAAAACACCACGAGGCCCTTGCCCAGTATGCCGACTTGGACGGTTTTTCCCTCGAACCCACCGCCAAAAAAATCCTTGCTGGACTGGCCTTCAAAGAAGAGGACTTTCATCGCCCCGCCCGCACCCTCAGCGGCGGTTGGATCATGCGGGCCCATCTCGCTCGCTTACTGGTGCAAAAACCGGATCTTTTGATGCTCGATGAGCCGACCAACCACCTTGATCTGGAATCCCTGACCTGGTTCCAGGACCACCTGCGAGGCTATGAAGGCTCCGTTGTCGTCATCTCCCACGACCGTGCCTTTCTCAACGAACTCTGCAACGGCATCGTCGAAATTTCTGCCCAACGGGTGGATAAGTATCCAGGAAATTATGACGATTTTGTCACCCGTAAAGCCGAACGCCTGGAACAACAATGGGCCGCGTACCAAAACCAACAAAAGGAAATCGAACGGGTTGAGCAATTCATCAACCGCTTCCGCGCCAAAGCCACCAAGGCCGCACAAGTTCAGTCACGCATCAAATACCTGGATAAATTAGAGAGAATTCCTCCGCCCGAGCGCCCCGACGATACAGTATCCTTCCGCTTTCCCGAACCCCCGCGATCTGGCCAGAAAGTCATTGCCCTGGACAATATTGAACAGGGCTATGGCGATCATACCGTTTATCGCGACCTCACCCTGACCTTGGAGCGCGGCCAGCGCATCGCACTTGTCGGACCCAACGGAGCGGGCAAATCGACCCTTCTGAAAATCCTTGCCGACTTGGTCCCCTTGCGCCGCGGGTCTCGCAATCCCGGACTCAACCTTAATGTCGGCTACTACGCCCAACAGCGCTCTGAACAATTGGACCTCAACAGCTCCGTTTATAACGAAGCGGCTAAAGGCCTTACCGGTGTCACTGAAACCGATATTCGCACCCTCCTTGGTTGTTTTCTCTTTTCCGGCGACGAGGCCGATAAGCCTGTCCGCATTCTCAGCGGTGGTGAGAAAAGCCGCCTTGCTCTGGTCAAATTACTCCTGCACCCCCCCAACCTGCTCCTCCTCGACGAGCCCACGACGCACTTGGATATCGCCAGCATTGACGCCCTCATCCAGGCCCTTTCCAAGTATCCCGGCACCCTCGTTATGGTCAGCCATGATGTTCATTTTATTCGGAAAATCGCGACTTCGGTTATCCATGTCAACGCAGGGCAATTGACCCATTATGCCGGCGACTATGATTATTATCTTCGCAAATCCGGAGCCCAAACCGCCCGGGGAGGGCTGATCGCCTCTTTCGAAGACCACCGCCCCACCGAAGGAAAAAAGTCCAGCGGTTCCTCTTCTGCGAGTGACCAAACCGAAACGCCAAAGGAACGACGAAGACGTGCCGCCGAAGAAAGAAAAGCACGCGCCCGCGAAGAAAAGTCATGGGAAAAGAAGATTCACGATTTGGAAAAACAAATTATTTCCCTCGAAGAAGAGCAAGCCCGACTATCTTCCCAAATGGAAGACCCCTCCACCTACAACAATCCCGACCGGGCCAAGGAAATCCGGCGGGCCCTCGACCAAACCGTTACCAAACTAAAATCCCTCAACGAATCCTGGGAAAAGGCTACCGAGCAACTCATGTCCTCTCAGAAATAGCCCCCGCCGGGTTGAAAAAATCGCCGGACTTATCCCAGCTCCGGCCAGAAGGTGGGATCCCCAAGGGTAAGGAGTGCCGGATTACGAAGAACCGCTTTATTATAACTCAGCCGCTTTCCCTGAAGATCGGTTAGTAGACCACCGGCTTCTTCCACGATAATTTGCGCCGCCGCCGTATCCCATTCCATCGTCGGTACATCACGTAAATAAAGATCGGCCTTCCCCTCGGCCACCAGGCAGAATTTTAAAGAACTGCCCATACTGGTCGTTATCGCCGCAGGGTATTTCTCAATCAGACTTTTGACCTGCGGCCCTGCATGATCACGACTGGCCACAAAAACCGGTTCTTTCGCCTGCCATTGGCGACTCCGCAGAACATTGGGGCGCTTCTTCTCTTCGTGCAACTGTGCGCCTTTCCCTTTCTCTGCGGACCAGCTTTTGCCTAAGACCGGGGCATGAATAACGCCCGCCACCGGCTCTTTGCCAACCACCAGGGCAATATTGACGGTAAACTCCCCCGACTGCTTGATGAATTCCTTCGTCCCATCCAACGGATCCACCAACCAAAACGTATGCCAGTTTTTCCTCCCTGCCAGCTCCTCCTCCGTGGATTCTTCCGACAAAACGGGAATCTCCGGATACGCCTCCCGAAGCAGGTCCACAATACACCGATGCGAGGCACAATCGGCGAGTGTCAGCGGAGACTCATCTTGTTTCTGAATGGTCCCTTCGGACAACCCATAATACTTCATCGCCTCCGAACCCGCCTTTGCGGCAATTTCCAATAGCTTTTCGATCATAGACCCTATCTACAGCGCCTCCGGAAGAATCGCCACGAAAAACTTTTCAGGACGCTGAACCCGAACTTTTCGTTACATAAAATCGCCCCGCATGCACCTGCCTTGGAATCCCTTCAGCATGGAAATAAGGTTAAGGATTGCCGAAGGAGAAATTTCCCGGCAAAGTGTCAAGATTCCATGAAGCTTTCTGTCGTTATTCCCTGTTTCAACGAGGTCTCCACCATCGCCGATATCCTCCAAAGAGTCCGCGATGCGGAACCTGCCCATAAAGAAATTATCGTGGTCGATGACTGCTCCACCGACGGAACCCGCACCGAACTGGAAAAACTTCGTCCCCATATTGACCAGTTGATTCTGCAAGAGAAAAACGGTGGCAAGGGGTCCGCCGTGCGGGCCGGTTTTGCGGTCGCCACCGGAGAGGTGGTCATCGTTCAGGATGCCGACCTGGAATACGATCCACGGGAATACTCCCGCCTCCTTCAGCCCATTTTGGAAAAGCGGGCAGATGTTGTTTTCGGCTCCCGCTTTATGGGCGCGGACGCCCACCGGGTTTTGTATTTTTGGCATTACCTCGGCAATAAATTCCTTACCCTGCTCTCCAACAGCTTCACCAACCTCAACCTCACCGACATGGAAACCTGCTTCAAGATGTTTCGCCGGGAGGTTTTGCAAAAGATCAAGCTGCGGGAAAACCGTTTTGGCATCGAACCGGAAATCACCGCCAAAGTGGCCCGCCTCAAAGTGCCCATTTATGAGGTCGGCATTTCCTATTCCGGGCGAACTTACGAGGAAGGGAAAAAGATCGGCTGGAAGGACGGCGTACGGGCCATCTGGGCCATTCTGAAATACAATCTGTTTTGCCGGAAATGACCGCTTCGCCGGAAAATGAGGGGCCTCCCGCCCCGACCATTCCTCCCAAGTTGTGGATTCTCTGCGGGCTGCTGGTACTCTTGTACCAACTCGCCTTTCACCTGTGGTATGGCGGCACCGTACTCGGGCAGTTTCCGGTTCTGGACGGACAGGAAACCTTGCTCCTGGCCAAAGCGATCGCCGACGGAACCCTTCCTCAGGAACCGTTCTATCGGGCCCCTCTTTATGCAGGGATCCTTTCCCTTTTTTACCAGATCGGCCTGACTGAGGCCGGGGTCATCTGGATCGCCCGGCTGCTGAATATGCTCAGTCACCTGGCCATTGCGGGGGCGGGGGCCTTTCTGGCCTCCTACTTCTGGCGGGATTCACGGGCCGGGCTCACCGCTTTTCTGCTACTGGGGCTATACCCCATTCTCCTGCACTTTGCCGGCGATCCTCTCGATACGGTTTTCGGGCTGGCCCTGTTCACCGGAGCAATGGCGGTGATTTTTCCCCTCGCCCGGCTTACCGGTCCACCGCCCAGACTGTTGCTCCAGAGCCTGGCCGGAGGCCTTCTTCTCGGCTTGGCCATCGCCACCCGCCCCCATTTTCTGGCCGCCATCCCCTTTTTGCTGGCCGCCTTTGTTTGGATAAAGCTTTCCCGTCCGTTTCACAAATGGACGCCCCTCCTGGGGGGACTCCTCATCGTTCTGCTGGCGGTCGGCGTGATGAATCACCGTATCGGCGGGGAATTCCGAATGCTGCCCTGGCAAGGAGCCGCCAATCTCTACGCCGCCAACCAACCTGGAGCCCACGGCAAATTCTTCGTACAATCGAGGGAGCTGCCGTCCCAAGTGCACCACGAAAACCCCACCCGACGGGAAACCGAGGCCATTTTCGAGGAAGAGGTGGGACGCCCCGCCGAATTAATCGATGAGTTCAACCGCTTCTGGCGGGACCGAACCCGGAAGATGGTCCTTGAAGACCCCTTGGGCTTCGTTGGCCGCATGCTTCGCAAAGGCTTCTTCCTTCTCCACCACTACGAACAATACAACAACAAAACCTACGCGTTTCATGCGGCCCGAACGCCCCTCCTCGGCTGGAATCCCCTCGGGTGGGGTCTCCTGCTGGTGCCTGCGGTCACCCTCCTCCCGCTGCTTTGGCGCCAAAGGCGATGGGAGGGCATTTTGCTTCTCCTCCCGGCCATCGGCTTGGCGGCAGGCATTTTGTTGTATTTTGTCAGCGGCCGCTTCCGCATTTTACTGGTGCCTCCGGTCGCTATTCTGGCGGCCGGGGTCGCCACCCCCCTGTTTTGGGACTACGTGCGGGAAAAGCGCAATCGCTTGATCGCGTTTCTCTTTGCCGGAAGCACGGCGCTCCTGGTCTTTCTTCCCTGGCCCGGCGTGAAAACCCCGCCCACCCAACAGGAAGACCAGCTTCTGCTTGCGCAGGCGGCCTACCAAAAAGCCTTCGATGAGAAGGCCCTCCATTACGCCCGCCAGGTTCTGTCCGTCCAACCGGAGCGCCGGGCGGCCTGGGAAATTAAGAGCAACACCCTCTTCAACCGTTTCATCGAGGATCTCCTGGCCGAGCGCCATCCGCCGGAAGAGCTGCAAAATCTTCGCCAAACCCTCGCCCCCGGCATTCGTCTGAACGTCGGTCCGGCCCTTTGGGTCGAAGCCCTGGCCCTCCAGCAAAGAGGCGAAACGGAAGAGGCCTTACGCATCCTCACCGACCTGCACCATCGCAATCCCCTCCCCGGCGGGGGAGAAATCGCCCCCCTGCTGATCATTGACCCGGACCACCGGCAGGAATGGTTTACCCGGGCGGAGGAAGTGCGCCGTTCCGAAGAGGCCGCTTCCCCCTACCTGCTTCTTTCCCTGGCCCTGCTCAACCACCAACCCGCCCGCCAACCACTGCAAAACCACCTGCCCCCCACCGAGCGCCAATCGGCCCTGGAGAAATGGTCGGCCTTGTTGAATTCCTCTTTGTAAAATATAAGATTGCCATTCCCTTTGGAATTCGCCGAAATGAATTTATTTGTCTTGGAATGACCTCCGCCAGTGGTGGAGTTTCCCCAAGAATAAACAATTCTCATGCAGATGTCAGAACCCAGCCCGCAGACCGAAGCGCAAAAAACCATCACCGTGGTAAACAAGATGGGCATTCACGCCCGCCCTGCCGCGATGATTGTCCGCGTCGCCAATAAGTTTAAGGCGGAAATTTTTTTCGAAAAAGATGACGAGGTGGTGAACGGAAAAAGCATCATGGGCCTGATGATGCTGGCCGCGGGGAAGGGATCGCAGATCAAACTCACCGCCAGCGGCGAGGACGCCACCGAAGCCTGCGAAGAAATCGAAAAGCTCTTCGCCCGCAAATTCGACGAGAAATAGGAACCCCGGCTCTCCTTTGTCGGAGGGACCCCGCTCTCCTTTGTCGGAGGGGCTTTACGCCCCGATCCGATGGCTGGAACGAGATACTTCTCCAGCTGAATTCACTGCCGCAATCTTTCGCCGGGTACCCCCCCTCCGACCTGTCGCGGGGTAAACCCGCTCCTACCGAATGGACTTGTGCCCTTCTTCAAGCCGACTCACCCAGCCTGTAAAACCGGCGGGTGACGGCCGTCGAACGCGCCGCGATCGTCTCCAAAGGCTCTCCACTGTATTTCGCCACCGCCTCGGCCACATGACAAACCCAACCGGGCTCGTTCCGTTTCCCCCGGTGTGGCACCGGAGCCAGATACGGCGCGTCGGTTTCCAGCATAATCTGGTCCCACCCCTGTTCG
The DNA here is from genome assembly GCA_020831535.1 of Opitutales bacterium. GTDB lineage: Bacteria > Verrucomicrobiota > Verrucomicrobiia > Opitutales > T3Sed10-336 > JAIUMY01. The sequence goes on along the minus strand of JAFIGF010000183.1, from coordinate 4,659 downwards.
GCCGCCGCCTGGCGGACATTCTCCGCCGATTTATAGGAAAAAATTCCCGTAAAGGACGCCCGGCCGCCCCACGCCGCCAGTGCGCGCATTTCCTCCGGCCCGTCGGAGAAACAATGAAAAACCGTTTTCTCCGGAGTCATCCCCTTCGTTCGTAAAAGCTCCAGACATTCCCCAAAGGCCCCGCGGGAATGAACCACCAAGGGCATTCCCCATTCCAAAGCCCACTCGATTTGCCGCTCGAAGGCCGCTTTCTGCCAGGCAAAAATCTTTTCCGCCTCCTCCGCCTCCTTGGGCAAATGAAAACGGTCCAGACCCGTCTCCCCCAGCGCCACCGGTTTTTTCCCAGCCCCCGTGAAAAAATACGGAAGCTTGGCCAAGGCCTCCTCCCAATCGGCCTCGACATGGCAGGGATGCAGCCCCACCGTATAATGAACCTGCCCCGCATACTGCTCCGCCAGGGAACGATACAAATCCCAATCATCCGGATCCGTTCCGACCGTTACCATCTCCCCCACCGCATTCTCCCGCGCCCTTTCCAGGATCTCCGGGATCTCCCCACGCTGATGAAAACTCTCCAAATGCGTATGACTATCAATCAATTCCATCCCTATTTCCTAACCCCCACCCCACCCGCCGTCGAGCCTCAAGCCGTCAAAAGTCAAGTGACGTACCCTCTACTTGCCCCCAAAAGGTTTTCCAGATGCCTAAAAAACAAACAGAAGACTTGACCAGCGAATGGAACCGGTTTTTTATATTAAATCATTACCCATGAAATAAAGATTCAACGCCATGCCTAGATTTCTGATATTTTTTCTTTTCGTTGCGGTCTTCGTGGCCGCTTGGACGGCTCCGCACTGGGGCCCTTCCCCGGCCAATGAGGGCATCTCACTGGAAAAGCGGGCCAAGGCGATTGCGCAGTCCTGCGCCGCCTGTCATGGCACCGAGGGAAGTTTTCATTCGGAAATTCCCTCCCTGGCCGGCAAACCGGAACCGGTTTTATCGGCTTTACTGATCGCCTACCGCAACGACAGCATTCCGAACGCCACCGTGATGCCCCGCATCGCCAAAGGCTACACCGAAGAGGAACTGCAGGCCGTCGCCGCTCATTTTGCCAACCTTTCCACGGAAGAGGAGTAATACCCATGAAGTCACCAAAATCCATCTCCCGGCGTGATGCCTTGAAACTTTTCTCCACCCTCGGCGCGGGCGCGTTTCTCTCCGCCTGCGGAGCCAATGCCGCCGGCCCATCTGGTCGCAACGCCTCCGCCGGTCACGTCATCGTCGTAGGGGGCGGCTTCGGGGGCGCCACCGCCGCCAAGTACCTGAAAATTGCCGACCCGAACCTTAAGGTCACTCTCATTGAACCCCAAAAGCGCTATTACACCTGCCCCTTCACCAACCTCTACCTTGGGGGGCTGCGGGAATTTTCCACTCTGGGGCATGGCTACGACGAACTGCGGGACAAATATGGGGTGACCGTGATCCACCAAAAAGCCTCCGACGTCGATCCCGACGGACACCGGCTCAAACTGGAAGACGGCACCGAACTGTCCTGGGACCGCCTGATTCTCTCCCCCGGCATCGATATTCGCTGGAATGCGCTCGACGGCTACGACCGTGAAGCGGCGAAAAAAGCGCCCCACGCCTGGCAAGCGGGTCCGCAAACCCATTTGTTGAAAGAGCAATTGGAGGCCATGCCGGAAAACGGAACGTTCATTCTGGTAGCCCCGGAAAACCCCTATCGTTGCCCCCCCGGACCCTACGAGCGGGTGAGTATGGTGGCCAATTACTGCCGCGAGCACAAACCGAAGGCCAAGGTCCTGCTCCTCGACGCCAAAGACAATTTTTCCAAACAAGGCCTGTTCATGCAGGGCTGGAAAGAAAACTACGGCGACCTGATCGAATGGGTCGGCTTGTCCAATGATGGCAAGGTCATCCGGGTGGATGCGGATAAACTCGAAGTGGAAACCGAATTCGGGACCATCCACAAGGCTGATGTTTTGAATATCGTCCCCCCCCAGAAGGCTGGCTTCATCGCCGACCGGGCCGGGGTTACCGATGAAACCGGATGGGTGCCGATTCAGCCGGAAACCTTCCGTTCGCAAAAACACGAGCATATCTATGTGATCGGCGATGCCACCGAAGCCGCGCCGATGCCCAAATCCGGCTTTGTCGCCAACAACCAGGCCAAAGTCACCGCCCGCGCCATCGTGGCCGATCTGCGCGGGGAGGATCCGTCGATGCCCACTTGGGCCAATACCTGTTACAGCGTGATTGCCCCCGAATACGGAATTACCGTAGCCAATGTTTTCGAGGTCCACGAAGGCGAGTTGCGCGAAGTGCCCGGCTCGGGTGGCGTAAGTCCCATGGAGGTGGATCCCGCCTTTCGCCGTCAGGAAGCCCGTTACGCCGCCGCCTGGTATGCGGGCATCGCCCAGGACACCTGGGGCACCAAGCCCCGGGGCTAAGGGGCTAACCATTAATTCCCATGTTTGAAGAGGGTGAACATATCCGGGTCGTTCTCTGGGGAGGCGCCTTCCTCGGTCTTCTCTTTGGAGCGGTGGCCCAGCGCCTGGAATTCTGCATTTCCGGTGGACTGCGGGAGTGGTGGCGGGAAAACGACCCACGCCGGGCCGCAGCGGTCTTACTGGCCCTGGCGGTGGTCATTCTGGGAACCCAGTTTCTCGCTGGAACCGGCCGCATCGACTTGAGCGAAGCTCTCTACTACCAACCCGTATTTTCCTGGCTTCTCATCCCCTTCGGCGGCCTTTTGTTTGGCTACGGTATGATTCTCGCCCGGGGCTGCGGCTCCCGCGCCCTCGTTCTTTTGGGGGATGGCAATCTGCGCTCGCTGGTGGTTCTCCTTTCGCTGGCCATCGGGGCAGGCATGGTTTTAACCGGCCCCCTGGCCAGCTGGCGACAAAGTTTGGCGGAAAAAACCAGTCTGTCCCTGGAAACCTTTCCACCGGCAATCCCCCACTATCTGGGGGCTCTTGGCCTGCCCTCGACGCTGGCTTGGGTTATTCCCTCCCTGCTCCTCGCCGGACTCCTGCTCTGGGCCGCACTGGGTCCCCTGGGTCTGCGCAAGCACCCCTGGCAAATGGCCGGCGCGGTCGCCATCGGCCTCCTGATCCCCACGGGTTGGTTTGTGACCAGCGTGCTGGGCGCCGACGACTTCGACCCGGTCCGGGTGGAAAGTCTGACCTTTGTCGCCCCGATCACCGACAGCCTGCAATACCTTTTACTGTCCACCGGCCTGTCCGCCTCCTTTGGCATAACCGTGGTCGCCGGGATTTTGGTCGGCGCGCTCATCACCTCGCTGGCCACCCGCAGTTTCGAGCTGCGGAGCTACAAAACCCCCGGCGAAACCCTGCGGTCCCTCGGCGGAGGGCTCCTCATGGGGATCGGCGGTCCGTTGGCCCTCGGTTGCTCGGTTGGCCAGGGTCTGACCGGACTGGGAACCCTCGCCCTTTCCTCTTTTCTCGCCGTAACGGGCATTCTTTTGGGAGCTTTATTGGCTTTGCGCGGTCCCTTATGGACACGTGATCCCTAAAACTTGCCCTTAGGGGAAAACTGAATTTGTTAGTCTTATGCGATTCCTTGTCTTTATTCTTCTTCTCTCTTTTTCGGTGGGATCCCTCTCCGGCGAGCGCCAGCCTTGGAACCGCCTCGCCGAAAGCCGGGAGGTTCTGCAAGGGGCTGAGGTTTCCACCGGCACGATCAGTCTCGACCTGCCGGGAGTGACTCAGGATGGCTCCAGTGTGAATCTGGGCGTCGAGATCGACCACCCCATGGAGGCCGATCGCTACATCGAAAAGGTTTATGTATTTGCCGACCGCAACCCCAGTCCGGAGGTGTTGGATCTCCAGCTGAGCCCCCATCTCGGCACGGTTCGTTTCAACACCAGAATCCGCTTGAACGAAAGCCAAAGGGTCATTGTTCTGGCCCGCAACAATGACGGTGAGTGGTTTGGCGAGACCCAGGAAGTCCGGGTCACCATCAGCGGCTGTCTTTCCCGTGGAGGGGCCAATAATGACAACCGAATGCAAGCGCGGGCCCGCGGCCCCTCTCCCCTCGCCTCCGGCGAAACCGGAGAAATCCGAACCTTGATCAATCACCCCATGGAAACCGGCCTCCGCGAGGACAACCGGGGTCGTACCATCCCCCAAAATATCATCGAGACCATGACCGTGGCCAACGGCGACGGCCCCCTTCTCGAAGCCACCTTCTACCGCTCCCTTTCAGCCAATCCGCGCCTGTTTTTTGGCATCCAGCCAAAGAGTTCACAGGATTTGACCCTGACCTGGACCGAAGACACCGGCGAAACCACCACCGCCGAAGTGTCCCTGCGGGTAAATTGAAGGCCTTTGGCTGTCTCTAGGCATTTTAGCCCACTAGGAATCTCGTAGTAAACCATTCAACGATTAGCGCTGCCACCAGCGGAGCTGGAATATGCGATTAAGAGACTCGTGGGATCGGGAGTGTTCCGCGCAGGGGGGTGGGGCGTGCTTTACGCCCTTGGCTTGAAGCACTCCGCGCAGGGACACGAGGTCCCCGCTTGGGGCAAAAAGCGAACGGGGGCCTTGTGCCCCTGTGCGCAAATCTTTGGAAAACGGAAATGTCGCCACTATTCGACAGCGAGCGGGGACTTCATGTCCC
>JAFIGF010000181.1 GCA_020831535.1 Opitutales bacterium | reverse complement strand
ATGCACGATCCGGAGGGTAGAATTTACATACACGCATGGTCAGATGGGGGGAACTCCGTCATGACTCGACAACCCTATGATATTGATGAAAACCATGGAGCCTTCTCAGACGGCATGGAATTCAGCATTTGGGGAGCAAATGTGTTGAGTGTTGCCTATATCAAACGCCTCAATCCGGAAACTTACAAGGTCGAGGCGGGAACGCGATTTGTCGGTTATAGTCCAAGTGATGGCCGTCCCAATGGTTTGAACATACACACCATGGACATCGCAAAAAATGGCGCTGTTGCCGTCACGGGAACAACAGCGGCGGCGCTCATCCAAACGGGCAATAATCTTTTCCCCGGCGATGTTCCCGGAGGACATTACATTGCCATTTGGGACAGAGATTTAACCACCCTTATGTTTTCCTCGTCGATGCTGGCCATCGGCAAGTCTCATGTCGCCACAGGGCGACGTCATCACGTGGTTTCCCGAACTTTCGGCGACCAAACCCGAATCATGTTTCTCTCGGGGGCCGAAGAATCCGGCAGTGCCTATGGAACGACTGGCCCCGCTCCAACCAAAAACGCTATCCAAGAAAATTATGGAGGAGGAGAGCTGGACGGTTATTTTATCATCATTGACATCCCAACCCGATGAACCCAATACCATTGCGAAACCGTCAAGGGGGCCTTCTTTTTTCCCTTTTCTTCATGCTTGTTCTCGGAACGGCAATCGCAGCTGGAGTGATTTTCTTCATGCTCTACAAAGATGAGCTTTTCCCTCCTGAGGAGCCCCCGGCCCAAGTGGTTCAGGAGGATGATGATCCTACCCCTGATCCCGAACCAGCGGAGCCTGAACCCGAACCGGAACCCCAACCCGAACCGGAACCGGACCCTGAAGAGGTTTTAATGGCGCAAGTAGGAGTTATTCGGGAGCCAGTGATTTTGCACAGCGAAGATGGACGGGCCATTGAGGTTCATATTTTGAATATTGAAGATGGGGAAGTAACCGTTCTTTTGGCGAACGGACAGGAGATGGCCTTTCCGGTTGCTTTACTCAACAAAGAGTCCCAAGCCTTTGTCACAGAGCACAAGGAGGCGATCCTCTATCTGGCGGAGGAACGCCGCCGAGAGGCGATGGAAGAAGCTCGACGGGCAGCAGCGGCTGGTCAAATCACCAGTTTACCCCGCTTTCGTCAAGCCACTGACGACGAGCCCGCCTTTCCCAATGGAGCACGCCTGAAATATGAAGAAAGAGATCCAGGCTATATCGATACGGAGGTCACTTTTAGGGACGAGAACCGTGAGATGTGGCCAAATTTTGCCATTGGTCGCCCTATCGACATAGGTTTTTTCACCATAGATCAGCGAGATCCAAAATTCGAGGATGTTGGCTGGAGATTCACCAGTTGGTCACAGCCCTCCGGCCTTCAGGATCGGCGAGTCATGGGTGACTTGTCGGGAGATGATGGGTATCCCGACTTTGAAATCAAACTTGAAGACATGGGTAATTTGACCGATGAAGATGGCCGGGCTGACGGTCCCTATTACCCGGTGCTGCTCTCATTAGAGTTTTCCGACCACTCTATCAACGCCCTTGGACGGTTGACTTTCAACCAAATGGGACGCGGTCCGGGACGCGGACTTGCCACCGCAACTTTGCATTTCAGTATCGAAGGGTCCGCATTGGGGCTTTCAACAGGAACCTCAGAGGGATTGATTGATGTCGTCCTACATTCAAACGGTAGATTATTGAATGGAGAGGAATAGTTTCATCCCCGCCAAAAATGCTCTAGGCACAGACGAACAAAGACCAAACCTCAGGGACGTTCGGCGGCCAGGCTTACGCTTTCCGCGCCGGCCAAGCCGGCAGCATCTATGACCCGCACGGTTAGTCCTGAGGGAGCATTTTCATCAACCAACAAAATGACCGGACGGGGAGTCTCGGAAGTCAAGCGACGGACCAGAGGCCGAACCCCGGACAGCCCCACATCCTGCCCATCAAACACCACTTGCCCGGAAGCCGTAATCGCAATTTGAATACTCTCTCTCTCCTGGGGCGTCGCACTGGCCGCTTCAGGCTTTTGCACCTCTACACCGGTTTCCTCCACGAAAACTGTGGTTACGAGGAAGAAAATCAACAGAATAAAGACCATGTCGATCAGAGGAGAAAGATTGATTTCCGATTTCTCCTCCGCCGCATCTCCAAGTCGGCCAAAACGCTTCATCCGGCAACCCCCTCTTCCTCATAACCACCAAACGCTTTTTTGATCTCCCCGACCTCCTGTAAACTCAAGTTGGCTTCCATCCGGTTCCGCTGACGCCGGATTGCCACTGCCGCAAAGGTCCCCGGAATCGCGAGCAAAAGTCCCAGTTGGGTGGACAACAGGGCCGTGCCAATGCCCTCGGCCATGCGGTCCAACAAACCACTGCCGCCCGTAGCCATTACGCTGAACGTATCCGACATTCCCAAAATCGTACCGAGAAGTCCGAGCAAAGGGGCCGCGGAGGTCAGAACCACCACATATTGCAACCGCCGGTCAATCGGCTGAAAAATCTTTTGATGCCGCAACTGAAAGTCTTCCCGCACCCATTTGACCCGATCGCGACAACGCACCGGATACAGGTTAGAAAAATCCGGAGCCGAAGAAGCCTCCGGTTCCTTGCGAATCCGCGCCAAAGGATGTCGGCGCACTTCAATCCAAAGACTGAACGCATAGTGGTAGAGAAATATCCCCAACGCTGCCAGAGGCAGCATAACGAGCCAGGCATTCCCGCTCCAAAGTCGGTTTACTTCGTTCAAAAAGTCTCCCATCACTTACCGGTCACATCCTTTCCGTGCGAAAAAAACTCTTCCTCTTCCAGCCCGTTGAGCAGACGAATGGAAACTTCTTCCATATTGGCCTGCACCGCTTTCACCCTTCGTTGCAGAAAGGCGTGAGCCAAAAGGGCAGGAACCGCGACGATCAAGCCGAACTGGGTCGTCACCAAAGCCTCCGAGATACCACCGGACAAAACCCCGGGGTCGCCCGTTCCGAAGATGGCAATCATATCAAAGGTCTGGATCATCCCCGTAACCGTTCCCAGGAGCCCCAGGAGTGGGGCCGTGGCCGCGGTCAAGGCAAGGAAAGGAAGCCCCCGCTCCAAAAACGGCCGGGCGCGGAGAACTTTCTCGTAAAGAATTTCCTCCAGTAATGCCCGATCCCCCTGTCGCCCCTCGCTAATCGCCAGAAGCAAACCAGCCATCGGCCAACCGAATGGCTCAGCCACTTTACGGGCTTCGGCCGCTTTACCTTTTGCCCATAAATCGGCAATTTCCCCGACTGTTGTTTCCTGCGGAAGCTTGATGCGCCGCAAGGCAAAAGCTTTATAGAAAAACAAAATCAACGAAATAACGCCCAGGCCCAAAATCGGCACCATCACCGGTCCTCCCTCTTGAATCCTCATCCACAAAGTCTTCTGTGCGACCAGCCGATCCGCTTCCCCTGCGGTGGGGTCAAGTGGCAGAACCTTCCCTTCCCCCTGCCACCAAGCCGCGAGAAGGTCATCTCCCAAAGCAGACGACAACTGTGGCCAGAGCGAATCCTGTTCACTGACCCCCATTCCGATACGTCCCTCCGATCCTCGAAAAATCATCGTCGGGCCCAAAACCTTCCATTCCCCCTCTAGGCGCTGCCCGCCTTCACCGATCGCCGAGCCGACAAATTTCCGCCCTCCGGAAGCCTTCTCCACCAGCCGTTCCCGTGACCAGGTCAAAAATTCCCGCCAACGTTCACTCTCGGAAGAGAGACTGGCGCCACTTCCTTCATCAGGAGTCCCCGTAAGACCGGCGGCCCATTCGGCCAACGGCAGAGAATTGGCCTGTTCCTCCCGATACGATTCAACAAACCCGCGAATCTCCTCCCACTGGCGGGCGCTCTCCGCACCAGCCTCTTCCACCGCGCGTTGCTCGCGTTCCAAAGCATCAGTCTCCTTGCGTAAATCAACAACCGCCTCCCGCTTTGCCACAATCGTCTCTTCCAAAGCCTCCAACTCGCGTAGCATCCGGAGTTTCTCCTCCGTTTGCGCCTCCCGCCAAGCCTCCAATTCGCCCCGGGCGTCTTCCAACCTCTCCCTGGCCTTCTCCCGCAATTCAGCCCCTTGTTGGGCCCAACCACTACTAGCCAGACAAAGAAAAACGGTCAACCAAACAACCGCACGGATAGCCCTTCCCCGCCTACTCATGGTCAACCCCTTCCTTGCCCACACTCACCAGAATCCAGCGAGCCGCTTCCCGTCCGGCATGAATGGCAAACAACCGCGCAATGTCTTCCCATTCCTCCGGAAGAGGTTGCCAGACCCACGTGCCCTCCGCATCGCGATAGCCCCGCCCCACCAGATCTCCTTCGGGCGAACGAAACCAAGCATGGGCCAACCCCATCCACAAAACCTCCAATTCCCGTTCCGCCGACTCTTCTGGCAATTGAATCAAATTCCGCTCCCGCTGCCAACTGCCATCCCGACGATCAAGGTCTTGCAGTAACGCCAGGTACGCCCTCATCGTAGGGAGCAACGCCTCCTCGCCAACGCCCTCCGCCGAACGGCGCAATCTCTCCACAGGCCGTTCCCAACCGGGACTTTTTCGCAGAGGCAAGCTCTCGATCAATTCCGCCAACAAAGGCCCCTCCTCGGCAAAATACTTCTGCAAGGTCTCCCGCTCCCGCAAAATCTCCCGATGATCCGCACGGGATTCCTCCAATGAGGCCTGGGCTTCCGCCAGTTGCGCCTCCAACGCTTCCGACTCCTCCGCCAAAGCCTCTTTCTCCCTTTCCAAAAGGGCCATCCGACGCTCAATCCAATCCTTTTCCTCCGACCACTCCCTCTTTTCGGTCGCCAACAACTCGCGCGCGACCATTTCCTCCCGCAACAAGTCCTCCGCAGCAAACATATCCTCCCCTCCCTTTACCAAAAGGACCCCCGCCAGCAACCCCGCCAGACACAACAATCTAAAAAACCGAAAAATCATCACCTCACTGAAACTTATTCTCAATAAGGAAATCAAGCCTCTTTTTCCGAAAGTCCGTCCTCCGTCAACAATCTAGGGACAGGATTTTAAAAAAAGCTCTGCGAGTCATTTGATCCAGGGGAGATATCCTCGTCCCGTGGGTTTGGCAACCACGGCTACCTTCTCATCGTCCCTCCGGGACTGTTCAATAATGTCCCGTAGGGACAACCAGAGGGTGGGCGTGGGTGAGGGTCCACGTACTGAATCATACCTCTTCCAACGTCTCGCAGAGCGAAACCGGAGGAACGGCCAAGGATCGCAGACGAAAAATAATTTCTCCCCTCTCACTCCTCCAGCATAAGAACAGGCGGGAAAAATCGGCAGAGTCCTTAAACCGGAAACTACACCATCTTCGCCAAAAAAACGATTGTCGGAAGCAAGCAAACGATCAGCGGATACAGCCAAAGTTTCTGATTCCAGGAGATCGGTTGATAACGAACTTTACGAAACTGGAAAACGACCCTTTTTACCCCTTCGGCATAGAGCAAAAAAATCAGACAAAAGACCAGGGTTCCCAAGAGACTGCTAGCCACCAGGATTCCAAAGTCAGGCAGTGCGGTCGGCAAATAAGGAAGAAAATCGACGAAATTGCTATAAAGGAAAGTCAAACTCTCCCACCCGGGGCGCAAAAAAGGGATCAACACCTTTTGCAGAACAACCAGTCCCGCCGAAAGGAAGACAAACCATCCCATTATCCCCAGGGCTTCTTCAAACAGTCCCTTCGCTGGTGTTTTTTCACCTGCCTCCTTCCTCTCATTCACCTGATGTTCAGACACCATAACCCGTACTCCCCCAAAGCCCATCGGCCCGAAAACATAAGCACCGGGCATATCCAGACATTCAGCAAAAAACCCTTTACTGCGCATATACCCCGCATAAATCGCAGCCTCTTCAGGCGTCTGAAACCAAACAAGCATGAAGTACTTATAAAAGCACAAAAAAAAGTGGTCAAGGCAAAGTTTGCTTTCCCGGGTTCCTTTACTCCTCCAACATCAGCAGCAGGCGATAAAAACGGCGGGGGGCGTCGTCGATGGGGTCATTGGGGCGCAATTGCCATTCGTCCAGTCCCCCGTCCGAACCGAGGAGGGTTTCGGTGTATTCGGTACCATCAAGTGTCTCCCAATCCTCCAAATCCTCGGAAACTGCGATACCCCAGGTGACATCCTCGACCAAAGGGTCCACCCAGAGATTCAGGGTAAAATAACGCTCCCCTTCCTCCTCGATAACCTTCGAGCCATACCGACGGTCCCCACGCTCCATGGGATCTTGACCCCAGAGATACTTTAACAAATTGACAATCCCATCGTTGTTGGCATCGGCCTTCGGCCCGGCCAGAAGATCGTCGTCCGCCTCACTACCAAAGCGGTCAGCCCGCCAGGCGGCGAATCCGGTCAGCTCATCCGTTTCCGCGAGGGGGTTGGGCACCAGATAGATATCCGGAATCGCCGCCCCCTCCTGGGAAAGCAGGCCGGTGGCTCCAGACGAGAAGGCCACCATACTGCCGTCCGCACTCAAGACCGGTTGTTGGCCATCGGAATCGGCATGGACGGGAATCACATTGGTGGTAATCCCGGTCTCCCGGTCATGCACGTAAATCTTGGGTCGCGCATTCTCTCCTAAAAAGTGGTCTGAATGGTACTCCACTCCCTCGACCAAGTCCTTCCCGTTGTTCATAAAAACAACAAAACGGCCATCCGCCGACATCGATGGACTCACACTATCGGCAATATATTCATCGCTATAAAAACCATCGGGATCCATCTCCGCCGAGGTTGCCTCGCTTCCGTCGGTCGCGACACTCACTCTCTCGGTCGTTCCCGCCGCAATATCGCGGACAAAGACATCGGACGATTCATTGGTATCGTTGGGCACCAGATTGTCTCCCACACTGTCAAAAGCGACCAAATTGCCATCCGCCGAAATGCTTACCGAATGAGAGCGTCCATTGGCGAGCACACCATCGGAGGATTTATTGATCCGCAACATTTCACCAGTCACGCTATCATAGCGGTACACATCTATTTGGTTGTTCTCTGTTCCGTCCACCAGGTTGGTTTTGAGGGAAAGAAAAGCCACATACCGTCCATCGGGAGTGATCACCGGACTGAAGGAACCTCCTCCAGTCCCCTGTTCGCCGGAGAAACCATTGCTGATCCGGGTGATTTCCCCCGTCGCCCGTTCCCAGAGAAAAATATCCTGATGGGTGGTGGTTTTATCAGAGACCAGATCGGCCCGGGAGTGAAAGGCGACCCAATCAGCATTCTCACTGACACTGATATCGGGTTTTTGGATGTCGGTAAAAATTCCAATACTGGAGTTAATCGTTGATGTTCCCCGATTGCCCGGCTCTCCATTTGGTTTTTCGGAAATCAGGGTAATCTCTCCCGTGGCCAGATTTTCCAGGTAGAGTTGATTAAGATTGCTCTCGATCCCGACCAAATCATTTGCACTGGAATGATACGCCACCCATTGGCCGTCCGGGCTGAGAACAGGATGGGCGGCACTGCCATCCGCCAAGTTGCCTTCCGGATTTAAGGCCCGGGTTTCCAATCCTCCGTTGGATTCGTCATAGAGAAATACCTTGCTATAGGATGAGAACCCGGCCGTGGACAGGTTGTCGGCGAAACTGCTGAAAGCCAGGCGCGATCCATCGGCCGACAAACTTGGAAAGGTGGAATTCGCATCCCCCGTACTCCCGTCCCGCTGGCTAATAATTTGAATGTCCTCTTCCCCAACCAGAGGCATGATGGTGACCGTCACCTCATCGGGGGCGACCAACCGTGGATCCCCACTACCAGCTTCCATCGTGAGGGTAAAATCCCTTGGGCTATCGGCCTCCATTTCATCCAACAAATTGACCGAAAAGCTCTTCATCGTTTCCCCCGAACTGAAAACCAGGGTTTCGGTTGTCTCCTCGTAATCCTCCCCGCTTATCGCCGTTCCGTCGGCCGTGGATACCGTTACTTCAACGCTTCCACTAAGGTTTACGGAGCGCCGAACGCCCACCGAAACCGACTGTCCTCCCGACGACGATCGGGTAACGGTTAACGCTGACGTCGCAAAGCTGACAAAAGCCTCATCCGTCAGTTCCCCCGTGGCTCCTCCATACACATGCCAACCTTCCTCCTCATCGTCCACCAAACCGGTTTTATTACTGGCCATGATCACGATGTCCCCGGCCCGGTCCATCGCGAGCCATTGGGCGGAGCCAGAGGTCAAACCGCCATCAACATGCATCGTGACCGGAGCGATGGCCCCGGTTTCCAGATTTTTCAAAAACACATTGGGGGTATTCCCATCACTGTTCGGATAAAAATTCCTCGCACTGGAGACAAAAGCCACCCGTTCTCCGTCTTCACTGGCCGCCACAACTCCGTTGACATTGGAGATCTCCGCATCCGCCGCCGACCCATCCGGCCCGGTATCCACAAGCACCGTCGTATCGGCATCCCGGTCATAACGATACAGGCTGGGGGCCTGGTTGCTGGATTCCCCGGCAAACCCGGATTCAGGAGAATGGAAAAACACCTTGCTTCCATCTCCACTCATCACTACCGAACTAATGGATATAATCCCCAGATCAAGCGACCCATCCGGCATCCGCGAGGCCACGGTAGTGGAAAGGTCACTACGGTCCCGCACATACACCTGATCCACCGAACCGGTAAACTCCTGCGTCAGGGGACCATTGAAGCGAAGAGCCACCACTTCTCCATCCCGTGAGATCGAGCCGTGAGCGGCAATCCCCCGTGGATGATACCAGTCGTTGCCCACCGAGACAATTTCCGTCGTCCCGGCTTCTAGATCACGGACATAGAGCTTATCGTCCCACCACTCATTGGGATGATTGACTTCCAAATTCTGCGCTTTGGAGATAAACACGACCGCCGACCCGTCTTTGCTGATCCGGGCGGTTTCGCTGTCGATGTATATCGGTTCATCCAGATTCAGGTATTGGATCTGTGCCAACTCGCCAAAAGAGTTCACATTGACCGCCTCCCGGGTCCCCCGCAGGCGGTCCAGCAGGACAATATCCCGAATGGGGCCATTAATATCCTCCTTCAGGATATTGGTCGCCACCGTCTCAAAAACCACATACCGGCCATCTCCGCTAATCGAGGGCTTCAGACTATCCCCATTGCCCGCAAGCCCTTCAATGCTCTGACTGAGAAGGGTTGTCTCTTCAGTAACCGCATCGTAGAGATACACCTGAAGATGATCGTCCTCGTCCCATTCACCAGTCATTTCCTCGCTTGTGGCATACACCACAAACCGCCCGTTATCACTGGTATCGATCCCTTCAATATCCGCATCGGATGAGAAAGTGTCTCCCGACGACAAGGGAAAATCGCTCAAGCGCCGCAAAGGATCATACAGCGGGTCCACCGCTAAAATCTCCACCGCCACACTCCCCTGCTCCGGTGAAACCGCCGCCGCACTGCGCGAGGGATCATCCAGCGAAACCGTAAAATCCCCCGGACCACCGCCGGGCAACAACGGCAACGGCACCCAGCGAACGATTTCCCCGGCAGCAAATTCGACCACCACGACGTCATCGGCAAAATCCTCGCCGCCCTCCGCCGTTCCATCGGCAAAGATCAACGAAACCGATTCCTCCTCCGTCACATTCCCCAACCGCCGCACCGGCATCCAGATCTGCTCGTCCACAGTGTAGCCATGATAGGCACTGTTGCGAAAATAAAACAACGTATCCTTCCCCGGCAAATCGGCAAAGGGGTCCGTCCCGTCCTCAATCGTCACCCGCAAGCGATCCTTTCCGGGCAATAAATAGGCCCCTCCGGAAGGGTTTTTGAGCCACACATAAAATTCCCGTTCGCCCCGCAGCGACTCGTTCTCGGAAATGGTCAGAGTCACCGTTTTTTCCCCGGTCTCATTTTCCTCCCAGGTAAGGGTTCCGCTTCCGGAAAGAAAATCCTCCCCGGGCACCGCACCGGGATTTCCCGCCGCCGTAAACCATTCCACCGAACTCTCCGGCGGCGTCGCCAACCCACTCAAACGCTCCAGCGTCACCTCCAATGGTCCCCCTTCATCGGCAACGGTCACGTCGGTTTCCGTGAAAGCAATCGAGTTGGACCCAAAAGCCCACTCGATAAAATACGAATACTCAGCCCCGTTCGGCGTATCCACTGCGATGTAATAGGTCTCCCCGGCCTCCAAAAAGCCGAATGCCCGCTCTCGCACACTGGTCGTTGAAAGCACTCCATCCAGTTCCACCAGTTCCGTCAGTGTATCCCCTTCGTAAATACTGATCCCCAAATTGACCGGACTCCCGTTCCCGTTGCGCACGGAAAGGCGACCATCCATCTCCGGGGTGTATTTATACCAAAGGGAAGCGCCCCCGAACAATCCCCCATGACGCCCCTCCCCCAAGGCTTTATTGGCACCGGTATTATCGGTCGAGAAGACGCCACCGGCACCAGTCAATTCCTCGGCATTTTCAAAACGATCATTGTCCGGGGTGCTTTCCACCGTCAGACGGAACGACCCCTCATTCCCATCCGCCGTATCCACCGCGATAAAGTATTGTTGCCCCTCCACTCCCTCAAACGTCAAGGCGACATCGTGCACTCCTTCGGGGTCGGTCGTCGCCGAAGCCACCTCGGTCAAATCGTCCAACTCCGTTCCGGTATAAACCGCCACGACCGGATCGAATTCGCTGAACTCCAGATACACATCAATCTCCCGGTCAAAAGGGCTTTGCCAGGTAAACCACACCGACTGATTCGCCGTTATCCCACCATGGGGGGGTTCATCGTCTTCCGCACTGGCCAAAATCAAATTGCCAAGGGTCGTGATGGAACGACTTCCGAGATCCCGCGCGTTGGCAAAATCATCATTCATCGGTCCCGCCGGCTCCCCCGTCAGGGAGGCCCCCAAATCCGCTCCGCCGGCAATCACCTGACCGCTCATGATTTCCGGTTCCGCCTCGGACAACAACCGATTGATAATCTGAACCGATCCCTCCGATGGAAACTGCGCCCGCATCAACCCCACAATCCCCGCCACCTGCGGGGAGGCCATGGAAGTGCCGCTGAGATTTTCATAAATGTTTTTCTTCGATAAATCATTCGGATCAATCGAGGTGGAATAAATCCCATCTCCCGGAGCGGCAATATGCACCAGGGATTCGCTGAAATTGGAGAAATTCGACCGCTGCCCATTCCGGTCATAGCTGGCCACCGCCACCACATTGGACAAGGGATAACCCGCTGGATAGATAGCCGACTCATCAGCGTTGTTTCCCGCCGCCGCGATGAACACCACATCCGCCTGATTCGCCCGCTCCACTGCATCGAAGAGGGTCTGCGAAAAACCGCCGCCCCCCCAACTGTTGTTCAAAACCGTCGCCCCGTTATCGATCCCGAAGTCAATCGCATCCACCGCATCGGAAATCGTTCCCCCACTGCCCGACCCGACAAATTTCAACGCCATCATCTGCGTCTCCCACGCCACCCCGACCACGCCCT
Source organism: Opitutales bacterium (assembly GCA_020831535.1). Classification (GTDB taxonomy): domain Bacteria; phylum Verrucomicrobiota; class Verrucomicrobiia; order Opitutales; family T3Sed10-336; genus JAIUMY01. The sequence goes on along the minus strand of JAFIGF010000181.1, from coordinate 1,685 downwards.
GGTCATTATCACCTACCGCACCAATCGTCCCCGCGACGTGCGTGCCGTGCCGGTTCTGGTCAAAGGGGGCCTGCACCCCGCCACTGATGGCATCGTACCCGTGGGTCTGACTGGATGGGGCCTCACTATCCGGATTCACCCACATATTGTCGGCCAAATCCTCATGATCAAATTGCACGCCGGAATCCACCACACCGATCACCACATTGCCGGTATCGGTACGAATGCCCCAACCGTCCACGGCATTGATATCCTTGTCTGCCGTTCCGCCACTCTGTCCGGTATTGTTCAATCCCCAGAGAAGCCCATCCAAATAAGCAGGGTCATCGGGTTCCACGGGATCATCCTGCAAAAAAACAATCGGGTCCGCCTCGGCGTAGGCCAGGGCATCCTTCCAATCGCCCAACACCGCCAGGGCATCGGGCAAATCCTCCACGTCATCCGCGGGAATGGTCAGGCGATACAATCCCTCATGCCGCATTTTCCGCTGCAAGGGAAACCCCGCCGCTTCCGCCCGGGCCAGCAAAGCCTCATGGGAAACCCCCGGCTCGCGCCGCACCAGCACATGATCCGCCACGACCCCCTCCTGGTTGAGAATCTCGACCTGCTGATTCTCCTCATCCAGATAAACCCTCTCTTCCACCCGCACCAGCGGGTAGTGAAAATCGGTCCGCAGCAACCGGGTTCGCCGATAATGCCCCAGCGTATCCAAGGGCTCCGAAACCAGATCGAGCACTTCACCCTCAAAAATGTCCCGGCCCCCGCTCTCCGGCAAAGCCGCCCCACCCCAATCCTCCACCGGAGCCGTCCGGGCAAAATCCTCTTCACCGCCAGTCTCGTGGGGTGAGAGCGTCTCTTTTCGTTCGACCACCGATTCCTCTTCTTCAGGCGATGACGAAGGCAAACCTCTTGGCTCCTCAGCCCGTACCGATTCGCTCGCCAACTTCCTTTCCCCGGGAAAGTCATTCTCCTCCGATGACGGAACCCACCAGACCAGGGCCACGAAGAGTACCAATAGTAAACAAAGAAAAACGGACGACGTATTTCGAAACGACATAGAAAAATGGGGTAAAGGGAGTTAAAGATTTGTCCTTCCCTAAGTATGACTTTGCAAAACAAAAGGCAAAGAAAAAAGCCGAGGGACCTTTACCTTACGCATCGACCATATTTCCCCACACAAAGGTTTTTCGTCTCTAGGATGTCAATAATTATATTTAAGGGACAGGCTCTTGACTTTTAACCTTCGATAGGATCACTACGTAGAATTATATTTAAGGGACAGGCTCTTGACTTTTAACCTTCGATAGGATCACTACGTAGAGAAATAAAGAATGAGACCATTGAAAAAGTGTTTGCCGCCTTCCCTCGGTCCTCGCTCTGCAAGTCAGCTGATGCAGGGAATTCTCCATTCCGTGGATTTTCCCACCCACGGCTACCTTCTTGCCGTCCCTCCGGGACTTACCTACAGTCCTGGAGGGAGCGAGCCAATGGTCCGCTTTCGTCAGAAAGAATGACTATGGCGTCAAAAATCAAGGGTCGCTCTCTTACTGATATTTCCTAAATAGCTTTACATTCGAATGATTTGGTATATTCTTAGCTGCAAATGGCAAGAATATCCAAAAAAACCGTTACGGGTCGTCGAGAGAGACAGTTAAAGCGCCGAGTGGAAGCAGCCAAACTTTTTG
>JAFIGF010000178.1 GCA_020831535.1 Opitutales bacterium | reverse complement strand
AAACCTGCTCCGAGGAGGAAGAGGAACAATGGAACCGAGCTGAGGAGTACGCAGACCAGCAAGAGTGGTCGGACCAGGATGATGTGCCAGCCGAATTGCCCGAGGGGGCCGATTTTTCCTGGCAAAATTTTGCTTCCGCGCACGAGGCCGCCTTACAATCATTAGAGGAAGCCATTGAGAAGGTTCCTGAATCAAACCGCAAAGCTATGGAAGAGTTCCTGAAAGGTAAATTTTTGACCGTACAAACGATCGACCGAAAGGATCTCAAGTGAGCCTTCCTGATCCTTCTGATACTGATTCCCCAGACGCCGAGGCGATTCGGGAAATCCTGGTTCCGCCGGAGGCCGCCGGCCGTCGCGTGGATCAATTCCTGACCAAAAACCTGCCCGATCTCAGCCGGGTGCGGGTGCAAAGTCTGCTGCAGGGAGGGCATATTTTGCTGAACGGGCAAAAACTCGAGAAAAAGACCAAATTGAAGGGTGGGGAAATCCTCAGCGTGGACATTCCTCCACTGGAAAAGATGAATTTGGAGCCAGTGGATTTTCCGCTGGAAATTCTCTACGAGGATGAAGACTTTCTCGCCTTGAACAAACCCGCAGGGATGATTGTTCACCCAGGCAACGGGGTCGGCAATGAGACGACTTTGGTGCATGCCCTGTTGGCACATTGTGCCGGTGAGCTGAGCGGGATTGGCGGAGTGGAGCGTCCGGGGATTGTTCATCGTCTGGACAAGGAGACCAGTGGAGTGATGGTGGTCGCCAAGAAGGATACCGCCCATCGGGCGCTGGCCGAGGCCTTTGCCGACCGCGATCTGGAGAAACGCTATGAAGCCTTGGTTATGGGGGTGCCACATCTACTTTCCGGAGTCTGTTCCGGGCCTATTGGGCGGCATCCGGTGCATCGGCACAAAATGGCCGTGGTCGAACCCGAGGCCGGCAAGGAAGCACGTACTGACTGGAAACTTCTGGAGCCTTACGGTAAACTGGCCAGTCATTTGGGTTTTCGCCTGCACAGCGGTCGGACTCATCAAATTCGGGTGCATTCCGCCGAACTCGGGCATCCTCTTCTGGGGGATCGGACCTATGGCTTCAATTCCGGCCAGTTTGGCGGACCAGCCATCCCCCGGGTCATGCTTCACAGCCGCCAACTCATTTTAACCCATCCGCGAACCGGGAAAACGCTCGAATTGGTTGCCCCCTATCCCACGGACTGGCAGGAAACGATCGAGAAAATTAAAGGCGCGGCCCTTTAGAATTCTCCAGGTTTTCACCTGCCACAGTCAATGGCCCCCAACACCAACCTACCGGTAATCAACTTCCCGCACCAAAGAATGCACCAACTGTCATATGACCGAAAAATCGGGCACCTGCCCGATTTTTCGGTATGGAGTGGGGGGCGGTTGTGGTCAGCTTGAGGGGGCTTTTTAGTGTAAGAGCTTGGGGGCGAGTTTGGTCCATAAGCTAAGTTTTTTCTTCCATACTTTAGGTCCGTTGTAGTTTTTTGGATGAAGGGCTTGAGGAAGAAAAGGATCCCGGTCATTAATTTTCAGCCAAAGGGCAAACTCTTCTTTTCGCCATGTATTGTAAATTTCATGATCAATCTTTTCTTTCTGAAGAAATTTCTCCATCTCGCTAAGGCAATTTGCATAGAGATTCCAGCATTGATTGATTTCATCAAAATCCCAGGCCTCTTTTACTATCTCCCCAGGTTTCTCCTTACCTGCGGGGTGGCCTTCAAACAGAAGCAATGAGGATGGATGGCGATATCCTTTTAACTTTTTGCGGATTTTGCCAACGGGGTCAGGTGATATCCATACACTTCCCTGTAAGCAACCAAAGTCATGATTGCGCAAAAAGGCCTGCAATTGATTTCTGGGAGTTTTGGGTTTTGTGGGTAAATCGAACAGCAACAAACGCCATATTCCATCCCAATTTCGCGACCAAAGCTGCGTTGGGTCCTTGCCGCCTAGAGCCGCAGCCTTTCCCTTCGAGGTCAAACGATAGATACGATCCCCGCTGCCCCCTGGCAACTTTTCCAGGAAAGCCTCCGCTTCAAGACGATGAATTTTCCTTAAATGCCCGCGCCGATGTGCCCAACCTTCAAAGGTCTGGCCCAATCGCCGAGGTGATGGAGACATCATCAGCTCTGTTAAGGCAAACAATTCCCATAGAAATAATTTTGTAGAGGCTTTCATGCTTACAATGAAATTAAAGATAACAATATTATGCGAACCGAAAAATCGGGCACCTGCCCGATTTTTCGGTTCGCATGATATTGTTTTTATTAGGGCGTAGGTATGGGTTGACATGTGCAAAAATATACTCTTTGTTGAGATTTCCGCCCCTTTTCTATTTGTATGAACTGTTTTCGTCTGCTTGGTTACCTTTTACGGTATTCGTTGTGTTTACTGGGAGTTTCTTATTTATCGGCTCAGGAATGGGCGCAGGAGGAGGATGGTATCCTCCAGCATAATGGCAGCCACTATGAATACTGGGTTCCCACGGATGCTCCGGCGGGTGAGTTGCGGGTGATTGTCCGTATGTGGGGAGCGGGGGGAGGCTCGGGGCGCCGTCCGAGTGAGTTGATGGACGTTCTGAACGAAAAGGGGATGTATGCGGTGGTGGTGTCCAATGCGGATTCGTACCGGGAGATCATCGCCACCGAAATGGTCGATGAATTGAGGGATTCGCCGCATAATTTATTGATCAAGGATGAGATTTTCCTTATCGGAAATTCGCGTGGCGGCCAAGGGGTGAACCGTATCATGCAGCAAATCCCCGAGGGGATAGGGGCGGCAGCCCCCAGCAATCCCGGCAATTTAACCACACCCTCAGGCCGCCTTTCCGGGCGGATTGACAGTAATCAGGGTGGTTGGACGAACGAGGAAATCGGGCCGGTCACAAGCGGTTCACCGTGGAGTGCCCTGGATGATGACCGGAGGATGGCGCTCGGCGATCCCGCTAAGCCGGGCTTTGAAGATATTCCGGTCATGGCCCATGCGGGCGCCGGTGACGACGTGCGCTACCCCTCCTCGCTCTTTTTTGCTATGGAGATGCAGGAGCGGGGGCATCCCCATTTCGAACC
>JAFIGF010000255.1 GCA_020831535.1 Opitutales bacterium | reverse complement strand
CGTGAAAATGTGGAAGGTTTAACTGAACGCGCTTGGAAAGATGTGGTCCTCGGTCGAGAGACGGTGATCGATCCCGAAGAGCCGAAACTCTTGAATGTGGTCCTGGAGTTGCGCAAGAAGGGGGAGATTGTTAAGTTGTATCGGTTTGATGGTGAACTTGAAGTTCGTGCGGATGGCAGTGGGCGAATTATGCGTTTGGACCCTCCTGATAATCGACGGCCCGGGACTTTGGTCCGTGAGCGAGACGGGATAATGCACGATGTAGAAAATATTGAAAACTATATCGAAGAGGATTTTTCGATACGTGATGTTCTTCTCTTTACGGAATTTGAAGATGGGGAATTTGCTGACCAAACGGTGATAGTAGTTGCGCAGAGAGAGGCATTTTATCCTGAAAAAATGAAGCTCTGGCTTGGTGATGCTGAAGGAGGTTTTCAAAGAAGTGCTGGCCAGGTTAGTCGAGAGGTCGTTTTAGCACCCGAGGAAGGTTACGAACAAACATTGCTTTTTACCTTTGCTGATGTGGAAGCAGGCAATGTTTGGAGTTATTTCAAAGTGGATGGACATTATGGTAAGGTTCGAATATCCGAACGTCATTCAATGGAGGTTTCGGAGGATTTGGATTGGGTCCGTTTTCGTCTTACATTTTTCCTGAACCCCACCCCGGGGGATCGGAATTTGGAAACGGGAAGGTAGGAAGTTTTGAAAGAAACTTTAGTAGAAGGCAGGAAAGAAAAACAGCTGGAGGCTCTCGCAAAGACGCAAGGTTGGGCACTTTAGAGTTGGAGATATGGATATAAAGTAAGTTAATAGCCGAAACTCACGCGAAGACGCCAAAACGCGAAGGGAAACAGCCGAAGCAGGTTTTAACCCAGAACTTTCGCTATTCGCAAATACTGCCTTTCATTCGCGTACATCCGAGTCATTTGCTTCGCCCATTCGGTTGAGTGGCGCTTCGTTCGGACGCGGTTGCTTTTTCCCTGCAAAATTCCATCTCTGCGCCTTTGCGTCTCTGCGGAGATCATAAGACCCTCGCCATTTAACCGGAATCGTTTTGCCTTTTTCGTTTGCAACGGAGAGGATCGGGGTAAGCGACCATCTACCCCAAAGACCCATCCCGATCGGAGAAGAATAATATGAAAATGAATTATCCAATACTTTGCCATATTCTGGCTGTAACGAGTTTTCTGATGATCTCTTGTTCTACCTTTGCCGAGGACGATCGCTTGGCGGAGCGGTTTGGTGATCGTTCCATGCTGGAGGAAGATGGTGTGCTTACCCGACAGATATTGGGGGAACAAATTGACTGGTCCTTATCCCGGGACGAGCGTCGAATAGCCTTGGAAAGATTAGATGATTTGGTGGAAGAGACGCGGGAAAGGCTGAAGGCGCAGGAAAGTGAGGAAGCTGAGGTTGTTTTCAAAATAGGAGATTTATATGAGCTTTTGATTGCTTTAAAACGTTATGAGGTGAGGCATGGAAACTTTCCCGGGGAGGATTTTGGGTTGATAAAGGCGGTTATGGAGGAAATACAGCGTCAGGGATTGGAAGATGCGGTGCATCCGACTATGCTCGAGTGGAAAACAACATTCTTTGAAATCGTTACCCAATTGGAAAGGCGTCCGGCTCAAGTGCGGCTGCGTGTAGTGGACCAAGATGGCGAACCTTTGGAAGGGGTAGATCTCACCTTGGACCGCAGCTTTCTACGTCCTTTTCGGGAGAATCGTCGGGTGTCTGACCGGCACACTGTAGATGAAGAACTTATCTTTCGCATGAGCAATGAAAATTCAATAGCGATAACTGCGCGCAAAGAGGGTTACTACAATGTTGGAGAAACACTACAAGCGCCTCGACCTTCCAACCTCGAAGAGTTACAGGCGCAGGCCTGGGCGGATGTTGTTTTGGGACGTGAAACAATCATCGATCCCGAGGAGCCGAAACTCTTGAATGTGGTTCTCGAATTGCGCAAGAAGGGGGAGATTGTTCAGTTGTATTCTCCATTTGGCGAACTGAAAGCACATGCTGATGGTAGTGGAACCATTGCTAATTTGCGAGTGCCCGAAGAATTTCGAGGCGATAGATCCATTCGTGAACCACAGGGGTTTTTAAAGAAAGTCGAAGATATAAAGGACTATATCGAGGAATCAAAAGAACCGAAGGATGTTTTTCTATTGGTAGATTTTGAGGATGGACAGTTTAAGGATACCGTCTATCTGGAAAGAGGAAATCAAGAGTTTGTCTATCCACGGAAAATCCGATTACGAATGGGAGATGAAGAAGGTGGTTTTATTTTGGAAAGGGCACCACGGGATGCTCGGCCGATGAGAAGTGCCTATCGTTTGATGACGGAGGCCCCGGAAGAGGGGTATCAACGAGAAATTGTCGTTTCAGTAGAAGACATTCATTCAATGGACGATGACGGTTATTTACTTTTCTATTTTAAAGCCGACGGTCACTACGGCAAAGGAGGTTTCGGTCCGATGCACCGGATGAGTGTAGACCATGAAGGATTGGAATGGATCTCTCATTCAATCGGATTTCATATCAATCCCACCCCCGGTGATCGGAATTTGGAAACGGGAAGGTAATGATTTGAGAGGAGTAGCAGTCGGAATTTCTGCAAAAGAGAGGATTCGCGAAAAATAGGAAAAAGGAGGGAGGGGTGACCACTCATTTACACTAATGGACACTAATTTATAATCCCCAGAAAGGGATTCAACTGCGCTCAATGGTGTGGTGGTGGAGTAGTGGAGTGGTGGAATGGTGGAGTAGGTCACATTAGAGCGGGAGACATGGGTATGAAGTAAGATAACAGCCGATACTCACGCGAAGACGCCAAGACGCGAAGGGAAACCGCCGAAGCAGGTTTTTACCCAGAACTTTCGCTATCCGCAAATACTGCCTTTCATTCGCGTACATCCGAGTCATTTGCTTCGCCCATTTGGTTGAGTGGCGCTTCGCTCGGAAGCGGTTGCTT
>JAFIGF010000170.1 GCA_020831535.1 Opitutales bacterium | reverse complement strand
TGGAGCAGTTTTTTGCCGCCTACACCCTGCGGAAGCATGAACTGCAGGTGGTTGATTACGATGATTTGCTGGAGTTGTTTCTGGCGTTGTTGGACAATCACGAGGAGATCCGGACGGCGCTGCAAAACCGCTGGCGGCATGTTTTGGTGGATGAGTACCAGGATACCAACACCCTGCAATCGGAGATCATTGACCGGATTGGCAGTCATCACCGGATCATGGCGGTGGGCGATGATTCGCAGTGTATCTATTCATGGCGGGGGGCGAATTTTGAGAACATTGTCACCTTCCCGGACCGGCATCCGGCGACGGCGGTGCATAAAATTGAAACCAACTACCGCAGCACCCCGCAAATCCTCGGGCTGGCCAACCAAATTTTTCCTCCCCGGGCGGGCAATGATTTGTTTGCCAAGGAGTTGCGGGCTTGCCGGGAGGATGGGGAAAAGCCTTTTGTCATTCAGACCTTGGACACTCAGGAGCAGGCCCATTTTGTCATTGCCCGAATCAACGCCCTGCTGGAGGAGGGGCGGAACCTTTCGGATATCGCGGTGCTGTACCGGGCGCATTTCCAGGCGCTCGATCTGCAACTGGAGCTGACCAAGAGAGGCATCCCCTACCAAATCACCAGTGGGGTGCGGTTTTTCGAGCAGGCGCATATCCGGGATTTGATCGGGCATTTGAAGTTTGTGTACAACCCGGCGGATACGACCGCCTTTCAGCGGATTTGCTCACTCCTGCCGAAGATCGGCCCGAAAAGCTCGCAGAAGTTGCATGGGCTGATGATGAAGCTCTCCCGCGAGCGGGGGCAAAGTCCGGTGCGGGTGATGGACGATGAGACGATCCTCAAAAAAGTGCCCTCGGCGGCGAAATCCGATTGGCCGTCCTTTGCCTTGTCGCTGAAGCAGGTTGAAAAGGCGATGATTGAATTTGCGCCGCAGGACATGGTGCAAACAACCATTGACGGCTGGTATGGCGATTACCTGCAAGGGGCCTATGCGGATTACCAGAAGAGAATGGATGATTTGAACAGCTTTGTCGGCTTTGCCGCCCGTTATGGCGAAATCCAGGAAATGCTGGGGCAGTTGGTTTTGTTGAATGGGGAAGCGACCGATAAAAGTCCCGATGAGGAGGAAGAAAAGCTCCGCCTGACGACGGTTCACCAAGCCAAGGGGCTGGAGTTTCCGGTGGTCTTTGTCATTGGCCTGGCGGATGGGTTTTTCCCGCTGCGCCGGGCGATCGAGGAAGGAGATGTGGACGAGGAGCGGCGGCTGTTTTATGTGGCGGTGACCCGGGCGATGGATGAATTGTATTTGAGCGCCCCGATGATGAGCCGTGCGGGGCCGGGGGGAAGTATGAGCTTGCGGCCGAGCCAATTTCTTGGCGAGGTGGGAGAAGAGTGTTTTCAAAAATTACGCCTAACCCGTTCCCGTCGATGGTAAAACCCGGCAAAAGTTATTGGTCGCCCCTGGGCTGCCTTGCTCTCGCCCTTGTCCTGCTGGGCTTGTCGGGGTGTCAGAACGCTCCGCGCTACATCGGTGGAGGCGCTTCTTCCAGCGCCGCCAGCGGGGAGGGAGTGGACTGGCGCACGGTGCGCACGGAATGGCGGGATCACGCGAGCTTCGTGCGGGTGCAGGAATATTTTACCGGCGAGGAACGTACCGATCCCTACCTTATTCACCGCACCAATCCGGAGGAGCGGGAAGGCTATTATTGGTTGGTGCGCTTGATCGCCGAGGAGCATCCCGCCGAAGAAAACCTGACCCTGCGGGCCGAGTGGACGGTTCCCGAGGATCCGGAAATCCGCCGCAGCGAGTACGCCTTGCCCGCGGATCATGACTTTTGGGATGGCCGGGAGGTTCTCTTGTTCGGGTTGACCGACGGGGAATTGGGCGAGGGTGAATCCCCAACGTCGTGGCGCTTGAGTGTGCGTAATGCCGAGGGAGAAATTTTGGGCGTGTACCGCAGTTTCCTGTGGGCGCGCATTGGGGCGGAACCCCGGGGGAAGGAGGAAGAAGATTTATGAGAACGAACGCACCGAAGGTTCTTTCCGCCGGGCTTTTTCCCGGGGTCATGGCATTGGGTGTGGCGTCCAGCTTGGCCCTTGGCGGCAGTGAGCCGGAGGTAGCGATCGAATCGCCCCTCCCGCTGGAGATTGAAGATGGCGGTCAAACCTTGCGGGGTGGTGCGGGAACGACGGTGTTTTACGGAGATTCCTGGTTGCAGGCAGGCGGGATTGAACTTTCGCAGAAACGAGAGATGGTTTTGGCCGAAAACCCGGTGGTGGCGCAATTTGAAGGGATACGTTTTGTCGCCTCGGAAGCCTCTTTTGATTATGGGGCCAATCTTTTTAGTGCCGAGGATGTTCGCCTGGGGGCCCATCCGTATTTTGCCCGCATGGATTCGGTTACCCGCGAAGGTTCCGTGATGCGAACCCCTTCGTTGACCTTTTATCCCACCGAACCGCTGGGATTCACTCCGTTCTTGAGGGTCCGGCAAGTCGAGGTAGGGCCGGATAATTCACTGTCAGGTCGCCACTTGACCGCCGGCATTGGAAGATTGCCCCTTTTTTACTCCCCCCTACTTTATTTATCCGATTTGGGCCCTACGCCAACGGTTCAGATAAGATCCGGCCAAACCGACGTGTTGGGCTGGTTTATGGAATTTAGCGTGTTTTTTCCGATGAATGAGCGTGTTGCACCCGGCTTGGATCTGCATCTATACACCTCCCGTGGGGTTATGGTGGGTCCGGGGCTGCAGTACCAATCGCTTCCCGAGGATGAGTGGTTCGTCGAGGGAAATCTGACCACTGGTTGGATCAGTGACCGCGGGTCTCCCGGGGAAGATCGTCGTGGCGTTGCGATTCGCCGAGACCGGGGACACGTGGATTTTGTCCACCTCATGGACAACCGTGAGAATTTGGTTCTGAATATGCAGGTCAATTACCGGTCCGATTCCGAGGTGACCCGGGATTTCCGGCGGGATTTGTTCCGGGAGGCCGAGAACCCTGACACCTTTTTCTCGGCGACTTACACCGATGACTGGTGGCAAGGGCATCTTTTCAGCAGGGTCCGTCCCAACAATTTCCAAACCGTTCCCGAAAGCCTCCCGGAAGTCCGCCTGGCCTTGCGTCCTTGGGTGATGGATGGCTGGCTTTTGCGAAGCCACGCCCAGGTGGCCCGCCTGCGAGCCCGTCCGGTGGACTTTCCCGATTTCCCCTCCACCACGCTCACCGAAACGCAGAGGAGTGACCGGTTTGACACGTTCTTGGGCCTTGAGAAATCATTTCGCCCGCAACCCTGGCTCAGTCTAACCCCTTCGGTAGGTGGACGCCTGACCCATTACGAAAGGACCAACCAAAGGTCCGGCAACTATACCCGTTTACTGGGGGAGGTAGCAATGGAAGCCCGGGGGGTTGCCACCGGAGACTTTGCGGTGGAAAATGATATCTGGAAGGTCAACGGCCTGCGGCACCAAGTATCGCCCTATCTTTCCTACCATTGGATTCCCAAAGCCGAACAGGGGGATGATTTTCTCCCGAAAGTAAATCGCCGTCCCTTCAGTAACCGGCTGCCGGACTACCGCTTGGCCGAACGCACCGACCTTGATGATATGGCCCGGACCCACTTGGTCCGCATTGGGATCGATCAGGAGTTGTTGACCCGTGACCCGGAGTACGGCTCCCGTAAACTGGCGTCCCTCGAAATCGCCCAGGATTGGCATTTTCAGGATGATCCGGCCCGTCGTGAAAACCGCCTGTCAACAATTCAGTTCGCTTATTCCCTGCACCCTGCGGACTGGCTGGAGTTCCGGAGCTTTCAGAGAATTGACCCGAATGACGGGGAACTGGATGAGTGGAACAACAGCTTGACCTTCCGGGATCAGTACTTTTGGTCATTAACCTTTGGAAACGATTATATGCAAAGTGCTTATGAGTTTTATTCGGTGGATATGACCCGTTGGCTAAACGAAAACTATGAGGTTTTCGCCGGGGGCAACTACGATGCCCGGCGAAGCCGCTGGACCCGCACGACGGTGGGTCTGCGCCAATCGTTTCAAAATTCCTGGGAGTTCGAATACGGGATGATTTTCCGCCGGGGCGACCGCCGGGAAAGCCCCACGGAATTCATTTTCTCGGCCAGTCTTGCGCTGTTTTGAGGCTACTGAAGTCATGTTTGTCGACACCCCTTATCCGGTAAAACTGAATGTCTTCGAAGGCCCGCTCGACCTTTTGCTCTTTCTGATCCGTCGTCAGGAGATTGACATCTACGACATTCCCATTCGGCAAATTACGGCCCAATACATGGAGGTCCTCGGCCAATTGGAGGAGATCCAACCCGAAATTGCGGGCGAGTTCTTTGTCATGGCAGCGACCTTGATGGAAATCAAGAGCCGCCTGCTTTTGCCCCGGCAAAAAAGAGTCGAGGAGACGGAGGAAGAGGAGGAAATTGACCCACGCTGGGAACTGGTGCACCAATTGTTGGAATACCAGAAATTCAAAAAGGTCTCCTTCGATTTGCGGGACAAAGCGGAGGCGCAACTCGCGTTTGCCCCCCGGCGGGTACCTCCAACCCGTCCTTTCACGCCCCAGGAAAGGCCCTTGCGGCAAAGCGATAAGATGGAGCTGTGGAACGCCTTTAACGAGGTCCTGCGGCGACTGTCCGAAAAGCTGGCTACCGGGGAAATTCACGACGAAGTGGTGACGGTGGCGGACCGTATGGAGTATTTGCTCGATGAAAGCATTCGCCGGGGCAATTTTCTCTTCTCTGACCTTTTTGCGGGAGAAACCAAGCTTTCGGTCCGCAAAGTGGTGGCCACCTTCTTAGCCTTGCTCGAACTGGTGCGATTAAAGAAACTCCGGGTTCGGCAAACCCAGAGCTTCGATGACATAAATTGCGAGATTCGCGAAGACCATTGATTTTAGGGCATTTAGCAAGTAGAGTGAGAACATGGGCGAAAAGGACACACCGATTCTCATGGGCCTCGGGCTGGATAATAAGGATGGGCACAAGCGGCTGACCCAAGCGGAGTCGTTTATCATTGCCGGGGGATCGGAATCGACCCACGGTCGCCTGACGGAGACGGCAATGAAAACCATGGAAGACCTCGGAAGCCGGGCCAAGGACTTGCGCAGCGTCGAGAAAAAAGAATTGACCGACCTTTTGCGCAAAAACCTCCCTGATCCCTGAGAATAATTTCTCTTTATGCAAAGGTGTTGACATTCCAACCCTAATTTAAAATTCTAATCCTGTTATGCCCGAAGAACCTCAAAACTCCCCCACCCCTGAAAACAAGCCCAAGCCCAGCCTAACGCCAAAAAAGCAAGGGTTGACCTTAGGCAACAAGCCGACGGAAGGTAAGCCCGAAGCGAGCGAGAAACCGAAACCGGAACAACCCTCTCCGGCCAAGGCGACTTCCTCCCCGGAAACCTCTCCGCCAACTCCGGAAAAAACGTCTGGACAGGCGAGTCCACGACCAGTTCCCGCCAAAAAAACCACTTTAAAGAAGCCCGTCTCTCTGGCCAAACCCAGGCCGAGCCCCAAGCCAGCAACCCGCAAGGAAGCGACAACCCCGAAAACAGCGCCCAGCGGGGAAGAAAACGCCCCTGTTTCGGTGCCTATGGTGATTGTTGACGTTCTGGCATTCGCCGCCTGTATAGCTTTTGCTATCGTACTTTTCACAGAAAAAAATTCCTTGGAGGAATTGAGCGACAACAATCGCAACACTCTTACTTGGACCCATACGCCTGTCGAGTGATTTGATTGCTGTTGCGCACCGCAATACATCCTACAATTCTCATTTGAAAGCGTTTTCGCGGTTGATCTTTGGTCGAAATTGTTTTTCTTCCAATTTGAAGCATTGTTGTTTAAACCATTACCATTATGTCCGAAAACCTAACTGATCTCACTTCGGAGAATTTCTCCTCAACCATTAAAGATACGGAGATTCCCGTACTCGTTGACTTTTGGGCGCCTTGGTGCGGCCCTTGTAAAGCGATCACTCCGATTCTGGAAGAAATCGCTGAGGAAATGCCTGGCAAAGTGAAAATCTGCAAGGTCAACGTCGATGAGAATGGTTCCCTGGCAGGAGAATATAATGTCCGTGCCATTCCGAATATGATTCTTTTCAAGAAAGGCGAAGTCGTCGAACAGCTGGTCGGCATGACCAGTAAGGAGGATTTGGTCGAAAAGATCAACGCCCACGCCTAAAACGGGGTCCCAACAATTTGCAAAGCTCCCCCGGATGAGTAACGGGGGGAGCTTTTTTTGTTTATTGCCCGGCTCGCCAAGAACTCCCCAAGGACAGGACCGAGGCGAAGACGGAGATGGCGAAGCAATCACTGCTGGGCGCATATGCGGCAACCTTAAGAGATAGAGGTCGGGCTATTTAGCCCCCCTCCCTCGTAGCAAAGCGCTTTTATAAGATAGGGGTAGGGATGCCGAGTTTCTTCGGCACCCCTCCCTCCGAACCGGACGTGCGGATCTCCCGCATCCGGCTCTCCAGTCAGCAAGTTTCT
>JAFIGF010000166.1 GCA_020831535.1 Opitutales bacterium | reverse complement strand
TAAAGGCCATACCTCCGATAACCCCCCCCAGAGCCAACGACCCGGTGGCTCCCATGAACATCTCCGCCGGATGCGCATTGTACCAGAGAAAGGCCATTCCACCCCCAATCAACGCCGCACAAAGCACAGCGAGTTCCCCCGTTCCGGGAATGTAGCTGATCAGCAAATACTCGGAAATGATCACATTCCCCACCGCATAAGCCATGATGCCATAGACAAAGGCCACTGTGATCGTACAACCAATGGCCAAACCATCAACTCCATCGGTAAGGTTCAAGGCATTACTCGAGCCGGCGAGAATCAAAAAGAAAAATGGAAAGAGAAGCCACAAGGGAGCGGCCACCAGGACCGGTTCTTTCAGAAAAGGAACCCAGATTTCCCTCATTTTATCGCTACTTTCCGGAACCAACAAAAGCGCCCCCAAAGCAACCATCGTCACGACCGTTTGAACCAGGAGTTTCTTCCGACCGGATACCCCCTTGGAATTCTTTTCCCGTACCTTCAGAAAATCATCGACAAACCCCAGCGCCGCCAGACTGACAAAAATAAACAAAGCCGTCAGCACATACACATTCGGACGCGCACAGAGCAAGGTGGCAAAGGTCACTGTCCCGACAATCAGTAACCCGCCCATCGTTGGCGTGTCTCTCTTCTTCTCGTGCAAACTGGCCAGTTTCCCGACCTCCCCTTGGTCCCGCAAAATTTGACGGATCTTGAAATTCTGGAGCCATCTTATAAATACCGGCCCCAAAAACAAGCCACTAAAGAGCGCTATTCCCGAAGCTAAAAGAGCTCGAAAAGTCAGGAATTGAAAAAGCCGGAGGGGGCCCCAAACGTGCTCGTACTCGGCTAGCCAGGTTAACATGATTTCTCCTTGTTGAGAGTTTCCGTGAAAAACGCTTTTTCCAACATATATTTACGGCTCCCCTTGGCGAACACGGACCCGGCAAATTCCTCCACCCGCTGCCCCGCCTCCGCCAAAGCAGGATTCACCGTGATTCGTTCCGCCGCTACCCCCTTCGACCTCAAGGCTTTCTGCATCGTTTCCGCCTGTTCACCAAAGAGCAGAAAGGTGTCCCCGGATTGCCACTCTCGCTCGGCTAGGACCTCCCGGTGCAGCGCCTCCCGATGTTCGCCGAGTTCTTCCATCGTCCCGAGCAGATAGAGCCTCGGGGTCGTATGTTTTGCCGTCAGCACCTGCTGAAAAAAATCAAGGGCATCCCGTAACGAGACCGGATTGGCATTGTAGCAATCGATATACCAGCACCCGTGCGCCTTGGGCACCACCCGGCCACGGTTGCCGCGTGGGCGCCATTCTTGCAAAGTCTTCGCGGCCTCCGGCGAAGCCAAACCCTCCCGGCGGGCAATCCAAAGAGCCAAAACCAGATTTTCCATCATCCCCTGGCTCAAAGGCGATAAGGCATAGCACTCCTCCGGCGTATTACCCGCTTGGCGCAAGGGGTAGCGGAAAATAATCTCCCCTTCACCTGACCACCACTCGGCGTCTGCTTCAACCGCTTCACCTTGCTTGCGCAACACTCGAACATGGCCCGGATAACCCTTGACCGGTGCGTAGGGAAGACAAGCACTGGTCAACGTCAAATCGGAAATCCCGCCACGTTTACGTCCCAATGATGTTTTCTCCCGGGCAATATTCTTCAGGGAACCAAGTTTCTCCAAATGCACCGGGGCAATACTCGTCAACAAGACCTCGTCAGGGTCTATAAGCCGGGATAAAAGAACCATCTCCCCCGGCCGGTTAATCCCCGCCTCGATAACCGCAAAGCGATGCTCGGGTTGTAAGCCCAAAAGAGTCAACGGTACCCCCAGAGTATTGTTGAAATTTCCCTCGGTTGCATGGGTTGGGGCGATCCGCCGCAAAAGAGTAGCCAGGATTTCCTTGGTAGTGGTTTTGCCACAACTGCCGGTAACCCCAAAGACCTTGCCGGTAAAACACCGTCGCGTTTCGGCCGCCATGGTTTGCAAGGTTCGTATGCTGTTTTCCACCACCAACTGGGGCAGATCCACCGACTGTTCTTTTTCCACCACTGCCGCCACCGCGCCCCTCTCCCAGGCCTGCTCCACAAAATCGTGTCCATCAACCTTCTCCCCGCGGACCGCAAAAAACAACTCTCCCTTTCGCAAAGTGCGGGAGTCCAAACTGCCCCCTATCCAGTGCTGCTCCGGAATACGGGTCCATTGCCCGTACACCAAATCAGCCCATCCTTGAAAATCAGGTAGTTTCCCCAGAGTCATGACGCACGCTTTTAATTTGCAAAAGTTCAGCCGCTACCAGGCGGTCATCAAAAGGAAGAACAGTATCGGCGTATTCCTGGAAGGACTCATGTCCTTTGCCCGCAATCAACACACAGTCCCCTTCTTGCGCCTGATCCAGCGCAAGACTGATGGCCCGGCGGCGGTCTTCCACAAAAGAAATTGGATCTCCCTCTGATATCGCTTGCGACATATCGGAAAAAATCTGTTGCAAATCTTCCTTTCGGGGATTGTCAGCGGTCGCCCACACTTGATCCGCATAGTCCAGGGCTGCCCTGGTCATCGCCGGACGCTTACTTCGGTCCCGATTCCCCCCACATCCAAAAACCAAATACAACTTCCCCTTGGTGACCCCTCGCAGCATTTGCAAAGCATTTCGCAGAGCATCATCGGTATGGGCATAATCCACCAACACCGGAAAATTCTGCCCCGCGACAATCTTTTCCATCCTTCCCGGAACCCCGGGAAACCTCGCCACCTGAGGCAAAACATGAAGCATCTCCCGCCCCTGGGCATAGACAATCGAAACCGCCGCCAGTACATTGCTGACATTATAGCGCCCCACCAAGGGGCTTCGCACCTTGGCACTCCCCTCCGGCCAGATGATTTTCATGGTCGATCCTTCGGGGGACATTTCAACCTCCTCCGCCCGAACCATCGCCTCGGGAGATTCCCCAAAGGTAAGCAAACGGGTTTTCTCCCCCACCATATCTTGCAGGACTTTTCCCTTGGGGTCGTCGAGATTGAGAATCACCGTATCCGGGACCTTGCCATTGCCTCCATTAAATAGTCGGCACTTGACATGAAAATACTCCTCCAGGGAGCCATGATAATCGAGATGGTCCTGCGTGAGATTTAAAAAGGTTGCCGTTCGACTGTGGAGGCCGAACATCCGTTTTTGGTCAATTCCGTGGGAACTGGTTTCCACGACCACATCAGTGCAACCGCTGGCCTTCATTTGGGCCATCATTCCATACAGTTCAATCGCTTCCGGAGTAGTCCGGAAGGAAGGTACGGTACGCTCCCCCAAATCGTATTCAATCGTTCCCACCATCCCGGTTTTGACCCCGGTTTCCCGAAGCAAAAAACGCGTTAGGTACGAAACCGTGGTCTTACCATTGGTCCCCGTAATGGCATGCACCGCCAGATCCTCGTCGGGCTGCTTGAAGAACTTTCGCGCCACCTGCGCCATCGCCAAACGAGCATCCTCCACTTGAAAAAAAGCGACCTCTGGATTGGTTCTTTGCGGCGTTTCGGCAACCACCGCAATGGCGCCCCGGTCAATCGCTTCCTCAATAAAAAAACAGCCGTCGGTCCGAATTCCGGGCAAGGCAAAGAAAATGGCCCCCGGAGTCACCCGGCGACTGTCCAGACACAGGTCGGTGACCGTTCCATCGGCCAATCCATGACGTTTCAAAACCGGCAAATCACCAAGAATCAAACTGATTTTTGGTTTTTTCTTTTCCACCCGAACACTGCCACCACCTTCACGGGGACAGGAGAACGACCGACGGGGTTCGAAGCCATAGCTTAAAAATCCCGCAACATTAGCATATCCGAGGCCGATCATCGCGCCCCTCCTTCCCAACGTGCAAAGAGATTTTCTTCACTTTCTCGTGTATGAATACCCATATAGGAAATAAGTTGTTCGGCTAAATTCCTGAAACTGGGGGCCGCCACCACCCCGCCGTAAGGCACTCCCGAATACCGGGGATTATCGACAATAACGGTGATCGCCACACGGGGTTGCGTCGCCGGAAAAAACCCGGAAAAAGAAGCCACGTGGTGACGATTTGAATACCGACCATCAATGATTTTTCTGGTCGTTCCGGTTTTCCCGGCCACTTCGTAGCCGGGAATATCCGCCCGCCGGGCCGTACCCTCGGCACTGGCCGCCCTTTCAAGCATAATGGCCAAAGTCCGCGCCGTCTCCGGGGAGATCACCTGCCCCGCCGACACCGAATCAAAAGAAAAAACGGTCTCCCCTTCCCGGTCCAATACGCGACGGGCAATCAATGGCTGCATTCTCACGCCATCGTTGGCAATCGTCGCCATCGCCTGATGGATCTGCAAAGGGGTGGCATTGAGGGCATGCCCAATCGGCAAACGGGTAATGGTCAAACCATCCCAACGGTTCACTGGATGCAAGGTCCCCCGAACTTCCCCGATAAAGGGAAATTCCGTCCGCTGCCCAAAGCCAAAACGCTCCGCATACGCATGCAACCGATGTTCCCCGAGTTCCGCCGCAAAATGAACCGCTCCTACATTACTCGAACGGGCCACAATTTCCGCCACCGTCAAGTCCCCGTTACGGCTGACATCCTGAGGCAGACGAGCCCGATAGTCCCCGAATTTCATGTGCGTTATGGAACAATCGAATACGGTATCCGGCTCCACCAAATTCTCTTCCAAAGCCGCCGCCGCAGGCACAATTTTAAACGTGGATCCCGGCTCCAGAACATCGGTTATGGCGCGATTTCTCAAGTGATCAGCGGGCACTCGGTTGAACTCATTGAGATTGAAAGTGGGGTAATTCCCCAAACCAAGGATCTCCCCCGTCCGTGGGTCACTGACAATGATCGAAACTCCCTCGGGGTTAAAGGCTTCGGCTATGGCCTCCAGCTCCTTTTCAACCATATGCTGCACCACCGCATCAATCGACAGTTCCACATGAAACCCGTCCTTGGCCGACACCTCACGGGAGCGAAACTGCACCAATTCGCGCCGCCGTCCATCCCGCTCGCTGACTCGCCAACCACTTTGTCCCCGTAAATAAAAATCAAAATAATGCTCCGCCCCCATCACTGCGGTTCCCTCCCGGTTTACAAAACCAATCAAATGCGACGCCAATTGACCATTGGGATAATCCCGACGATAGTAGCGATTGCCATACACCCCCTGTATTCCAAGGGAGCGGATCTCTTCGTATTTCTTCTCATCGACCCCATCGTGCAACTTAACCCACCGAACCAGTCGAATTTCCTCGGGGAAGGCCCCGGCTACGGTTCGGTGACGCTGCTCCAGAAGGCGCACCAGTTCCGGGTAGGCAATTCCCAAAAGATTGGCCAGCGCCGGCCACTTTTCCCGATCCTCTTCCCGAAGGATGTGCGGATCAGCTCCGACTTGCCGGTACGACCGATTGACCGCCAGAAAATTGCCCCGTCGATCAAGAATATTGCCCCGTCGCGCCTCCAACACCTCCACTTGACGACGGTTCTCCAAGGCGATTTGAGCCAACTCGTCGGCCTGGACCACATGGAGATAATACAACCGTCCTCCGATGACCGAAAAACAAAGTAAAATGGTCAAGACCAAAAGAGCATATCGATAGCCTGATACAAAGCTTGGATTCATGGGTCGGTCCCTACCCCTCTTTCTGCTAAGGCGATTTCTTCCGATGCCCCGATCTCCCGCGCAAAAAGTCTTTGTCCGTTGGCCACTGCCAGACGACGCTCGGTGTTCAGCCGAATAATCTGGTTGTCCGCGGGGGGTTGCAATTCCAATCCCGCAAGTTCCATTTTTTGCAAGAGCGCCTGCGGGGTTTTGGCATTGGCCAACTCCGAATCAACTCTTCCGATAGCCCGGTCCAATTGTGCCAATTGATTTTCCAAAGCCCTGATATTTCCCGCACTCTCGGCGATGTTCTGGCGAATATTCACGGTCCATAAACCCATCGCCCCGAGACTGATGAGTAGTATTAGGATCCCGAAAATCAGGGTATTCAAAAAACGAAGGGAAAATTGATTTTTGCGCTGTTTTTTCATGGTGTCGTTTTCCGGATGGCCCGCAGAATCGCCGAACGGCTGCGCGGGTTGGTTTGTCTTTCCTCCGCCGTGGGGCGGACGGGTTTGCGGGTTATATTCTCGGCCAGAACCTGACGGTCCTGTTGCGGGCGGCTGTCACCACGATGCTCGGGTTGACCACAAAATCGCTTAAATTGACGTTTGACGATGCGGTCTTCCAAAGAATGAAAACTAATCACGACCAAACGCCCGCCTTCGTTGAGTTTCGCAAAAGCTTTCGGCAAAGCCTCGGCGACCTCCTCCAACTCCCGGTTCACCGCAATGCGAAGACCCTGGAAAATTTTGGTTGCCGGATGAATCCGCCGGGGGCCCCGGGGACGGGGAAGAACCTCCTCGGCCAAACCGGCCAGGGCAAGGGTCGTTTTAGGACGGTCCACCGGACGCATCGACAGGAGCATCTGCGTCAAACGACGCCAGTGCCGCTCTTCGCCATAGTCACGAAAGGCCCTCTTTAAATCACCTTCCCCCGCCTGCGCCAACCATTCGGCCGCCGATAAACCCTCTTCGGGATTCATTCGCATATCCAACGGGGCCTCCTTGCGGAAGGAAAACCCCCGGGCATTCTCGTCCAATTGAAAGGAGCTTACCCCAAGATCAAACAGAATTCCGTCGAACGTTCCGGGAACCTCGTCCAAACGGGAAAAAGGCATGCCATGAAAACCCAATCGGTCACCCGGAAAGTCTTGTTCCAAAACCTTAAGTCGCTCCCTCGCCGAAGGGTCCCGGTCCAAAGCCTCAACGCGGGCCGCCGGGGATGCTTCCAAAAGCAAGCGGGTGTGTCCACCGCCGCCAAAAGTCGCATCCAGATAGCGCCCTCCTTGATGAACCTCCAACAGGGACAGACTCTCTTCCGCCAAAACGGGAATATGTCCATCCCGCCGGATCATAGCAGAATCCTTCGCCTGCGGTAGCTTTCGCCACAATGTCGCAAGAGTTCCCTGCGAACCAGCCGAAAATAAACTGCTGAACCCGACCACCATGGCTGTTTTCCCTGAAAGATTTCCATGAAACGTCCTATTGGCCGAAAATAGTGCGCCAAGACAACCGACGCTTCCGGTCATAATGGGAGAAACGGTCCCGCCCCAACGGCCAAAGAGCCGA
Source organism: Opitutales bacterium (assembly GCA_020831535.1). Taxonomy (GTDB): domain Bacteria; phylum Verrucomicrobiota; class Verrucomicrobiia; order Opitutales; family T3Sed10-336; genus JAIUMY01. The sequence continues at coordinate 14,375 of JAFIGF010000166.1, read as the reverse complement.
ACGGTAGGCCAGAATACGGCCCTTTTTAATTTCGCCGAAGTCCCAGGTGGTGCAGTGACGAACACGACCTGTTTTTAGAACACCGGATTGCGCAAGAGATTGGATTTTTTTCATGATTTTTTAAATAAGGTAAGGGTGATTTGTAAGGATTGAGGTTGGTGAAAATTAAAAGCCGATCTTCCGCATCAATTCACTGAGGTTGGTTTGTTCCCCAGCCTGGTTTTGCTTCTCCCATTTCTCCGGCAGCCAGATGCCAAATTTGGTCATCGTACCAACCAGCATGGCTTCCTTCTTAATGCCCGCGTGCAGCACCAATTGATCGGTCAAACTGATCCGGCCCTGCTTGTCGCAGCCCATCGAGCTGGAGACGGCAAAAATCTGATTGAGCAAAGCTTGCCCTTCGTCATCTCCCATTTGCACTCCCATCACCTGCTGCTGCAAGCGCTCCACCTCCGCCGGAGGCAATACCATGATGTAGCCATTCGGGTGCGGAATGGCCAGATAGACATCCTCCTGGTCCCCCGCAAAACGCCATTTGGACGGGACCGTAAGACGGTTCTTCGCGTCCAAATTGTGCCGGAAAGAACCGACATACATGGTTTTGGCTGGGCTAGTCATGACATTTTGGTGAATTTTCTCCCATTACGCCCCACTTTGACCCACTTTGCCCCAAATCGTCAACAAAAATCTTTTTTTACTCGTTCTCCAGAGTGGGAATCACCGCACAAAGGCTCAGAGGGAACACCGCTGAGCGGGACACGCCTTCGCCCTCCCGACGAGGATGCGTTTTGGGGAGGGCGAAGGTCTCTCCGAGCTCGATTGATCGAATCAAGGTTCCGCTTCTCAGCGGACGTTCAACGACCAGGCGGGTGCATCTGGAAATACTAAACAGGTCACCGCGCGAGAGCTCAGAGAGCCCTTTGCCCTTCCGGCGAAGGGCCTACTACGCCAAGTCAGACAAGACCTCGACCAGGCGATCCCGTAAAACCTCAACCAAGCGGGGGCTCTCCCCTAGAAGCGGGGTAATCTCAACAACCCGACCGGGATGCCGTTTCTGGCTGTTTTCGATAATCTCCACAACATCCCCCCCTTCCCCGGCATGGCGTCCGGGCAAGAGAAAGAGCATACTCACCACCAACCGCCCGCGGGTCCAACCGGGTTGGTTCAGAAGGTTTGCTAACAACGGGTCACTGAACCCATATTCCTTCCCTTCCCGCCGCTCCATCGAAGCGGGGGCCACCTTTTCGACACTATTTCCCAATTTTCGGCCAAGCTCCAACGCCAATTGATTGCGTACTTCCGTCACCTTGGGTTCAGGACTCCCATGATCTGTCAAAGCCACCAGGGGACGATCCTCCTTATCCCGAAGGAAAGGCTGGATCAACTCCGCCAAAATTTCCGTCATCCGGGGATCGCCCTCCCGGTAAAGTGGTGGTCCAATCCTCAAATCCAAACCAGGGAACCGCCCCTTCCATTCCTCCCGTTTGGCGGGCAAGTATTCAGTCAAGGCACGGCTGGGCCCGATAAAAAGCGGGAGAACAATAAACCGCCGACGTCCCTCCTCGCGATAAAGCCGTTTGATCCTTTGATACACTATCTCCGCTTTTTCCCCGCCCAAATCCTCCGCCGGAATTCGACTGCTGTGCAGCAAAGAGGCCGGTTCCAGCGTAACACCAAATTCTCTCCGAGCCCAGGGAGCCAGCTTTTCGGCAATCCGGCGCAGGGCAAGAGTCGAACTGGGTCGGAGAGAACCATTGTCCGTTAGAAAAACTGTGATCCGTGAAAAATCTGCCATCTGGGCCTAAAATAGAAGCTCAAGATGGAAAAACTCTTGCTCCCCGTCAAATTCTACCGATAAATAGTGACCTATGATGAATTTTCGCCGTCTGTTTCAACTCCCCCTTCTGCTTATTCTTTCGCTGGCCCTGTTTTCCGGTTGCGCCCAACAACAGGATCAGGACGACACCCGCCTCACCGTAGGCCCCGGAACCGGGGGACTCGCTTTCGAGGAAGAAGATTTGGGCGATTTCGGCGACGACATGTTTGGCGATCCGGATTCCGGATTGCAAACCCGTGACCGCAGTGCCCTCTTCGCCGAGGGAGATCAGGTTCGCGGACTCCTGGAACCGGTTCTTTTTGCCTTCGACCGTTCGGCCATCACCCCGGAACAGCGGGAAAACGCAATGGCCGCCGTCGAGTACATGGAGGCCAATTCCGAAGTGGGAATCATTTTAGAGGGCCACTGCGACTGGCGGGGCACAACCGAATACAATATGGGCCTCGGCGACCGGCGGGCAACCAGCGTTTATAATTTCATGGTCGACCAAGGCATCTCCCCGGACCGCCTGGAGGTTCTCTCCCGCGGGGATCTTGAAGCCACCGTTGGAGGCAACGAAGAAGAGATGGCTTTCGACCGCCGCGCCGAATTTGTCGTCGTCCGCCGCTAAACCGAATATTGCTTCCTAAAGAGTCCATCGCGGCTACGGAATTTACGCCCACCGGCAGCGCGGGGCTTATTGCCCGCTTGGGGGCTGCCATCGCCCGAAAACAGCCTACCAAAGACTACCTGCAAACATCGGGTGGTTCATGCGCGCCAAATGAATTTGCCCCATTAGGCAGCATGACGACAACGACGCCGATAGAGAACCAAGCCAAAGGTCGCAAATCCCAAGAGGACCGCATAGGTGGACGGTTCGGGAATGGAATGAGCCTCAAGAAACGTCTCGATTTCCTCGGTGTAATTCCCAATATAGGCAAAACCGTTCCGGTCAGGATTTCCGGTTGTAAACCACCCGGTCCCCACCAGCACCAACTCACCATTGTCCTCCACCAGAACCGGCGACCCGGAATCACCAATTTCCCAGAAGGATTCAAAAGCTACATAATTGCCATCTCCCTCCTCATCTACGGTGCTGCCAAAGGCAATCTCACCGGTCGTATTAGCGGCCGAAAACTCCCCAAACCAATGGTCGATCACATTTTGTCCCACCGCGATATCCTGAGAGATCGACCAACTCGTTGGGGACCGACCAAAATGAAAGGCAGTGGCTTCGAAGTAAGGCGAATTGATAAAACTTTCATCGTCTTGCAATACAGGAACCGTTTGATTGTTGGTAGTATTCTGCGTGGCAAAATTGTAGTAGGCGAACGATGAACTCAGGGGAGAATCGATCGTTCCAATCCAGATGTCCGAATCCCCAACTCTTTCCTGAGTAGCAGTTGTAGTCCGGGTAACCGTTGGCCCGTTGGGATCATTGGAGGCATAAAAGGTCACGTTTTGCCCTGACCCGGGACGAAAATGCTCGGAACTGATGTATACATTGGGACTGATCATCGTAACCCAACGCCCATTGTCGGATAGCGCCACTCCTGAAAGATTGAAGTCATTGGCAATAAACGAGGAATCATTACTGAAACGATCATTCGTTTCCGTTTCAAAACCGTCGATCACAATTCCCTCCACGGTTGAAGTGCCAACAATAAAACTAACAATGGAAAATAGAAAAATTACGTTCAATCTACGTGATGGTTCCATTACAAGAAGGAATTTTAGGGGAGCTTTATACAGGTTGGATTTAGTAAAAAACAGTTTACACGAATCAATGTCTTTGTAAAGCCGTTTGCCCAAATATGAGTAACATCTCGAACTTTTCCTAGCCTCAGAACAGTCGGTGATATCGGTCAAATATTCGAAGGTCCCGCCCGAAACAGGATTGATCACAACATGTTCGTATCCAACTTCAATTCCCACCATGGCAACAGGACTTTTGGGCCGGGGCGGCAGGAGGTTCGGACGCGGGCGGATCTTCTCCCTTCTCTTGGTTTTTGGCCCCAAAGGATTTCTTCAACAACAAAGAATTGCTTATCACCGTGAGGGAAGAGGCGGTCATGGCAATCACCCCAACCATGGGATGCAACAAACCGATGGCCGCCACCGGGATCGCCACCACATTATAAATCCAAGCCCAGAACAGGTTCTGCGTAATTTTCCGAAAGGTCGCCCGACTCAGTAAAATCGCCTTCTCCACATCACGTAGATCCCCTTTCACCAGGGTTACATCGGCTGCCTCGATCGTCACGTCCGCCCCGGCTCCGATGGCCAGACCTATATCCGCCTGCTTCAGCGCGGCCGCGTCATTGATCCCATCTCCCACCATGGCCACTTGACCGGGGTATTTTTTCTGCAATTCCTTCAGGACCTCGACCTTCCCCTCCGGTAAAACTTCCGCCCGCACCTCATCGATTCCTGTCTCCTTGGCCACCTGTCGGGCCACCCGTTCGTTATCGCCCGTCACCATCAGCGTGCGCAGCCCCATTTTATGGAAGGACCGCACCGCTTCCAGCGAACTCTCCTTCAGCGTATCGGCTACCGCCAACAAACCGGCAGCCTTTCCATCGATAGCCACCAGCATAACCGTCTTCCCCTCCGACTCCAATTCTTCAGCCTTCTCCAAGAGCTTCCCATCCGAAGTCACCCCCTCCTCTTCCCACAAGCGACGGTTGCCCACCAGCACCGCCTGGCCCTCGACGCGCCCACGCACCCCACGGGCGGTCAGCGCTTTAAAATCCTCCGGCTCCGATACTTCCAAATCCCGTTCCTTGGCTCCGGCCACAATGGCCTCCGCCAAAGGGTGCTCGGAGGCACCTTCCAGCGAGGCCGCAAGTCTCACAACCTCCTCCTCGGAAAAACCCTCCCCACTCACCACTTCGGTGAGGGCCGGAGTTCCCTTGGTCAGGGTGCCGGTTTTATCCAAGACCAGCCAGCGTATGTCCCTGAACTTTTGTATGGCTTCCCCCGACCGAATCAAAATCCCCTGCTGCGCCCCCAAACCGGAACTCACCATGAGGGCCGTTGGCGTAGCCAAGCCCAAGGCACAGGGACAGGAAATTACCAGCACCGCCACCCCCGCCAACAAGGCCAAAGGCAAAGTTCCACGTTCCGGGTCAACCCAGGGAAGGACCCCATCAGCAGCCTCCAAAACCGGCATAAGTACCTGCGGAAAAAGAAGCCAAAAAAGAAAAGTGAGCAGCGAAAGCGCCAGTACAAAGGGTACAAAATACGCCGTTATCCGGTCCGCCAATTCCTGCACCGGCACTTTGGATCCCTGCGCCTCTTCGATCAATTTCACCACCTGCGCCAAAAAAGTATCCTTCCCCACCTTGGTGGCCCGCACCTTAAGACGGCCTTCCTTGTTCATCGTCGCCCCCAAAACCCGGTCCCCCTCCGAACGCTCCACCGGAACTGACTCTCCGGTGGCCAGGGACTCATCCACGTGACTGGTCCCTGCAACGACCTCGCCGTCGGTGGGGATTTTTTCGCCCGGACGAATAATCATCAGGTCCCCCTCCTGCAATGCCTTCACCGAGACTTTCACCACTTCCCCATCCCGCTCGACCCGCGCGGTACGGGCGCCCATGTGCAACAGCTTACGGATCGCCTGCGAGGCCTTTCCTTTCGCCCGGGTCTCAAGGTAGCGTCCGAGCAAGTGAAAAGCCATGATCGTAGCCGCCATCTCAATAAAGGAAGTCATGGGCGTAAAAAAACCAACCAATCCAATCAAATACGGCGGCAAACTGCCTAGGGAAATCAGAACATCCATATTGGCCGTCCCGTTTAAAAGAGAGCGAAAGGCCGACCGATGCGTTTCCCAGCCCGCATAAAACACCACCGGAATGGCCAAAAGAGCGATGACCGCCAGGTATCCGGGAATCGGAACCCAAAACATGTGGGGCATCATGAGAAGCATAATCAGGGTCGTCGGAATGAGGGCGATCCACAGATTTTTCCGAGCCTTGGCCAAATAGCCTTCCTCGGCATCGCCCTGAGTCTCCTCCGAACGCTCTTCCCCCTCCCGATAGATATCCTCGACTTCATAGCCCGCCTTTTCAATGGTTCCCCGAATCATCTCCGCCGAAAGCTCTCCATCCGTGGGGAAAACCACCACCAGCCGACGGGCGGTATTGGTCTTCACTGACTGAACCTGCGGTAAACGTTCCAGGGATTTCTTGACCAGCCCCGCACAATGGTTGCTGCACATACCGGGGACTCTCACGATAAACTCCGAGGCTTTCTCATTTTTCATCTAATGAATGTACCAAAAGCCTCGCTTGGGAGCAACGGTCCGCAGAAGATACTGCAAAAATCACCAGCGGACGGATTGGAGAACGTCCCTCCACCAATGACACCCCATTCCTTCCCTTCGGAAAGCATTCCAAGTCGGGACATCGGTTCATGGCTCAGAGCGCTTCGGCCGAAGTGCCCCACTCCACAACCCACCGCATCACCGTCATTTCCCTACAAATTGAACCGAAAAATCGGGCACCTGCCCGATTTTTCGGTTCAATTCTTTCCTGGAAAAGGCGGGGTAAAAAACCATGGAAAAATAAAAGATTGGTGACTAAAACTGGCTCGGTGTCTTCAGCCCGCGTTGGGGGCAGCAGCCCGCGAAAGCTCAGAGGAGCCCGCCTTCCATTGCGCGTTGGTCTTGTCACCAACCCGACCGCTCACGCGCCAAAGCGTTCGGCCAATTCGGCCACTGAACGGGCGGGCGGTAAACAGGTTTGGCCAATGCACAGTTGCAACCCATCCGGCTGATCCTCCGCCGACGCAGCCACCACCAGAATCTTTTGCCAGGTATGTTCGCGCAGAAAAGCCACCAGCTCATCGTATTGCTCGAAGTTTTTCACCCTGAGCACACCAATGCCCGCCCTCTCGGCCGCAAACGCTGCAAACGCATGGGGAATGGCGGGCGCGGCATTGACCAAATACCCCGGGTAGGCTCGCCGAAGACTCTTGGCCCTTTCCTCATACCGCGACTCTCCGGTTAACGCATAGAGTTGGGTAAACACATGATAGAGACAGGCATTGCCACTGGGCGTCGCATTATCCCACCATTCCTTTTTGCGGGCGGCCAGTTTTTCATGGTGCTCTCCCGTGAAATAATACCCTACCCCATCGGGATCCCCGAAGTCTTTTTCGACCTGCTCCACCAAGTCCTTTGCCGCTTCCCAATACCGTGTGGAATCCTCCCCACGCGCGGTCGCAAGGGAGGCAAAAGTAAGCAAAGACTCTGCCAGAAAAGCATAGTCATCCAAAAACGCCTCCTGCCGCGGGCGGTCCTCGCAAAGCGCGTACAAACGGCCATTGGGCTGACGCATATGCTCGAGGATAAAGTCGAACCCTTTCCTGGCCCGCTCCCACCATGCATTCCGTCCAAAGAAAAAGCCCGCCTCGGCCAAGGCCCCGAGAGCCAGAGAGTTCCACGATAAAATGCCCTTTTCATCTTTCCCGGGCCGAACTCTTTGCTCACGTGCCGCAAGCAATTTCCCCCGCGCTTCCGACCATTTCTCCCGCGAGGCAAAATCGGGCTCCACCAAGGCCGGATTGCTCCGCCCTTCCTCAAAGTTTCCTTCCTCGGTTATATTGTAGGCCCGGCAAAATGCCCGGCCCTCCTCTTCTCCCAAAACCGCCTGCACCTCAGCAGGCGTCCAAGTGTAGAAAATGCCTTCCTTGCCTTCGCTATCGGCATCCAGGGACGCATGAAAAAGGCCGCTGGGGGCATCCATCTCCCGCAGCATCCACCCCACCGTCTCTTCAGCCACCGCCCGATACAGCGGGCGCCGGTATCGCTGGTAGCCACGCACATACAGCGAGAGCAACAGCCCGTTATCGTAGAGCATTTTTTCAAAATGCGGAATGAGCCAAAACCGATCAACACTGTAACGGGTAAAGCCACCGCCGACCTGGTCGTAGAGCCCCCCATGGGCCATTCCCTTGAGGGTGGTTTCGACTATTTGATCGATCCTTTCAGAAAAACCCGACTCCTCAATCTTCCCGCTCTGCAAAAGACGCTGGTATTCCAACAACCCCCGCAAGGCCATCGCGGGAGGGAATTTCGGAGCCTCTCCGAAGCCTCCAAAGTCGTCATCATGTTTTTCACTAAAAGACTTCGCCGCCTTGGTGAGCGCGGCCTCGTCGATCACCGCGGCCCCGCTGATCTTCGGCATATTCATGGCCCCCAGATTGTGGACAATGTTCTCCGCATTTTCCTCCAGCTTATCCTTTTCCCGGTCCCAGTAATCCTTGATCCGCATCAGCAACTGGGGCCAGGGAATCATGCCATTGCCCTTGTCCTCCGGAGGAAAATACGTGCCTCCAAAAAAGGGTCGCCCGTCGGGCAAGCAAAAGGCATTGAGCGGCCACCCCCCGTGATTGGCCACCATCTGCACGGCCTCCATATAGATCTGATCGAGGTCCGGACGCTCCTCCCGATCCACCTTCACACAAACGAAGTTCCGGTTCATCAGGTCGGCGATGAATTCGTTCTCAAACGATTCGTGGGCCATCACATGGCACCAGTGACAGCTTGAATAGCCAACACTCACTAGAAGAGGTTTATTCTCCTCCCGGGCCCGTTTCAGGGCCTCTTCCCCCCACGGATACCAATTCACCGGGTTGTCCGCGTGTTGCCGCAGATAAAGACTTTTTTCATTCGCCAATTGATTCGCCATAACCCCCACTAGAAGAACATCCTGCCTTCCTGGCAACGATGGAGAGGAAAAATCCTGCCGACGACCCTCAAATAAACACCGTCACGGCCGCATAGAGGGAGCTAACTCGACTCGACCAGGCCCAAGGTCATGGTCACCTCCATAAGAGACCAGGATTCTTTCATAACGCCTCAGTTCTCTTCTGGGAAAAACCATAAGCGCGTAAAGTCTCGGCGTAGAGTAGTACACTGCTCTGGTTTCAGTAACGACTCGTTCTTCTGATGATCCATCATTCCTGTAAAAAGTTACGATGAAGATGAACTGCTCGCTAAGTCTTGCTTCATGAGTCAAATTCTGTGCCAGTACACGGAGCTCATAAAGCGAAGAATTTTGGTCTTTGCAGACTTTTCTTTGAGATAGTTAAACACAAGCAATATTAAGTTCTGGAATCTAAAAAATAATGTCAATTACTTCCGATTTCAGAACTGCTCAACATCGTTGAAATACTGCTTTACAACTCACTAGCAATCAATTGCTAAATCCTGATTTGCGACTGAAATGTTTCCTAAACATCGATGAGCCAAACCTTTCGCTTAGATTCACGCCCATGCACAATGGCGGGATTTAACTGAGGTTCAAAAGAAGCAAAATCTCTGCCCGCTCTCTTGAAGGAGCTATCTAGGTTTCTCCAAGTGTTACACAGAGCACAAGCCCCGTTTTCTATCCTATCCCAAGCGGAGCCCCATACCCCATGACGCGAAGAACTTCAACCCGGACCTTGACAGCGAACCCCACCTTCTGGTACTTTCCCTTTATCCCAACAATCCGAAAAATGAGCACCTTGATAACGATTCGCAAATTCCTTTTCTTGCTTGTCTTGCCATTGATTGCGTGGGGCTATTTCTTAGATCCGGAAATATCTTCCGACACAAGGCATAACTTACAATTTCTCGTGATTGTTTTAGCTTTTCTTTTCCTTATGTTACGATCCAAAAAGGAAAAGGAGGAAGAGGAAATTGCGGCCATTCACTGCCACCATAAATTGAACAAACGTTTTGACGCCAATTTTGTCAGAAGAACAGTTTCCGTATCGACCTCTCTCGCAGTGGCATCCTTAATTCTTTTGATCATCGCATCCATTGGGGAATGGCAAGTCCTGTTCTGGGTTTTCTTCATCTCAATGCTACTGTTCTGTGTAATCGGAGGGCATTTTGCGGATCCAGAAAAGAAACTATTGTGCAGAACCTCCGCCGATAGTTCAGGCAAGTAAAAGGAGAATAGGTCGACGCCTATGGGCGGGATTTCGCTGTGGCTCAACTTGTTTTCCCTGCGCGGAGTGCTTCAAGCCAGGAACATAACAGCACGACGCACTTCCCCACGCGACCGCTCCCGATCCGAAAGGATTTCCCGGCCATGCACCCAAAGTGGTTTATCGCCTTCGATAATCTTTCACCCCCCCCTAGGGTCATTCCAGCGAGAGAGGATAGACCTTTTTCAATACGGCCGGTGAAAGGCTATACCAGGAAAACTTCCAAGGCAGGTCTTCGGATGCTCCGAAGGTCCAGGAAACGGGGGTTCGGGAGGAATTCTCACTGTTCTTCCACGGCCATTCCTCACTTTCCGGAGGCAATTGCAAAACCTTCCCCAAAGCGGCCAGAAACTGGTCCTTTTGCTGTAGCCCCACCGAATGACTTAGCTGCGAGCGCAAAACCTCCGCCGAGGCGATCCCGCCCAAGCCCAGAACCGAAAGCAACTGCCCCGCCGTCAACGAAACCACCCCTCCATCCAAGGGGACCAAAAACAAAGCGCCCAGTCCCAAAGAAACGGCGGCGCCCATCCCCACAGCCTTCCAACGGGGCACTTTTTTCCAAATCTTGCGGGTAATCTCATCCCACTCGGACGGAGTCATGGGAGACTCTTCCTGTAGGTAAAACTCTTTGATCACTGCAACCGCAAGCTCTTTGGCCTTTTCGTGATCCAGCAAAACGCCTCGCTTTTCCGCCCAGTCTTCCAAACTCCGGGCCACTTTCTCGGAAGGCACCGTCTGCGCACGCAGATTTTCCGAACGCTGGTTCACCGCGTCGGCGGATTTACGGGAATTGGGAAATAAATCACGGACTCCGACCGTCAGCCAGTCCCGGATTTTTTTCTCCGTCAAAACCCGCAATTTCCAAAAGGGTCGTACCAACCAAGGCGCGGTACGCATGAAGCTCTCATTCATTTCCGCCACCAACCGCCGGGTGGCGATAATGCGCACTTCCCCATCACTCTCAAATAAAGAACTGAACTCCCCGACCAACTCACCCACCGCAGTATTGGTCTGGCGTTTTTGCTTATCGAGCCAGGACAGAATATCCCGAATAGCGGCATTCCATTCTTTTTCCAGCAGACGCAGATGCTCCTGGTGGCGTTTGAGGCGCATAACCTCCGGATCAATCCGTGAGGCCACCGCCAACAAAGATCGATCCTGACTAACCCGGCTGGCAACGTTTTCCGCGAGATCCTCGCTTACCGAGAAAAAACAAGGGAGCGCGCGCTCGGCCTTTTCCCAGGTTGGCATATTCCTAAAAGAATCCCAACGGGGAATTCGGCCGCGGTTTTCCTCGATCATATAATCGTAGGCTATGTAGATATCGTCTCCCTCCCGGAGGCGAAAAACCTTCTCGGCTTCTTCCCGTACGACCATAGGCTCATCTTCCGGACGGCAGAGGTTGATCGCATAAAAGCGATTGGCCTCGGGCACGCGGTGGAGAATTTCATCAACCTGACGAACCTCCAAATCCCTCCGGGTGGTCACAAAGATAATTCCTGAGCAAAATTCCGAAGCCTTTTCGAGTATGGCCAGACGCAGGTTCTCCCCTTCTTTCTCGGAGGAGGTTTTGCGTTGCACGTCAGGGCAGTCCAGAAGGGAAAAACGCATGCGGTTTAGCCCGCCATCGGCCGCCAGAAGAGGAATGCCTAAACGGCTGGCGTCACGCTGTTGGTCATGCGCTACGGAGGGGCGATGGTCCAGCATCTCGGGATCATGACCAAAGAGATGAGCCATTTTCTCCCGCAACTTCTCCAGAAAACCCTGATCTTCAGCCCAGTGACTGGGAAACCATAAGGTAAAGCGATGGGTTCCCCGGTTTTGACCAAATCCCCGCAGCACCCGCTCCCGTCCGTTTTGGCTAAGGAATAACCCCAACAAGGAACTTTTTCCACTGTTGATGAGACCGGTAATCGCCACCGTAGGGGTCTCGTCTACCTCCCGGGCCAGTTGAATGCGTTCAAAAACCGCCGCCCCCAAGCCTTTTTGCATTTCTTCCAGCGCCTCCTTGGAGGTGAAATTCCTCACCTCCGGCCACTGCTTTTGCATAAAGGCCGGGTTGGCCAACATCCAGTCCTGAAAACCCGCCAACTTCATAGAATCTCAGTAATGAAGGGGAATTCCCCTTTTGGCAACAAAGGACTCGCAGAGGCTTTATTCATCTTCTAGATTTCCCAACCACCCACGCATGGTCGATGAACGCGAGAGACTTGCGGGGTCGGCGCTTTTCACGCGGTCGCTTCCGCCTTCGCTAAAGCTACGGCGCGACAGGGAAAGCGGCCGCGCGGAGGGGTGGGGCGTGCTTTACGTCCCTGACTTGAAGCACTCCGCGCAGGGACACGAGGTCCCCGCTTGGGGCAAAAAAGTGAACGGGGGCCTTGCGCCCCTGTGCGCAATGCTTCGGAAAACGGAAATGCCGATCCTTTTCCACAGCGAGCGGGGACTTTACTTCTTTTGAGCCCCAGCGAAATCCCGCCGGAGGGAAATGAGCAAAACTAATCGGGAGCGACCGCGCGGAGGGGTGGGGCGTGCTTTACGTACCTGGCTTGAAGCACTCCGCGCAGGGACACGAGGTCCCCGCTTGGGGCAAAAAAGCGAACGGGGGCCTTGCGCCCCTGTGCGCAATGCTTCGGAAAACGGAAATGCCGATCCTTTTCCACAGCGAGCGGGGACTTCATGTCCCTGCGCGCAACACTCCTGAAGCTTCTTCGGAAAGGCCCCTAGTCTCACATTAGCTTGGCAACGGGGGGCATTGGTCTAAAACCGGGAAAAGCATTACTGTCCAAGTCGCCTGGTCCCCCGGGGGACAGGACTCGCCACCTTCCGACCTGCGGCGCTCCGATCTCAGAACCAAATAATCACCGGGAATCAACCGCTTTCTTGAGTCTGGAGAGTCCCTCCTCCAAGGTTTTGCGCGGGCAGCCGAAATTGAGTCTGACAAAACCGGGGCCCTGGAAAAAGGCTCCGTTGGAGAGCGCCAACCCGCGTTCCTGGAAGAAAGCCGCGGGATCACGCAGACCCAACTCCCGTGCATCAATCCAACTCAAATAGGTGGCTTCTTGTTCGTACGTCCGCAATAGAGGAACTTCAGAACGAATGAAGTCCTGAACCAGGGCCAAGTTCCCCCGCAAGTAGGCCAGAAGCTCTTGTCGCCAACGTTCCCCGTACTTGTAAGCGGCTTCGCAGGCCGCATACCCAAAAACGGTGACCTGGGGAACGATTCCCATTTTGGCTTTTTCAAATTTCAGGCGCAATTCACGGTTGGGAATGATCGCAAAAGCACACCCCAGGCCAGCCACGTTGTAGGTCTTGCTCGGCGCCATGAGGGTGATCGTCGAATCGGCGATTTCCGGGCATAAAGCGGCCGTCGGCCGGTGAGGACGGTCATCCAGAATAAGGTCACAGTGAATCTCGTCGGAGCACAAAACAATACCGTGCTCCTGACAAAACGCCGCCAACCGTTCGATATCCTCACGCGGGAAAACCTTCCCCATGGGATTGTGCGGCTGACAGAGCAAGAAGAGTTTGGTCTTCCCGGTCCGGGCACGTTCCAAACCCTCCCAGTCGATTTCCCAGGTCTCCCCCTTCTCCACCATGGGAACGGTTTGCAAATCGCGTTTCATGTTTCCCGGAGAGGTCAGAAAAGGTGGATACACCGGCGTGAGGGTAAGCACCGCATCGCCCGGCTCTCCCACCGCCCGGCACGTAACATTCAAACCACTGACCAGTCCGGGCAGCCAGACGATCCATTCGGGGCGAATCTCCCACTGGTATCGTTCCCGGAACGTTGTAACGATGCTCTCAACCAAACTGGCCGTCGGTTGGGCATAGCCGAAAACACCGTGGTCAATTTTCCGCTGCAACGCCTCCAACAATTCGGGAGGGGAGCGAAAATCCATATCGGCGACGGGCATGGGCAACACATCGCTATCCTCGAAGGGCTGCCATTTTTCGCTGCCGGTATTGCGCCGGTCGATAATTTCATCAAAATCAAAAGCCATTCTCTAAGGCTGTGACTTCTATGATAATTCGCAAGAATTTCCTCGGAAAGGAAGAATCAAAATGCTTCGGAGAACAACAAGGTCCCCGCTTGGGGCAAAAAAGCGAACGGGGGCCTTGTGCCCCTGCTCGCAACACTTCGGAAAATAAAAATGGCCGACCCTTTTCCATCGCACGCAGGGACACGAGGTCCCCGCTTGGGACAAAAAAGCGAACGGGGGCCTTGTGCCCCTGAGCGCAATACTTCGGAAAACGGAAATGGCGCCCCCTTATCGACAGCGAGCGGGGGCGGTGGGTCTGCGTATTCATCCTTGGCCAGGAGTGTTCCGGGAAGGGGCACGAGGCCCCCGCCCGATGCAGAAGTGGACCCTAGTCTCACATTAGTCGCTGCCACCAGCGGAGCTGGAATATGCGATTAAGAGACTCGCGGGGCCGGGAGTGTTCCGCGCAGCCGCTTCCGCCTTCGCTAAAGCTACGGCGCGACAGGGAAAGCGGCCCGCGCGGTGTGGTGGGGCGTGTCTTATGTCCCTGGCTTGAAGCACTCCGCGCAGGGACACAAGGTCCCCGCTTGGGGCAA
>JAFIGF010000263.1 GCA_020831535.1 Opitutales bacterium | reverse complement strand
GACCCGTACGTCCGGTGGTGTGGGGGCGGGGAGAGTTAATGCTCCCCGCTACCCGATTCTGGTGAGGTCCGTCGCAATCTGGGTAAAGTGATCTATCCTGGTAAAGAAGGTAGGCTGGAATTCCAAACCAAACTAATCCACAACCCGCAAAGAGTAAGTTGTGCCAAATCTGTGGGTCGGAGATATGAACAAATATTTGAAGGCCTCCTTCGCCCTCTGGCCAATTTGGTGCCCAAAAAATGCCAATGATTGCTCCCAATAAAAAAACGAAAGTGTAAAGTATGGAGATTATAAATCCAATTTTTCGAATTTCCTTTATTCCGAGAATGAGGGAGATTCCAATAATGGCTACAATTATTACTCCTATATCAGCTGATCCCTTTGGCTCTGTCGGTGTGTCGAAAAATCGGAATAACAAGTGTGCGAAGATGGATAGAATCACAGGACTCAAAAGCAACCAACCAGCCAATTTGCAACGCCAAGTCGATGTCTCTGAATTAAAATTTGCCATTATTTCCAATTAAGGTAGGACTCGCCGTTTCCGACGAGCCCCCTCGCAGATCCCGGCGTGCGGTTTTCCCGCACCGGGCTCCTCTGAGCGGCCGCGCAATGGATAAGGCCTGACGTTGATTACTTGTACGAGAGTTGGCATTGGTTTTGTTGGTAGGGTTTTTCTACTATAGTCGGGTTGGGAATGCCAAGGGTATTCCACATTTGGTCGAAACCTTCCCAGTTGTAGCTAAGCCTCTGGCTGCGACGGTTTAATCCCCGGAATATGATCTTTCGGCTTTTATGCCAGTATTTCCAGATCGCATCCGAGTTTCCGATGACTCCATAGTAGTTATAGTAGCCCCGGTATTTACTCCGCAGGTCCTTGGCTATTTGCTTGAGAGGTCGGCTCCGGTTCTTTTGCAGCCATTGTTTGAGATTGACCAGTGATTGCCGAAACTTCTTTTTCGAAGTCTTTCTTTTCACGGTCTTCTTACCCCTACGGGTATTGGCCCAATAGAACTCGAAACCGAGGAAGGTGAAACATCCGCTGTTGTTCATGTCCTGGCGACTGAAGCGAAGGATTCCGCTTTTGTCTTCGGCCATGCCAAGTCCGAATTTGGCCAAGCGCGCAGGGAGTTCGTTGAAGAACTCCTCGGCGTCGGCTTTGTTTTCGAAAGCGACGATAAAATCGTCGGCAAAGCGCATGTACACCTTGTTGCCCCGGAGTTTGCGTGGCACGAGTTTTTCCACCCACAGGTCGATGACATAGTGGAGGTAAATGTTGGCCAGCACCGGGGAGATGATCCCGCCTTGCGGCGTCCCGGTGACCGGGTGGATCACTTCTTTGGCTTCTTCCTGTATACCGGCTTTAAGCCATTTGCGGATCAGTTGGATGAACGCTTTATCGTCCACCCGTTGCTCCAGCATTTGGACCAGCCAGTTGTGATCGACGTTGTCGAAGAACCCCTTGATGTCAGCCTCCACCACCCAGTGAACCTTTCCAAAGAAAAGTTGTTCGCGCAGTTGTTGGCTGGCTTGCCGTGGTCCTTGCTTTGGTCGATACCCTTTGCTCACGTCGAGAAAATCCACCTCGAAAATTGCTTGCAGCAAAGTGGAGGCGGCCTGCTGAACGATCTTGTCTTCCAGCGCAGGAATCCCCAGGGGCCGGGTTTTGCCCTTTCCTTTGGGAATGTATTTTCTTCGGACGTGCTGTGCCCGGTAGGTCTTTGCTACCAAGCGTTCCAATAAGGCCCGCAGATTGCTGTCGAGGTCTTTTTCATACTGTTGGACGCTCAGCCCATCCACCCCGGGAGCGGCTTTGCGTTTGAGGGCATGAAAACTCTCATAGAGCATCGGCAGGTTGATCTCTCGATAGAGTGAACGGAACCGGTGTTTCGGTTCTCGTCGTGCTTTATCGCTCAGTGCGAACAGGGTGCTTGACACGCTCTTTTTGGGGACAGTCGTTCCCTTGGCATGTTTGCAATGCTCGTGTAGTCGCTCAGTCCGCCCCTTTCCCCTGTGAACGGCGCTACCGTCTCCGAGTACTATTGGCGAATCTGACTGCCCTTTGGTCATCTGTGCCCCCTCCTTTTGGTTGGAGGCGCATACCCTTTGGGGGACCGCCGGGCTCTCCCGAGTTCAAGAACGTCTCTATCCATACATGCCACGGCTTCGAACCCCGACGGACCCGCCCACTGCTCACCATGAGCGCAGTGTCCGGTATTGGCTTCCGGTACGTTCACACCGTTGCCGTCCGCATCTTGACCTATTACGGGGCTAAATTGCCTTAGGGGGTTGCGACTCCCCTGCGGCCTGCATGGTACTCTGTGTACGCTTCGTGTATGTCGTTTCACCATCCTTCCGCCGGTCAAATAGGGCCGGTTTCCGGTTACGATCTTTATGGAGCGATCCACTCTCTTTAATGATTTAGCTGGCATACACGCAACACTCGATAGTTGTAACTGGTTAGGTTTTGCAACATCCGGACTTTCACCGGATCAGAGACGCCTCGCTTTGCTCGGCGCACGAACGTCGAGGTCAGGAGCCGGTACCGGAAGCCGGGGTATGCTGACAAAGAGAGGGGAAAAAGACAGTCCCACTACGCCAAGGCTTCGAGGAATCTCCGCGTTGCTCCGAGGGGTGAAGTTGTAGGGGATTATGGGTCATCACGGGGCACGGTACCGGTTTCCTGCACCGTCTGGTTCGGGTGGAAGTTGGAAGTGTCCTGCGACAACACCAGGGACGGTGATGTCTTCGTCCAATTCTTCCCATCTCAGAGCGTAGCCATTAACTTCAATTGTTACTTGTTCAAGAAGATGATCAGGCGCATCCTTGAGGCGAGAAAAGCGACTCGCGGGGAATCCAAAAATTCTTTGGTCAGCAAGTCTGAGGTAAACGATCCGATTCTCGACCCAAGCATCTATTGCCAAAGGTTCAGTGCTGACGGTTGCGGTGTTCATGGTAACTTTGGATAAAAAGGTTTTTGTTATCGTGGACTAGTCGTTCGATTTCATTGATGCGGTGGACAGGAATACCTCGATCATTAGCCAAAGCTACCGGCTCCAGCCAGAATTTGCAATCTTGTCCTTCATATCGAACATGGATGTGAGGGGGTTCGTTTCCCTCGTCCGAAAAGAAATGAAATCGGTAGGGGCCAATTCGCAGGACGGTAGGCATATTCGTATTTTCGATATTGTCAGAAATTCGTCAAGAAAATGAATGGAGGATTGACTGACAAATTCGAAGCATCACTTCTTCCAGAACGTCGAGGTCAGGAGCCGGTACCGGAAGCCGGGGTATGCTGACAAAGAGAGGGGAAAAAGCCAGTCCCACTACGCCAAGGCTTCGAGGGATCTCCGCGTTGCTCCGAGGGTTGAAGTTGTAGGGGATTATGGGTCATCACGGGGCACGGTACCGGTTTCCTGCACCGTCTGGTTCGGGTGGTTGGCACCGCTACTCAACCGACATGGCTAGTCTCATCTTCTTCTAAGCCTAAATTCTGGATTGCGGTTGTGATGTCTTAAAATGAGAACTCGAATATTATTTCCATTACAACGGAATAGTAGATGATATGGAAAATGGTCCATGTTTGCTCGCCTGATCTCGTCGCTTATTTTATGGAATTTAAACGGGTTATCCTGTATCTCTTTGATTAATTGTTCAAGCTCTGAGAAAAAACGATCAGCGAGTGTTATTCCGCTTTCCTCTTCTTAGTATCGAAGTGCGATCCGCAAGTCCCGTTGAACTAAGTGATGAAAAATTAAAGACATTAGCGCCCGACGCTTTTCTTCAGCTCGTCCCAAGAAACACTGCACGAATCGCTCTCCGATAATTCTTTATCTCTTCGGATGGCTTCACCTAATCCGTCGTCCTCATCTTGTAAAGCTGCAGGCAACGAACATAGTAGGTCCGATGCCAATATGGCCCGATCATGATCATTCATGCTCATTGCCTCGTTTTTCAATGCTTCCAGACGACTCATAAGCATAATTATGACGAAAAATTGATGTCGTGCAAATTAATTCTTCTTCCTGAACGTCGAGGTCAGGAGCCGGTACCGTAAGCCCGGATTTGCTGACACGACAAGGGTTGAAGTTGTAGAGGATTATTAGTCATCTCAGGGCACGGTACCGGTTTCCTGCACCGTCTTGTTCGAGGCTGGTACGACTCGTCTGAAATCTTAGGTAGTGAGCAGGCGAAAGTGGAATTCTGTCCATGTAGATGATCGTGGGATATTGAAAAATCGGGTCAATGGGTTCTGGCACGGAACAATAGCGTCTTGTGCGAAGATCATTCTTTCTGGACGAAGATTAAAAGATTGTCGTCCGGGTCACGGACAAGTATCTCCGTACGACCAGACACCTTTCGAACTTCTTTTTCAATCTTCTTTTCATTCCAGAAATTTACGAGACCTTCGATATTGATCGAATACAATTCAAGAGAGCCAAGCACCTCATGTTCATTTGTTGAGCGGACACGCTCAAGGTGAATCTCTGTGCCAAAATCGCTGTATTCTCGATATCTTTCCTTTTCTTCGTGATCTCTTTCTTTGAGTTGAAGGATCTCAGAGTAAAATGATGTCATTTTGTCCCAATTGCTGGTTCTTATTGTTTTTACGCCTTTCATGGTTTTATCTCATTAAGGTAGGACTCGCCGTTGCCGACGAGCCCCCTTGCAGATCCCGGCGTGCGGTTTTCCCGCACCGGGCTCCTCTGAGCGACCGCGCAGTGAATGCGGCATGACGTTGTTCATAGGTAAGAGATTTGGCATTGGTTTGAGCGGTAGGGTTTTTCTACTATTTTGGGGAACGGGATGCCAAGCGTATTCCACATCTGGTTGAATCCTTCCCAGTTGTAGCTTTTGCGTTGGCTGCGGCGGTTCAGCCCTCGGAAGACGATTTGGCGGCTGTCATTCCAGTATTGCCAAAGTCTTTCCGAGTTTCCAATGACACCATAGTAACCGAAGTATCCTCGGTATTTTTGTCTCAGGGTTTCGGCGAGTTCCTTCAGGGGGCGGCTGCGATTCTTGTTCACCCATGTTTTCAGGTTTGCCAATGAATCGCGGTACTTCTTTTTCGAAGTCCTTCGCTTTATTGTTTTCTTCCCCCTTCGGGTGTTGGCCCAATAGAACTCAAAGCCCAGGAAGGTGAAACACCCGCTGTTTTTCACGTCATGGCGGCTGAAGCGGAGGATTCCGCTTTTGTCTTCCGCCATGCTTAGTCCGAATTTGGCGAGACGCTCGGAGAGTTCCGTGTAGAACCATTCCGCGTCTTCTCCGTATTCGAAACCGACGATGAAGTCGTCAGCATAACGCATGTACACTTTGTTTCCCCGGATTCTTCGAGCAACTACCTTTTCCACCCATAGGTCGAGGACGTAGTGCAGGTAGATGTTGGCTAGAACCGGTGAGATGATCCCGCCTTGCGGCGTTCCCGTGGCGGGGTGGATCACCTCTTTTGTTTCTTCCAGTATTCCGGCTTTGAGCCATTTGCGGATGAGCTGAATGAACGCTTTATCGTCCACCCTTTGCTCCAGCATCTTGGTAAGCCAGTCATGGTCAACGTTGTCGAAGAAGCCTTTGATGTCTGCCTCAACTACCCAGTGCACTCTTCCGAGGAAGAGATTCTCACGCAGTTGCTGGCTCGCCTCGCGGGCTCCCCGATTTGGTCTGTACCCTTTGCTCACATCGAGAAAGTCCTCTTCGTAAATTGCTTGCAGCAATTTGGCGGCGGACTGCTGGACGATTTTGTCTTCCAGCGCAGGGATTCCCAGGGGTCGGGTTTTGCCTTTTCCCTTGGGGATGTGCTTTCTTCTGACGTGTTGCGCCCGATAGGTTTTGCCTACCAGACGCTCCAATAGTTGCCTCAGATTGCGGTCGAGGTCCTTTTCGTATTCCGCCACGGTCATGCCGTCCACTCCTGGAGCAGCATTGCGTTTGAGTTCACGAAAGCTCTCATGCAACATCAGCAGGTTAATCTCTCGGTATAATGAACGGAACCGGTGTTTCGGTTCACGCTGTGCTTTATCTCTCAGTCCGAGCAGGGTGCTTGACACGCTCTTTTTCGGAACAGTCGTTCCCGATGCGTGTTTGCTTTGCTCGTGTAATCGCTCAGCCCGCGCCTTCCCCTCGTGAACGGCGCTACCGTCTCCGAGTACTATTAGCGGGTCTGACTGCCCATTGGTCATTTGTGCATCCTCCCGTTAGTTGGATGCTCATACCCTTTGGGGAACCAATGGGCTCTCCCGAGTTCAAGTTCGCCTCTTTCCATGCATGCCACGGCTTCGAACCCCGACAGGTCCACCTCAATCTCACCAAGACGATTGAGGCGGTGTTGACTTCTGAGCACGTTCAAGCCGTCGTCACCTGCATCTAGTCTCATTACGGGGCTAAATTGCCTTAGGGGGCTGCGACTCCCCTGCGGCCTACATGGTTCCCTGTGTACGCTTCGCCCATGTCGTTTCACCATCCTTCCGCCGCACGTTTCCATGTGGTTTCCGGTTTCGATCTTTATGGAGCGATCCACTCTGTTTAATGGTTTAGCTGGCATGTGCGCAACACTCGGTAGTTATTACTGGTTAGGTTTTATAACATCCGGACTTTCACCGGATCAGAGACGCCTTGCTTCGCTC
>JAFIGF010000156.1 GCA_020831535.1 Opitutales bacterium | reverse complement strand
CGGAGTGGGGTCCAGGGTAAAGCCGGATTCCGGCTCGAAAGTGATTACGCCGGTGGTGGCGTTGACCGTCCAAAGACCTTCCCCATCAACGGTGAGGGTTTTGCCATCACTGCCGCTATCGGCGCCGTCCAGCTCCACACTGGTCAGGTCAAGGGTGCGTCCGGTGTCGGCGGTGTCGTTGTCCGGCACATCAAGGATCACCGTTTCGCCGGGGGTGTTGGCCAGCGATTCGTCATCGTTAGCGACCGGCGCGACAGTGTAGATCACCGTCACTGTGGATTCATTCGATTGCACCCCATTACTGTCCTCAACCGTATATTCAACCGGGGTCGGATTTCCGAGGTACCCCGGTTCTGGGGTAAAGGAAATCACGCCGTTTGAAGTATTCACCGACCAAACCCCTTCTCCAGGTACGGTTTTGGTCAGTCCTTCGCTTCCCTCATCCGCATCCGCCAATTGAACACTGCTCAGCACCAACGAGAGCCCGCTTGCCGGAGTGTCATTGGCCAGCACGTTCACGCTCACGGTTGTTCCGATCGCATGGCCTGATGAAAAATCGTCTTCGGTGACCGGCGGAACGATCTCCAGCACAAAGAACTGCTCGTCGATCTCATCCCCCGCATCCACCGAAATCGCATCCTGATCCCCGATCAGGTTAAAATCGCCGCCATCGGCATCGTCAATCGCCAAATATCCGGCGGGCGTGAGCATTTCGATTATGTAATTTCCGGGAGGCAGCAGCGTGAAAGCGTATTCACCGTTCGGGTTGGTTGTAGTGGTGCTCACCACGGCATCTCCATCATCTGCATCCAGCAGACGAACCGTGACATCCTCCAACGGGGTGTCGCCTGAGTTGTCACCGGTGGTGTCCACCGATGCCGAACCAAGGATGGCCCCTACCGCAACGGAGTCGGTCACGCTAGCGATCACCGGGGTTTCCACCAACTCCGAAGTTACCGAGGCGGTATTGGTAAGGGCGGCGGCCTCGGCCGGATCGTTCACCGCGACCGTATAAATCACTTCCACACTTCCGCCAGGGGCAAGAGTGTACCCGGAGAGCAGAGCGGCTGGTCCGCCAGTGGAACCCTCTACATTTTCTAATGTGTAGGTGATTCGCACCAAACCACGAGCACCCACACTGGCACCGCTACCGCCACAACCGCCACCGCCACCGCCGGGAGCCATTGCCGGATTAACACCCGGACCGTCATTTGATCCTCCGTCACCACCATCCCCGCCGAATCCGGAAGGAACCACTCCTCCAGCACCGGGGCCTTGATTGGATCCATCCCCACCATCTCCACCGTCGGAATTATCCGATGCGGAACTGCCGCCACCACCACCGGGACTATCATTGCCACCTGCCCT
The DNA here is from genome assembly GCA_020831535.1 of Opitutales bacterium. Taxonomy (GTDB): domain Bacteria; phylum Verrucomicrobiota; class Verrucomicrobiia; order Opitutales; family T3Sed10-336; genus JAIUMY01. The sequence continues at coordinate 31,446 of JAFIGF010000156.1, read as the reverse complement.
GCCAGCCCCACCATTACCACCCGTGAAGGTAAAATCAGCCAAGGTGCCGCCACCAGAAGCGCCGGAACCACTTGCATCGATATCTTCAAAGGTACCGCCGCCGTCACCCCCTTCGGCAAAAAGCAGATCAGAATTACTGAACCAGGAGGTCCCACCCGGAGCGCCTGGATTACCCGGCCCGGGCAATTGCCCGCCCGTTCCAACAGTGACCGTATGGAAATCACCAGGGGTGACCGTAAAGGCGTCCACGCGGGCATATCCGCCACCGCCGCCGCCGCCGCCGCCGCGATTCCCTTCATCACTGGAGGCCCCACCACCGCCACCGCCCCAAGCCTCCACTTGGAGGGAAGTAACCCCGGACGGAACAAAAAAGGTCTGTGAACTCTCAAAATCCTCGGTCACTTCGGTGAGAGTGCCCGGATCGTTCAGAGTTACCGAGCTGACCTCCTCAAAAGTGACCCCTTCCGGCAACAAGTCCTCCAGCAGAATTCCTGACTGCGTGGCGGAACCGGTATTTTCCAGCACCACGGTATAGGTAATGGTTTGCCCCGGAGTCACAAAGCCCACCGCATCCGATGTTTTCTCCAAAGAAAGTCCGCTGATCAACAGGTTGGCGCTGGCCGTATTGTTGGCAAGCACCGGATCGGGAATATCCGAGGCGGTGATCTCGACCACATTCAATAGCCCGCTGCCGGCATCACCCCCGGTCACTTCCGCCTCCACGGTCAGGGTCGCGGATTGCCCCGCATCCAAGTCCAGCATCCATTCGCTTCCATTAAAACTTCCCGTACTGGGAGTAACCATGCCCACATCAAGCCCCAGAGGGAAAAACTCCGTGACGACAATACCCGTGGCATTTACGGGCCCAAAGTTATCGAGGGTAACCGTATAGGTCACGCTTTCGCCAATGTTGGTGGCAGCGGGGGCAACGGATTTCTGCACCGCCAGATCGGCAGAGAGCAACCCGGCATCCACATCATCCTCTGCCTCTCCAAAAGTCAGCGAAAACACCCCCGTGCGACCGGTGGCCGGATCCGCAGATGAATCCCCCGTGTCGGCTGTAAAGTCGTGGCCTGCGGGGAGCACAAACTCCACTTGATAATTTCCAGGCTCAAGGTTTGCGAAGCTGTACTCGCCATCCGGATTGGTGAAAGCGGTGACCAAAACATTCTCATCCCCATCTAACAAACGGACGGTGACCCCATTGGCAAAAGGCTCTCCACTGTCCAACTGGCCGTCCAAATTCACATCATACCAAACCCGCCCCGTAATGGTGGCACCATCGAGTTGGTTGACAAAATCCTGTTGGGTCCGTTCTTCGTCCAGGCCCAGTTCAATCGGCTCGACATCCCCGATCACGGTCAAGTCCCCGCCATCCACATCGTCAATGGCCATATAGCCCGTGGGAACCGTCTGCCGCACCTGATAGGTTTCTGGCGGCAGAGCCGGGAAGGAGTAAACTCCATTGATGTCTGTCTGAACGGTGAACAATACCCCACCCTGATCATCCAACAATTCGATGGTTACATTCTCCTGCGGAGCGCCGCCCAGACTGTCAACCCAAACCGTTCCACTGATAAAAGCAGTGTACTCGGTCAGAAAATCCTGTCCACTAACCGAACTGCCTGCCAAGTCCACTTCAATGAGGTCGTCACCGTTGGCATCCCCGTCCACATCCCGAATCGCCACCACCCCCGCAGAAGGAACCATTTGGATCAAGAACGTACCATTGGGAAGATCCTCAAAGACATAGTTTCCATTGGCGTCGGTCAGGACCTCTCCCACAAATTCATTGGCATCGGGCAGTCCGTCGCCATCCAAATCCCGGTACAGACGCACAACCACGTTCTCAATTTCCGTATCGCCGCCGGAGAAGAGTCCGTTACGATCACTGTCCAAGAACACCGTACCACTGAGATTTGACTGCGTGACTTCCGTATCGAGGACAAAATACTGATCGGTAAAACTGCTGTCCGTGACCTCCAGTTCAATCAAATCATCCCCGTTGTCGGACCCGTCCGCATCCTCCTTGGCGGTGGCACCGTCGGGTTCCACCAGCCGAATTTCGTAGTCTCCCTCCGGCAAACCATAAAAGGAATAGGTGCCGTTGACCTGGGTAACGGTTGTGGCCAGCACGACTTCATCTTTTACCAATTCTATGATCACTCCACCCTGCGGGTTGTTTCCTACCGCATCCACCCAAACATTCCCGGATACACTGTTAAAGGCCCAACGATAATCCTCGACCTCCCCATTGGAAGCTTCCCCGGTAAAGCCGAGCTCGGGGATGAATGGCTCCGAAGGCATCAGACGAAAACGGCTGTAGAGCAGGGTTGTCCCCTCGGTGTCCAATGCACCCTCGGGAACATCCAGATTTACGCTGACGAGCCCACTGGAAACGGCTTGGCTCACCACCAGGTTGCCCGCATCCAGAAAGGTTCCGTTATCTTCCCAGTCAATAAAACCAAGGAGCCAACCGCTTCCGGTGACATCAAACTCAAGAGTGGCCCCATCGGCTCCATTCTGCCAGATGCCGAGCACCTCCACGCCATCATCAAAGTCATCCTTATCAGCATCGACCGAGGGTTGGCCGTCGGGTTCGGTGGACACCCCTTCACCGAGGAAAAGATTAGGAATCACCGGGACAATATGTCGGGCTCCGCCGGGAAGCAGGGTGCTGTAGGTTTCCGGCAAATCCCCGAAATCATATTCCACCGCCGAAACAAAGGCAAAATCCATGTTTTCGATGGTTTCGTCCGCTTCCACCGTCATATACGCACCGGTGGTATGCCCCTGACTATTCGTGGCGGTTACCACCGTGTTCAACGGATGATCGACGGTGCTTTCATCCGAAACCAAAATTAAATTCGCAATGGGGGCATCCATCGCGACAATGTAAAACTGGGAATCCGGCAGGTCGGCAAATTGGTAATCCCCATCCGCATCGGTCACCGTTGTCCCCAGCAAAACCGCCTCGCCCGGATCAACGATCCCGTCTGAATTGTCATCAGTCCAAGCGTAGATGAACACCGTCACATTCTCAAACGCGACCTCCCCGGCATTTTCATCCACCCCGGACGGGTTAATCCCGTTCAGAAGTCCGGTCGGGAATTCAGATGTTTCCAGACCCACCGTGCCGCTCAGACTATTATCCCCCGCATAGCGGTAACCAAAATTGGCTTCAACCTGATTGCCGCCGGAAATGACCACCGTGGTTTCATTGTCCAGCACCCCGTCGGGATCAAAGGTCTGATCGAGTCCGCCGGGAATTTCCGCAGGATCCACGACCACCCGGTAGGTGCCGTCATCCAGGCCCGCGAAATTGTAGAAACCGTTTTCATCCGTTTCCACACTAGCCACAAGGTCGTCCGAACTGTCGTAGAGATTCACCTCCACAAAGGGAATCCGGATTTCTTCTTCATCCACCACCCCATCATCGTTGAAATCGATCCAAAGGACTCCGGAAATCACGCCGCCAGGCAGAAAATACCCAAAATCCGCTCCGCTGAAGATTTGCGAGGGTGCCAGGTTTATCGTGGTTTCACCGTCACAATCAGTAGCCAACGGGTCGGAGCATGGAACCCCGTCCGCATCCGGATCCGCCGTGAGGAACGCACCGTCCAATGCCGATGAATTCTCATCCACTACCACCGTGTAGGTTCCGGGCAGCAAACCCGTGAAGAAGTAATTCCCATTCACATCGGTCACTTCGGCCGCGACCAACACATTGTCCTGATAGAGAAGTACGGTGACTCCCTCAATGCCCTCTTCATTGGTATCTTGCGTGCCGTTTTGGTTGGCATCAAAGAAAATCGTGTTTCCCACCGCCGCCAAACCCGCAAATCCAAATGACGGGCTGGCCGAGGCGGTGCCGCCGCTGACGGACAGAGAAACGGAGGTGTCGGTGGTCGCATACCATGAATTTCCAAAAGCATCCTCCGGCAAATCATCATCCTGATCGTCAACCACCACACGGTAGCTGCCGTCGGGGAGGCCACTGAATTCATACAAGCCATTGGCATCGGTTACCGCCGTTTCAACGGTCTGATAAGTGCCGTCGCCGTTGATATCCACCTGCAACCATACCGTGATGCCGGAGATTCCGGTTTCCTGCGGGCCTGACTGTACGCCATCTGCATTCCGATCCCGCCAAACCACACCGTCGATCAACGCATCCCCCTGTGTCTGAATGCCAAAATCACGATCCAGTGCGCTTACACTGCCCAGAACCACCCGGTTGAAGCCGTCCAACGTTGGGTCGGGATCGGCAGTGAAAATATACGGATCGGGCAGATTCGGATCGGCGGCGTCCACGATCACAAAATACGAACCCGATGGAAGGTTGGCAAATTCATAGTTTCCTTGTAGGTCCGTAGTGACCGTCTTCACCAAACCATCCACCAGTGGATCAAATACGCCGTCATTATCCACATCGGCATAAAGGCGAACGGTCACATCCGGAACGCCTTCCTCATTGGGATCCTGCGTGCCGTCTCCATCCCAATCATGAAACAAGACCCCCGCAATGCGGCGGGCACCACCCTGAGCATAGCTGAAATCCGCTGTCGCCGCTCCACCGGCACTTACCGTTCCAGCCACCAAATGGGAGGTAACCAGACCATCACTATCATAAGTCTCAATCCATCCTATTCCCAACGGACCTGAGGAGGTATCCACCCGCACTTCAAAATCCCCTGAAAAATCTTCAACGAAACTGTAGGTCCCGTCTGCCGCCGTAGTGGTCACCGCCACTTCATTGTCACTGCTGTCAAAAAGACGGACTGTAACCCCTTCCAGCCCGGGCTCCCCTTGATCCGGTGCGGGAGCCCCGTTTTGATTCAAATCGTTCCAGATCTGTCCCGATATCAGGGTGTCCAACGAAGCGGGATCATAAGCGAAATCCGCATTGAGAACGGTGTCGCTCCCGTCGGTGGCGTCGTGATTAATCGTCACGGTTCCCACATTGCTGTTGTCAGCACCATATTCATTGAAGACCACCGTCCCGGACCCACCCGGAAGGGTGTCCTCCAGCACCGTAACGGTATAATCTCCGCTGGCAGGCAAGCCTTCAAAAAGGTAATTTCCGTCGAAATCCGTTGTGGCAGTTACGGTCTCATCAACCCCCGCTCCCAGATCCACACCGGACGGCGGAGTCAGTTGCACCGTCACACCGACAATGCCGGAGAGGTCCCCGTCGCGATAAATTTGCCCCCCCAGCGTGCCGGCGGGCAGGATTTCGGTTACCGCTTCATCTTCATCCTGATTGACCGAAGTACCATTCAGAAAACTTGCGCCAACCGTTTGAGCATGATTGAGAGTAGTGGTTCCGGATTCATTTCCCGGCGGTTCATTCACCAAAAAGGTGACGGACACCGTGCGGGAACCACCGGCGAAAATGGTGCCGATGTTGGCCCAGAACAATTCCCCGGTTCCACCATCCACCGTAATCGTATTCGGGGCTGGGTCGGCGGAAAGAAAGGTCAGCGCATTCGCATCATAGGTATCCAAAACCGGAACCGGGGATAAAATAGAGGAGAACGAATTTGAAGCCGAAATAACCGTATCTGTAGTCACCGTGAAACCGAGCGCGTCCAACTCCAGTTGACCGGGGTTATTCGCCTGACGGCCCGTCTCCAACTCCACGCTGATACGGTTGGCACCATCACCAAAATCCTCCCAGACCCAATCTTTAATTCCGGATACATCCACCGAATATGTGTCCATCGTTGAAGTGGAAAAACTGTTCAAGGTAGTGGCCGGAATCGTGATGGTATGAAATACCGTGTTGGCCGGCTGCTGAATGAAATTAACGATAAGTTGCTCGTCCGCGCCAAAAGAATCGGTGCGGCGCAGCACCATATTGAAGGTGACTACATCTATATTGTAAGGCTCTACCTCCAGACCAAAGTCCGTCAGCGTAATTTCCTCCGCCGCGTTTTCGTAACGTCCCAGCGCAACCGCCCCGTCGTTTTCTCCGATGACGTTCTCCGGATTTGGCCATCCCTTGTTTCCGGTTGGCGAAGTAGCCGTCCCGGTCCAGGCATCGAACTCAATCAAAAGCCCTCCCCCACTTCCGTCCCCGGGGAAATTATTGTTCACCGTAATCTCATACGTCACCTCTTCTCCCTCCCGAGCGGTAGCTGGTCCGGTCTTGGATAGTGATAAAATTGGGGCGAAGCCAATATCAACATCGGTCACCTCTACCGGATCCGGTTCCACACTGCCCGGATCCAGGGCCACCGGAAACAAACTGCCGTTGGTCGGCGCAAAGCCTTCCGGGAGATCCGGGTCTTCGGTGTCCACCACGATCAACCAGTTCCCGTCCGGCAAATCCCCAAAACTGTAATTCCCATTCCCATCAGTACTGCTGGTGGCCCAGAGAAGATCGTTGCTGCTCAGCGTTTCGCTTCCATCTGTATCCAGGTAAAGCCGCACCGTAATATCTCCCAGTCCCGCTTCTGTTCCGTCCTGCTCCCCGTTTCCGAAAATGCCGTCGCCTGCCCCGTCATCCGCAAACACCGTACCGGAAATCAGATTATTGCCCGTGATCTGGGTTTCGGCGGTGGCGGTCAAAAAGGGAGTCGCACTTCCAAAGGAAAGACCTCCCGTATTCTCAACCTGACTGAAAGTTCCCGTAAAGGGATCATCCACCGTCACGGAAAAGGTCACTTCACCTGAATCCCCCGAAGCCAAAGGCTGATTCAACCACCACTGCAGATCCGTGACATCTTCTGCCGACGGCTCCACCGTCGTCCAGTTGAAGCCTCCGTCGGTTGAATAATACACCTGAAACACACCTCCTGCAGGCGATGCGTTGTTTGCCACGGCACTTCCTGCCAAATACGAAGTGTGCGCAGGAATTACATCCTGAACCACCAGCGGGAGGCCTTCATCGGGCGCCCCCACCGAAATCTCCCCCGGATTGTCGAAGGCGAGGGTGTAGGTCAGCTCTCCACCCGGGTCCTGAACCAGTTCGTCAACGGATTTATCGAAGGTCACCTGGGTCTCTGGAGACTGCAGGCTCTCTCCAATCGACGCCCCAAAATCTCCATTGAATTTTTCATTATCCTGCCCCGATGCCGCCATCTGATAGGGTGTCAACTGTCCATTGGCCCCACCCTGAAGAGTTTTGAAATCATAGCGAACCAATCCTACGACCCCCGTATTGTCCGGCAATTTGGTAAAATACAAGAGATCCTCCTCATCCAAAACCAATTCCCCGCCATCTTTCAGTTTGACAATAATCAAGGCATAGGTCTTGACCAAACGAAAGGCGGATGGATCAAACAAACTCGGATCCCCCACTGGCTGCAGCCAGGCATTTTGGTCAGGAACCAAGTCCCCGTCGTTATCGAAGCCCTTATTCACATTTCCCAAATCGTACCAAATACCCTCGGTGACAATACTGGTTCCCGGGGAGCCGTCAGCCGCAAAATCCGCCCATTCGGGCTCAAAGCGCTCCAGCAAATCTTTATATTCCTGAGGAACCTTGTTGGCCGTATTCGGGAAGATTTTGTTGGCCATGGCACTGATGCACGAACGCATAAAAATTCGTCGGGTCTTGTTCGCCTCATGAAGGGTACTGCTGGCGGTGCCCGTGGCCCAAACATCGTAATAGAGAAAAAGATCGTCGTCAGGCTTGGTGCCGCCCGTCACGTCATTCCCATTTTCATCCAGTGCAGGATAGGAAACCAGCCAATAAACCGGCTTATAGCTCCCAGGGGCAATGGTGCCCAGATTGCGGGTGGCATCCGCCGCCCCCAAACTCCCACCCTCGTGGGTCAAGGCAAATTCACCGTCGAGCGGTCCGGTCAACTCCGGATGAGCCCGACTGGGATAGACGCCGGGAGTATTTTCCGTAAAATCCCCCACCCGTACGACCACATTTTCCATTGGTTCAGTGCCATCGTTCCACACCCTCGCCGAAATATAAAAAGCGGAAGGGGCATACGATGCAGGGGTCCCCACATTCGAATCCACGATGGCATTGTAGGCAGTCGTTACTTCTACCCGCAAAGGATCAGCCTTCGCAGTCAAAACAGTAAGAAACGACAACAACCCCAGCCAAGCGATGCGGCTAGAGTATCCTGAAAAAAATGGTTTTTCGAAATTCATACGGTTCTTTTACAGAAAAAATAACCCAAAGCATTTCTTTGATTTATGTCAATTTTTATTTTAATTTTTACACAAGGGTGTGGTTTTTTCTATTTTAATCTATCCACTGTTCTATGCCATAAGTCGCCGTTATGGAATTCCTCTCTGGCAATAGTGCAAGTCCTTGGTTCTTCCTTTCGGAAACAAAAATAAAAAAGTGCCTTTCCAGGCCGTTGACCCGGCGAATCACTACCAAATTTCGGACGATGTCATCGTCAGCAGCCCCCAAAAGCCTTTTGGTTTCAGCTTCTTGGTGTTATATTTGCCTCACCAGGACTTGGGGTTCCGGAGACTATTGCATGAGGATATCTTCGTCAGAGAAACCTTTCGCGGTTATTTCGGCGAAAATTTTCGCATAAGGGTCGTGGCAGATCATGAGCTGTGGGAGAAATATTGTCGCTTTGACAGATTCAATAACCTTACTCGACAAAGCGGTATCCTGTCAAACCGACAACGGAAAAACATAATTCGTTTGCCATCGGGAAAAGGAGTGATGATGTTTTTACGATGCTTTGGCCAGACCGAAAGCCAACTCTCCTTCTCTCTGTTCTTTGCCTTCCTGCTCTCTTACCGGGAGCGGAGGATGTTTCGTCCATCACGCTGGAAAACGCCTTGCGAAAAGCTTTGCTCAATCAGCCCGTACTGGAGATTCAGGAGGAGTTGGCGGCCCAACGGGAGGGGATTTTGCTGGAGGAATCAGGGGCTTTTGACTGGTTCTTTCGGGGCGAGGTCCGCCACGGTTTTGAGCGGACTCCCTTGAGCGCCACTGCCCGGCAAAGGCGCCTTCAGCAAGGGGGGACGGGGGTCACTGAGGTGAGGGACTTTGAAACACACTGGACCGAATACAGTGGGTTCATTGGCTCGCTTTTCCGCACCGGGGTTTCCACCGATGCCAGCGTTTCTTTTCAACGGGAGGATGTACGCACGATTGATCCGGACCCTCCGGTGAATCAATCAGTTATCACTTTGGGCCTCACGATCCCCTTGCTTCAAGGTCTTGGCCGGGAGGCCACCGGAGCCTTGGAAAGGGCCGCCCGCCTGGAATGGGAAGCCAGTCAACAAGAGATTGTTCTGGTGGCCTCGGAAGTCACCCGTGATACGGCGTCAGCCTATTGGCAAGCCCTCTTCGCCGCCCGGGTGGTGGCGTTACGGGAAGACGCACGCCAAAGAGCCCGGGACTTGTTAGAGAACATCGAACAGCTCGTCGAGGCCGATGAACGGCCCCGCTCGGAAATTGGCCCGACCCGGGCGTTCGTCTCAGAACAGGAGGTGGAGCTTCTCCAGGCCCGCTCACAGGAACAAACGGCCCGGAGAAATTTCGGGCGGTCACTGGGGCTGAAAACGGACGGGCTAACCGAAATCCCCATTCCGGTCACCGATTTCCCTTCCCCTACCGACCTGACCGGGGAACTGGAAAATTTATCCCACTGGCTTCACTTGGCCAAGGAACAAAGAGCCGACCTACAGGGATCGCGGATCCAGGAAAAAAGTGCGATGGCCCTGCGCCGTGGAGCGAGAAGCGACCTCAAAACCCGCCTCGATCTTCGTTTGGAAGCCTCCTATGCCCAGGTTTCCGAAAATTCCGCCGGTGGCTCGCTCCTGACGCCCTTCCGTTCCCGGCAAACGGGTCCCGGGGCTTTTGCCATTCTGGAAATGGACTGGCCTTTTGAAAACCGGGAAGCCCGCGGACGTTTGCGGCAAAGTCAGGCGCGTTACCGCCAAAGCACCTGGAGATCGGAAGACCTGCGCCGCGAAATCAACACCTCGGTCGCCAGCCTCTTCCATACCCTGCAATCGAACGTTCACGAGATCACCCAGGCAAGCCAGACGGTGGAACTCTACGAGGAATCCCTGCGCAACGAACTAGAGCGATTTCAGATGGGCATGGCCACCATCTTCGATATCGTCCAAACCCAGGATCGACTGACCAGCGCGGAGTTGTTTTTCCTCGACCGTCAACGCGACTATGCGGAGAATCTGGCCCGCCTTCGCTTCGCCATAGGAGACCTGGTTGAGAAGCATGGCCAAGACCTCCAATTGGACGCCCGCAAACTTCTGGAAGGACCACAATCGAATCCCTCTTCTTCCCCTTCTCCCTAATCTGTTCGCCGACACCTTCGCATGAGCCAACAAAACCGCCTCTTTCGCAAAGTCTCCCTGGAAAGACTCTCTTCCCCGGAGCAACTGGACCGCCTGCTGGAGGTGGTCAGCCCGCGGGGATGGCTGGCTTTGCTAACCGTTTTTCTTGCCCTCGCAGCTGGCCTAACCTGGGGCTTTCTGGGAAATTTGCCCTCCAAGGTTGAAGGGCAGGGAATCTTGATCCGCGGGTGCTCGGTACTGGATGTGGTCTCCGAGCATTCCGGTCGCCTGGAACAAATCCTCGTGCGCAGTGGAGACCTCGTCGAGGAGGGCCAGGTTATCGCCCGCTTGAACCAAGCCGCCCTGGAAGTCCAAATCACCAACCAGAAGGTTCAGCTGGAATCCTTTCAAAATCAGGATGAAGCCCTGCGGATCGTCGAAAACCGCAACCAAAGTCTGGAAGCGGAAAACCTGGAAGAGCAAACCACCAGCATTCGCGAAACGATACGAAACTTCCGGCAACAAGCGGATTTCCTGGAAAGCCGTATTGAAAGTCAGGAACAGTTGGCCGAAGCCGGACTTTTGACCCAAGCCACCGTTTTGGAAACCCGCAGCACCTTCTTTTCCGTGCAACAGGAAATAGCCGCCGCCCAAGCCCAAATCCAGAATCTGGAAATCCAGCGCCTGGAGGGGGAAAAGCGCGTGCAGCAGGAGCGGAATCGGCGGGCTCTGGAAATCGAACAAACCCGCCTGAGCCTGGAAGAACTAAAGGCCCAACGGGCCCGAAGCACGGAAATTGTCTCTCCCCACGAGGGAAGGGTTTTGCAGGTAATGACCAGTGAAGGCAATCTGGTTGACGCCGGAACCAGCGTATTGACCATGGAGCTGACCGATCCGGAGCTTCAACTGGTGGCTTTCCTCCCTCCCGCAGACGGAAAACGGGTGGTCCCGGGTATGGAGGTTAACATTACGCCCACCACCGTTAAGCCGGAGGAATACGGCTACCTCCGCGGGCGGGTGGTCGATGTCTCTGCCTTCCCCTCCACCCCTCAGGGAATGATGCGGATCCTTCGCAACGACTCGCTGGTTCAGCAGATGTCGGCCCGTGGGTCTCCCATTGAAGTCGTTGTCGAACCGATCACGGACCCGGACACACCGAGTGGGTTCGAATGGACCTCCCGTCGCGGGCCCGATCAACCCATTGTCGCCGGAACCCTGGCCTTTGCCTCGGTAGTGGTGGAGGAACGTCGGCCAATTACCCTCGTGGTTCCACTGCTGCGGCGCTGGTTTCTGGGGGTGGAAACTCCGTCCGAGGATTGATCCCGATATCTCTTATGGCCTCGCATGACTGAACCAGATACCAGTACCAACCAATTCCCCCCAGGCTCCGGCAAGGTTCGCCGGACGCCGACCGTTCTGCAAATGGAGGCGGTCGAATGTGGGGCAGCAGCCTTGGCCATTATCCTCCGCTGGTTCGGGTATTTTGCCACCTTGGAGGAGTTGCGGATCGAATGCGGGGTCTCCCGCGATGGCAGTAAGGCCAGCAAAATGGTCAAAGCGGCCCGCCGTTACGGACTCAACGCCCGTGGACTTCGCCGCGAGCCCGAAGACCTGCGGAAAATCAACACGCCATGCATCCTTTTCTGGAATTTCAACCACTTCGTCGTGCTGGAGGGGTTGCGGGGAAACCGGGCCTATCTGAACGATCCCGCCATCGGCAGACGAACGGTCTCCCTGGAGGAACTGGACGAATCCTTTACCGGGGTAGTGCTGGAATTTTCCAAGGGTCCGGAGTTCAAAAAGGAAGGCTCCAAGCCGAGTCTTTTCAAGGCCCTGGCCAGTCGTTTCAAACACTCCGAGAGCGCTCTCGCCTATCTCTTTTTTGCCGGTCTCTTTCTGGTCATCCCGGGGCTGGTCATTCCCACCTTCAGCAAGATTTTTGTCGATGAAATCCTCGTGCAGGGGATGCACAACTGGATCCGCCCCCTACTGCTCGCCATGGGGGTGACCGCCGCCGTCGTGCTAACCCTGAATTGGCTCCAGCAAATCTATCTTCTGCGCATGGAGACCAAGATGGCCCTCAGCACCTCGGGGAAATTCTTCACGCACCTGCTTCGCTTGCCCGCCGAGTTTTTTACCCATCGCTCCGGCGGTGAGCTGGCGCATCGGGTACGACTCAACGACGAGGTCGCCACCATCGTGGCCAGGGACCTGACCAAGGCCCTGATCGACGCGGTGGTGATCGTCTTCTTTTTTCTCCTGATGCTGCAGTACGATGTTCTTCTCAGCCTCGCGGCCGCCGGTCTCCTGCTGATCAATCTGGTGGCATTTCGTTACTACTCCCGGTGCAGGGTTGACAGCAACCGCCAGCGGCTCCTCGAAGAAGGCAAACAAACCGGTACTGCCATGGCCGGTCTGCAAATGATCGAAACCCTCAAGGCGACAGGAACCGAAGGCGATTTCTTTGCCCGTTGGGCCGGTCATCAGGCCAAAACCATCGGGGCCAAACAGCGCCTCGGCGGAATCACCGTACGCCTCAACTCCTTCCCCACGTTCCTCAATCTATTCGCCACCGCAGTTATCCTCGGACTGGGAGGTCTGCGCGTGATGGAAGGGGAGTTGACCATGGGTTCGCTGATTGCCTTTCAAATTTTGGCCGGAAGCTTTCTGGCCCCCATCGAGCGCCTTGTCGGGTTGGGGCTCAAATGGCAAGAGGCGGAAGGAACGATGAACCGGCTGGACGATGTGTTCCGTTATAAGGAAGACTCACGCTTCGATCCGCCAAAGGAACAAACCGACGACCCCTTTGCCACCACGGTCAAACTCAGCGGACAACTGGAAATCCGCGATCTCACCTTTGGCTACAGCAAACTGGACCCTCCTCTGATCGAAGGTTTCAACCTGACCCTCAAGCCCGGAGAGCGGGTGGCCCTGGTCGGTGGCAGCGGCAGTGGCAAATCAACCATCGCCCGCCTCATTGCCGGCCTGTATTATCCCTGGAAAGGAGAGGTTCTCCTCGATGGCGTGCCCCGGGAAGACATTCCGCCGGGCTTGATTGCGAATTCCATCGGCTATGTGGACCAGGAAATTTTCCTTTTCGAGGGAACCGCCCGGGACAACCTTTCCCTCTGGGACGCGACCATTCCGGAGGCCCATCTGACGACCGCCGCCAAGGATGCCGAAATCCATGAGGACATCGCCTCCCGTTCCGGAGGGTATGCCACCCTTTTGGAGGAGAGCGGGGCCAACTTCAGCGGAGGCCAGCGGCAACGCATGGAAATTGCCCGTGCGCTGGTGGGCAATCCTTCCCTCCTCCTCCTCGACGAAGCCACCAGTGCGCTGGATGTCGCCACCGAAAAAGCCATCGACGATCACCTGCGCCGCCGGGGTTGTAGTTGCCTCATTGTAGCCCACCGGCTGAGCACGGTCCGTGATTGCGACGAAATCATCGTCATGGACAACGGCAAAATCGTCCAACGCGGGACCCACGATGACCTGATTGCCACCTCCGGCCCCTACCGAACCTTGATGGAAGCCTACTGAGATTCACCGCATGTCTGCCCACCACTCATCACCTGACCGTTCCCTTCCTGCGTTTTTCCGAGCCGCGGGCGAGTTGGTGGAATGTTCCGGAAACCGCCCTTTCGTATTGCAGGGAGAAGATCAGATTTGGTTTTTGGAAACCGGGGACCTGCAAATTTTCGCCACCGCTCTCCAGGAAGGCCAACCCACCGGGGCGCGCTCCCATTTCTGCACCGTTCGGGAAGGAAGCCTGCTTTTCGGCTTCAACTTCGAGGAAGTCATTGGCTCCTCCGGTTTTCTCTGTAGCGGCAAGATCGGAACCCGACTGTATCGACTTTCCCGCTACGATTTAGAAAAAGAAATGGCGGCGGGGAAGTTGCCCGCCGCGGAAGTCACCGCAGCTCTTAATGAATGGGTCGATACCCTTTCCACCGGAATCACCAAGGAAATCGTTCCCCTCCCCCGGGCCGATCACCAACTGGTGGCTGGGCAAGAGCAAACCGCCTCCGCCAAAGAGCGCGTACGGGCTCGCGACGAAGTCGTTTGGGTGCCGGCAAACGAGGAAGTCTGGCTCTTTCTCGATATGGAAACCATCCTCCCGGGCGACGACTCCTCCCACTTTCCCATCACCCGCCAAGCCTGGTCAGGTCTTCTGCAGAGAAAAACCGTCACGCCCCTTTCGACCCCGGAACTGCTGGACCGGGGAGAACTCTGGCCAGCCCTGCAAAGTTTCCACGAGAACCTCTGCCGCTGCGAGTTTATCAACCGGCGTTTGGTCATGGCCGATGAGTATCTACGGCTCGAGGACAAGGCGGCCCACGGGGAGACCGCCCGGAAAAATGCCTACCGCGAAATCGGTTCGGTCCTGCACCAAAAGGAAATTTTCGCTCCTGCCGATCCGGCCCAAACCGCCCCTCCCTCCGCCCCCCATTCCGATCTTTTTGAAGCGACCCGTTTGGTCGGCGGCTTCCTTGCTCTGACCGTCAAAAAACCGGCGGATCTCCACCAAGCGAAGCACCCGAACCCTCTCGAGCTGATTGCCTCGGCTTCAAACTTTCGCTATCGCAAGGTCGCCCTTAAAGACGATTGGTGGAAAGGGGATCATGGCCCCTTTCTGGGATTTCTGGAGGAGGGGCATAAACCCGTGGCCATCCTTCCTCAAAAGGCGGGTAAGTATCTCCTTGTGAACCCGGTATCGGGAGAAAAAGCACCCCTGACCCGACGCCTCGCCGAAACCATCGAACCTTTTGCCTTCACCTTTTTCCGGCCCTTCCCGGCAAAGAAAATCCGCGCCCGTGATCTCCTTACCCATGGCTTTCATCGCCAGACCGGAGAGATGGTCGGCATTCTCGGACTCGCCCTGGTTATCGCCCTGATCGGCCTGACCCCTCCCTTTCTCACCGGAAAATTATTCGATGTCGTCATTCCCAGCGCCGACCGGGGACTCCTCCTGCAACTTTTTCTCGGGGTTTTCTTTGCCGCCATCGGCACCACCTTATTCACCCGGGTACAGGAATACGGGGTGCTCCGGGTTACCGGAAAAATGAACTTTCATCTTCAGTCGGCAGTCTGGGATCGCCTGCTCAATCTCCCTACGCCCTTCTTCCGGCGCTACAATTCCGGCGACCTCACTGACCGCGCCAATGCAGTCAACGAAATCGAATCCGTCGTCACCAATGCAGGCGTTACCAGTTTGCTGGCAGGCCTGGCCTCCGCGGTCAACCTGCTCTTACTTTTCTACTACAGCTGGCGACTCGCTCTCGTTGCCGTGGCTCTGGTGCTCTTCACCGTCCTCTTTTGCCTCGTCATCAACCTGTTTCAACTACGTAACCTGAAAGAAATGTTTGCCGTCAGCGGTCGCTTGCAGGGGCAGGTTTTCCAATTGATCAAGGGGATCTCCAAACTCCGGGTGGCCGGGGCGGAGAACCATGCTTTTGCCGTCTGGGCGAAACAGTTCGCCGAGCAAAAACGCATCTACATGAAAATCGGCCGGATCAACAATACCGTCCAAACTTTCCAAGCCACCTGGCCGCTTCTGACCTCCATGGTCATTTTTGCCTTTGCCCTGTTTTTCCTCTCCCGTGCCGAAGCCCAACCCGGCGGCACCAGTCTCACCACCGGCCAGTTTCTCGCGTTCAATGCCGCCTTTGGTATTTTTCTCGGAGCCATTCTGCAAATCGCCCTCGCCTCGGTTTCGCTGTTTGTCGTTTTCCCCCTGTACCAAAGATCCAAACCGATCCTCGAAACCATTCCCGAAGTCCACCGCGACCGCACCCACCCCGGGGAATTGAGCGGTCGCGTGGAAATCAAGAACCTCCATTTCCGCTACCACCCCAATGCCCCGTCCGTCCTTAAAGGAGTTTCCCTGGATTGTGAACCCGGACAATTCGTCGCCCTCGTCGGGCCTTCCGGTTCGGGCAAATCAACCCTTCTACGCCTTTTGCTTGGTTTTGAGGAACCGGAAAGTGGATCGGTTTATTACGACGGCAACGAATTGTCTTCCCTGGACCTCCGGGCCCTCCGCCAACAAATCGGCGTGGTTCTGCAAAACGGTCAATTGATCGCGGCCGACATTTTCCAAAACATCATTTTGGGAAAGAGTCACCTAACCCTCAAAGAAGCCTGGCAGGCGGCCCGCTTGGCCGGCCTCGAAAAGGACATCCGGCAAATGCCCATGGGCATGCACACCATCGTCAACGAAGGCGCGGCAACCCTTTCCGGAGGGCAGCGACAACGCTTGATGATCGCCCGGGCCATCGTCAGCAAACCCCGACTCGTTTTCTTCGACGAAGCCACCAGCGCCCTCGACAATACCACCCAACAAATCGTCGCCAAAAGCCTTGAGGAAATGCAGGCCACCCGCGTCGTCATCGCCCACCGCCTCAGTACTATCCGGGAGGCCGACAAAATTATCGTGCTCGATCAGGGCAAAGTCGTGGAGCAAGGAACCTACGCCGAACTGATGGAACACAACGGACTTTTCACCACCCTGGCCAAACGGCAAACTCTCTAACCTCGAAGAATTTTGGCCCAAGGAACGCAGCTTATCGTCACCCGCTTTAAAGGTAAAAAGCTTTAATAAAAGCCAAAATCCACCTTTCCTGTTTGATCCTAAACAAAAACCCTTCACACTGGCTTTAAGTCATTCAAAAGGCTAAAATCAAACCCGTATAAATTGGATACAATGACTCAAAACGAATACCAAATCGCTCTCGGAAAAATTTATGACCGCTGCGCTCAGGACAAGGTCTTCCGGAAACGATTCATTGCTGATCCCAAAACCGTTATCCAGGAACAGGGGATCGACCTTCCGTCTCACCTGAAGTTTAAGGTTGTGGAAAACCAAAAACCCAATGCCCTCACCTTGCATCTTCCCCCTAAGCCTGATCAGGAATTGTCCGATGAGGAACTGGAATCCGTTGCCGGGGGATCTTCCCTCTCCACCATGACCTCCTTCATGGTGCAAACAACCAGCACCATAGCCTCGGCCATCGACGCCGCAGTGTCTGTCTTTGCCCACTCCGTAGGCTCTCCGAAAAAATAATATGCTACACCAAGACGAATACCAAAAAACTCTCTCTAAAATCTATGCCCAATGTCATCGCGATTCGGGGTACAAGGAACGTTTTCTCGCCAATCCCAAAGCCGTGATCAAAGAAGAAGGCGTGACCGTGCCCGATTCGATTGAAATCAAAGCCGTCGAAGAAACCGATCCGAACCTTATTACTCTCTATCTCCCCCCCGAACCCTCGGATGAACTCTCCGACCGCGACTTGGAACAAGTCAGCGGTGGTAAAGCGAGTAATGCTGAGAAGGAATACGAAAAGGCAAAGAAGGAATGGAAATACGGCCGATGAGAATCATCAAAACTAAAGAAAGTCATGCCCAACACCCTCATCTACAAAGACGAAATTAACCAAATCCTCGCCGCCTTGGCTACCCAAGCCCGCAAGGACCCAACCTTCAAGGAACGCTTGCTCACCGATCCCAAAGCGCTCCTACGCGAGAAAGGCATCGACCTGCCCGAATCCCTCCGCCTCAAGATTGTCGAAGACACCGACCCCCATCTAATCACCCTGCATTTGCCTCCGGCGCCCTCCGAAGACCTCACCGATGAAGAACTCGAAGCCGTCAGCGGAGGGGGCACTGAAGTGAAAGATCTCGAAACTCTCTTTCCTTGCATCAAAGACATTTTCAACCCCGAGGCACCACCGGGGAAATAGGCATTTCAAGACTCATATACAGGCATTTGAAATGTCTGTATCCAAGAACCCATACAAATCCCGTACACACTGCATATGAAGAATCCAGCCGAATTCCAAAAAACCCTCGAAACCATTTATGCCCAATGCGCCAAGGACAAAGCCTTCCGGCAACGCTTTGTGGCCGACCCCAAAGCCGTTATCCAGGAACAGGGAATCGAGCTTCCGTCTCAACTGAAATTCAAGGTCGTGGAAAACCAAAAGCCCAATGTCCTCACCTTGCATCTCCCCCCTAAGCCTACTCAGGAATTATCCGATGAGGAACTGGAATCCGTTGCCGGGGGTACCAGTTTTTTTCAGTCAATCGCATCGACGATGTTTTCGATATCATCAGGGATGACATCAGGTTTAGGAAAATCAACATCATTTGAAACACATACCGGATTTTAGAGTTTTCCATAGGAAAAGTTTATAAGGAGATTTTTAAGCACCATGAAACACACCAACGAAGACCAAAAAACCCTTGAAAAAATCTACGCTAAATGCCATCGCGATTCGGCGTACAAAGAACGCTTTCTTGCCGATCCCAAGGCAGTGATCAAGGATGAAGGCTTTGCGGTTCCCGATTCACTTGAAATCAGGGCCGTCGAAGATACCGACCCAAACCTTGTCACTCTTTATCTCCCGCCGGAACCCTCGGACAAACTCTCCGACAAGGATTTGGATAAGGTCAGCGGAGGGCTTTCCCCTGTTCCAACAGACAGCCCTGATCTACAAATTAAAAACCCCCGCCCAGGTTCCCCACACCGCCCGTACCCCCACTGACCGGGCCCAAAGCGCTCCTGCGCGAGTCCTTCCACCATCAAGGTTGTCGAAGACGCCGATCCACCTCTAAACGCCCTGCATTTGCCTCCGGCGCCATCGCCGGCAGGCAGATGAACTGTTGCAAGACCTATCGCGCCGTGAGGAGACCTTCGTGGAGAGCGAAGCGTTGGGAACCTACCTGTATGTGCGCGTCGTCACCGGACCGGACCTCGGGGTGTTCCTCCTCGGAAAGGGTAATGACATGCACCGTATGGCCTCCGGCTTCAACTTGATGAGTACGTATGGGGCCGGAGTTGGATTCGGAGGGAGGTTGATCGAACAGCTCACCGGTAGCTAGCAACACCCCGGCAACGCCCGAGTCCCCGGAGAAATCGACCGTCAGGGCCCCTTCCCGTTCACCTCGGCGCAGGGCCAGCCGGAAGGAGCCATCTTCCTCCGTCTCCCAGGCAACCGGTTGCGCCCCAAAGGATCGGGTACTCCAGCCGAGATGGGTGCCAAAGCCAGCCACAATCAGAACTCCCCGTCCGCGGGGACGGAGGGTATGGTAACCGGTGGGGCCATTCTCCAGCGCGAGGGAGATATGTATATCGTTCTCATCCTGCCAACGGTTGCGGGTGGCAAAATAGCCGTGGACCTTATCGACAATGGCATGGGGAAGGATCCCCGATTGATTGGCTGGTTCCACGTCCACCGGCCAGTGCACAAGGGAATGGACGGCACGATGCGGATAGGTATTGGCCCCATAGTGGGGACGTACCGGGTGCTCAAAATTCTGATACACCCAGAGGAGCGCCGGATGGTAGCGAGGCGATACCGAGCCAAAGCCATAGGCAAACTCCCCACTGCCGGACTGGCCGATGCCGCTGAAATGATCCGAACCATATACCCCGCGTTTGGGATGCCAGAGTCGATCCCCCCGGGGAATCAGCATGTGAATCCACTTGAGGGTAACCCATTCCGCATTCGAGGTGGCGGTAAGGTAATCCCGCCCGGTGACGTTACGAAGCGCGATGAGCGCCTCCAGCATCCCGACGTTGGCGGAGATACGCCCGGGATGATCGCCTTCGGCATAAAAACCACGGTCCCCAAAACCCTGGGTCAGCAGGCGGGGAATATTATGCTCAAACTCCCGCAAACGCTCATCCAGAAAGGCCGTGTCGGTGCCCGGATCCCCATGAATGGCCAGCACCGCAGTGAACCCGCCAAGAAAAGCCCCATAATGGTTGCTCCCGGGAGGGTATCCGGTACGCCCCGAGAGGTAGTCCAGCGAAAAGCCTTCGACATCGCGCAGGTACGCAGGGATGTCCTTTTGCAGTTCAACCAGTTCCTCATCGAGATTGACCGGATCATACTGGGAAGCGGGGGGCTGGTTGTAATTCTGAAGCCGGAGGGCCACTTCCTGACGAAAGTCCTCCGGCCAAGCATGGTAACAGAGGTCGTAGGCCAGGGCGATTCCCCCGAGAATCGTCCCCGCACGCAGCCCCGTACCGGGAGCCACCCAACTGTAGCGGTTGTCCCGGTCCATTTTACCCTCGAAGGCAAGTTGCACCGCCTCCCGCGCCAGGTCCGCATATTTCTCCTCGCCGGTGAGTTGGTAGAGCAGCCCGAATCCAGCCCCATGCCACATCGTGAAGGTGCCGATCGGATGCTCCGGCCCACGGAAATGATTGTGGGGCTCGCGCTCATTAAAGCGCTCCGTCATAGCCTCCCCGTCTTCTCCCAACAACTCCCGAAGCCGTTCCACGATGGCCCGGCCCTCCGGCGTTTCGGCTTTTTCCCGCAGGGCGGGGACATCCTCCGCGCGAAACAACAGCCGGGGATGCTCCCCTGGTTCAACGGCCTGAAACTCATCGGGGGGCGGACGGTACCACCCCGAGGTTTCGGGTTGGTAGCGCCAAAGCGGAGGGTTTTCCGATTCAAGCGGGTGACTCCGGGCCCCACGGTCAGCCGTACCCCGTCCATAAAAAGCCTTGGCGATGGGGGCGGGAACTTCCGGTGCCCGAATCCATCCACCTACCAGACCCTGCACCCGAATCAGGCCAATATCCACGTCAAAGGTCGCCTCGGGATCCGCCCCGGGGAAGAAATCAATGGCCGCCAGACGAGCCGAGCCCTTCACCTTCCCATCCTCAACCTTCAGCCCGGAAACATCAAAAAACGATTCTCGGGGCACGTTCCGGTGCCAGGAAACTCCCACCGTTCCCCACAAAACCTGATCGCCATCCACGGCAACGGTCAATTGAATCTCCTCCGAGTCGGGCGCACCCTCCTCTTTGACCGGGGTGACCCGGGCCCGCATCACTTTTTGCTCCCACTCGGTTTCGGTTTCCCCCACGCCGCCACCCAGGTTTCCCGAGACTTCGCGGTCATCGTAAGACCCCTCATAGCTCCCTCTCACCCAACGATTCTCCCCATCGTCCGACAACTCAAACCGGCCCTCGAAAGAGAGTCGCAGCAGGGAGGTTTGGCCATCGGAAGGAACCCAACGGTCTGGCGTGATGAGAAAGGTCATCTCACCGGAAAAACCATCCTCCTCTAAAACCAGGCTCTCTTTCTCAATAAAGTGAATGGAGGTATTGTAGCGGCGGGAAGTCGCCAAGGCCTGCTGAAGGGACCCGTCCTTGAAGGTGGGATAAATATCGAGATCGGCGTCATTGGGCATGACTCCGGAAACGGCAATGTGCCAGGTGGCATTCCCGGGATCGGGAGGCTCCGCCGAGAGGGAGATCCCCGGAAAAAGGAAACCGGTGAGCGTCAACAATGAACCAACCGCTCGCTTCAGCCGGAGCATTGGACTGAGCGGTTTGCGTTTTCGGGGATTTGTCGTCATAGGGAGGGCAACCTTCGGCAAAGCCCCCCGAATGCCCTTCTCATTGAAAGAACGGACATCCCGGCTGTGGTGAGTCAGGAGTACGTCGAACCCAACCCTTTTCTTTGCGTATGGATGGACAGAACCCTGACACTGAATTGGATGTTCGGTTCCCCGCGGACCCTCCGGAAACGAAGCGAAAAGATTCATGTGGAAAACAAAAAATCCATTGCCGCCAGGCATCCGCCCGGGTTATTGATCGGAAATGCCAATCTTACGATGGATTTTAATAAGTTTATTCCTGCACGGTTCCTACGCGGCGGGAGAGGATGGGATTTTTCAGTACGCCATGGATCTGGAAGGTGAGCATCACCGCGTCTTTCTCTGGCTACCACCGGAGGCGGAGAACATCGAGGGTATCGTCGTGGCAGGTTCCACCTCGATCGAAAAGGATGTGGTGCGCGATCCCCGGATTCGTGCGGTGTGCCGGGAACGGAATCTGGCCATCATTTTCGGAACCCGGGGACTGAACGGCTTTTTCCATCAGGAACGCTTGGACGAGTTGGCGGATTACAGCGGTTATGAGGAGTTATCGACCACCCCACTGTTTTTTATCGGCCATTCCGCCGGAGGCCCCCAGGCGAAGGAGCAGGCAGCGTCTTTTGGTGAGCGCACCTTCGGGCTGATGCTGTCGCGCGGCGGCATCCCGGATGCGGGCAGCCGTTTTCCCACTCTGGTTCTGACCGGGCAGTTCGATGAATTCGGCGGCCGGATGCGCACCGAAGAAGGGCGTGAACCCGCCTGGGAAGATCCCCGGGATGCCCTGCAGAAGGAGCGTTCCGAAGACCCGGATCTGCTGGTCAGTTTGGCCGTGGAACCGGGCGCCGGACACTTTGGCTGGAGTCCCCGCAATGCCGAAATGTTGGCCCTTTTTCTGGACAAAGCCGCCAGAGGGGAGCCGACGCCCTGGGTGAGTTCGCTCAACCTGCGGGAAGACACCTCCCCTCTCCCAGAGGCAGACTTCGAGGGCGATGCCTCCACCCAAGCGCTTCATTTGGACGAGGAACTGGCCAAGGCCGTCCACCGTTACCATGCCGACTTGCGGGCCGGGAAAAAGGATCAGTTCCTGCGCTGGGAGAATGCGCACTGGGTCGATGCGGGGGTGCGCCGCTTTTTTCATAACCTCGATTTCGAAGGGGACGGCCAACATTTCCGGGTCAACCCGACCTTTGCCGACCGGGTACCGAAGGCCCCCAATGATCAGGGGCCACGCTGGCTCGAAGCTGGCGAGAAAGCGGGCCATAGTGGCGGCGAGATCCGGATTCGCATCGTCAGCGGCCCTGCGGAAGTGGTGGACGGGCATCTCCTGCGCCTCCGACACGACGCCCTGAATCCGGCGATCGGCCCCTGGGGACGGCTGACCTTTCTGGCCTACGCGGAAGCCAAGGGAGAATTCCGCCACACCGAGTTGCCCGGCATGGCACCACGCGGATACCGCGGACCGCAGGGGCAAAGTCAAAGCATTACCTTTGAGCCCCTGCCGGATTTGCACAAAGGACAGGATCCGCTGCCGCTGACCGCCACTTCGACTTCCGACCTACCCGTTTCCTTCTACGTAGCCCGAGGTCCGGCGGTGGTTCGGGAGGGGAAACTACATATCACCGGGGTGCCTGCCCGGGCGGATTATCCCATTGCGATTGAGGTCGTGGCCTACCAGGTGGGGTCCGGGGTTGAACCACGTTTTGCCCCTGCCCCCGGAGTCTCCCAAACGACCCGATTGCATCCGCCGGAATGAATCCATTGATTCCGGCCTTGATCGCGTTGTCATGAGGACACCCCATTCCATGGGTTCCTCCGAACGGATCCTACTCATTCCTCCCGTAACCTTTTTTCGGCAATCCGGCTTTCGCTAAAGCGCTTGACCACTGGTTTAAGCCAGCGCACGGCAAAAGCCGCCATATCGGGATGATGCAACGCCACGGTGCAGGTTATTTCCTGCAGACCCAGTCGTTTCGCTCGTTGGGCCACATGGCCATAGAGCGCAAACATGCGCCCCCTCCGTTGGAGATCCGGGTGCACGAAACCACAGCTCCACCGCAAAACCCCGTTGAGCTGATGAGTAATCAGCCACCCTCGGATTTTCCCCTGCCACTTCAGGGCCACGCTGGTTTGTTCATGATAGTTTTCCAAAAATTCGGCCGGACTTAGGTCGGGAGGGACCCAAGCTTTCTCAGCATTGGAACTGATTAGCTCATCTAAAGCGACCTTGGGAAGGTCGCGCCAGAGAACGATTTCGTAGTCTTCCGGTAACCGCCGATTCCGCAACCAGGGGACATCCCCCACGGTTTCGAGATCAAATTTCACCACATACATGTGTAGCCGAGGCACACTCCATTCCTGTTTCTTCAGAATTTTTTCCAGGAAAGCAATCGAGGGCTTTCCCAAAACATAGTTCGCCTCCGCCCATTCCGCCCCCTCCTTGCGCGCAAGCTCCTCCGCCGTCGCCCATAAAGCCCTGCCCACCCCCTGCCCGCGCCAGGGTGGAGCAACATATACCGATAAAAACACCGCCCGGCGCTTGCTTCCCCCCTCCAAGCGCCCCAAAAGCAGCCCCACCTTCTCCCCGTCACGACTCACCGCCGCCAGCGCAAAAGCTGGCTCAAGGCCCTCGCGGTTACTCCCCAGGGAACGAAAAACAGGCCGCCAATGAGGGAAGGTATAGGCTTCCAAATCGGGATCAAAGGCGTTCAGCTTCCGAACGGTAAAGGAATGTTTAGTCAGGTGTTTCTGCGTCATAAATCGCTGTTCCGATTTCATCTCATCATAGATTATCGCACCGAACAACAAATTCTCCTTCCCGTAGCCAGATCGGCCTCCTACAAACCCTACCCCCTTCCACCTTAAAAAACATCACCTCTTCTGCCCTTGCTCCGCGAGGCGTTTTTTTGGGAATCCCCCTCTTCCGTGGGTTGCCACCCACGGCTACCGTCCCTTCAGGGCTCAGAAATGAAAATACTACAGGGACATGCGAACCGAACCCCTCCGTCCCTAAAGCTTGCCTCAAATGTGTTTTGACTTTATCACAAACCTCTAGCCATGAAAAAAATTCCCCTGTTCTTCATATTTGTTTCCCTTTTCATCTTCTCCGGTTGCGGAGGGGAGCAACCTACGGAAACCAGCGCCAAAGGTGAAGCGCGCCAACAACTGAGCCGCATCTTCCCCAATGCCAGTGACAATTTTCTCGAGGTGGCCACTCACCTGGACATCGGCGGACCGGTTCTGGTTTACCTCGATATGGAGGAAAACCTGCGCGATTTTGCCCAATTCCTGGACCACGAACTTATGCCTCTTATCCGAGAGTATGGTTCGCCCATGATTCCCGAAATAAGTGTTGAGCCCTTCATGGACACCCTTCATCTCACCGGTCTGCAAGCGGTGGGCATGAGTTCGGTCCGAGACGGGGAATACTACCGCAACCGCACCGTGTTGTACCTGCCCGAAGGCCGACAAGGATTGTTCCGTTTCTTTGGCGACGAGGAGGTAACCTTACAAAACGCCCGCCGCGTGCCCCATTACAGCTTGGTTTTTGCCGAAATGGAAATGGCCCCGGGAACGCTCTACGAAACCATCGAAGAATCCATTGTCGCGCTCCTCGGGGAGCCTTTCCGACCCATGCTGGAGACCCAGCTCGAAACCGCCTTCCGGGACCTCCCCGGAAACTTTGAAGACTGGCACGAAGGGTTGCCTCACTCCCTTCTTTTTTACCTGTATAAATCACAGGAGGGAGAAACGGTTGAATTCGAGGGTGTCGAAATCCCCCAGCTTCATTTTGTCGGACGCATTTCCCGTATGGGAGCCCCTCTGGAATCGTTCCTTTTCCCCCGATTGGTCTCTTCGGAAGGATGGACCGTGAAAGAGGAAGACGGCTTCAATATCTATTCCCCACCCACCATGTCCGACTCCTGGCAGCCGGTCTTTATCGTCCAGGGGAGAGATTTGTACCTCACCGATTCGGTGGAAGAGTTTACCCGCTTCACCGAGGGGGCCTACGCCCGCAACCACCTCGCCCAAAGCGGAAACTTCCGGGAAATCCGCCAACGCCTGCCCGATAACATGAAATCCTTCTACTATGTGTCTCCGCGGTTTACCGACATGGTGGAAGCGATTCTACCTCAGGCGCAGAAAGAAATCCCCGAGGATGAACGGCCCTTCGTCGAATTCACCTGGTCCACTCTCTTGAAAAACTTCCCCCGGGAACGCCCCATCTATGGGGGGCATTTCAATCGCCCTACGAGCATCACTTTTCTCTCCGTCGGCCCCCGTAGTCATAAAGGAACTCTAACCTCTTTGACCGGAGCCAATCCGATGGTGCTTGGAACGTTGAGCGCCATCGCCATCCCGGCATATTCCCGGGTCCGGGAAACCTCCGGCGAAAACATGATAATGAATAACCTGCGGCAATTGGGGGGAGCGGCGAATATGCATTACCTGGATACGGGCCAGACCAGTGTTTCGGCCAGCGAATTGGTGGGTCCCGACAAATTTATCCAGCGGATCAACCAAATTCACCGGGAACAATACGGAGCCGGCCGGGGGGCCCACCGGGACACGCCAGCCAGCCCCAGCCCGCAGGGGGATTTTTCGGTGGAGGATTTTGAAATCCGGGAAGACGAACACAACTACCTCTATGCCGAGGATCCGCTGACCGGAAAAGTGCTCTATTACACCTTCTGAGCGGATCGCACCGCCAGGATGGCCACCCACCGCTCGAGTTTCTTGCTAAAACTGCGCACTACGCAAAACAGCCGGATCTTCGCTCAGCTCCGAGAACCGCACCCTTCAGAAAAGACTCATGCCCTCAAGAAGCCACGACAGACCCCCGGAGGGATTTTCTTCGTCGACGGTAAACCAACCCCAAAGCAAGAAAACCAGCGAGCAGAGACCAGAACCGGGGTTCTGGAATTACCGTAAAGGTTTGCAGTTGGGCCGCCGTATTGCGGTCAATAAAATAACCATCCCCCGTTTGCTCTTCAATCCCCCCGAAAACAGGGATAATGTCCCCAAGAACCAACTCGCTAAAGGCAAATTCCAAGGGATCGGTGGGGCAGTCGTCACAACCTCCGTCAGCCGTTACATTCGGGAGGGTCCAGATCTCCACCCGGGCAAGAAACCATTCGGTAGTCGATTCAATTTGGCCGTTCTCATTAAAAACCCAAAGATAGATTTCCGCTCCACTAAAATCATGATTATCCGTCGCGAAGTCGCTGTCGCTGGTCCCATCGGCTTGCAGATTAGCGGTGCTATTAAAAGTGAACTCTCCATTGCCAAAGGGTTCACTGAGAGTTGCCTGATCAAAAATTGCCCAGTTGCTGGACCAATCTACATACGAGGTGCTATAAGGGCTGGCCCCATCAGTAAAGGCTCCTAACTGAAAGGTAAAATCTCCACCGGGCAAAATCGAATCGTTCTCGCTGGTCACCAGAACATCCCCCAAGGTGTTGCCCCAGTTGACTGTAATAGCGGCATGCAAGGCGCTCGGCAGGATCAGGAAGAAGGCGAGAGCGACCAAACCAGATCGTATGGTTCGCGTGGCCGCCGGAACGTTGTGGTATGGTCTTCTCATAATGGGGTTCATTCCTCCGGTACTATCGCCCGCGCACGAACAAAAAAGCGGGGAGCATCAGGTTGCAACGGTTGGGTCATTTGATAAACCTTTTCATAAGCTTCTTCAGAAACAATTTTGAGTAGGCCGGATAGGTCTTCCCAGTTTACCAGATCCGTAGAACCTTCCAAGACTAAATTCGCATCATGGTCGGCCCGCCGGGGAACGTGAATCCGTAGATGCGGCTTTTGATCTTGCTGGACAATCTGCGTTTGTAAGCCCACTGGTCGGGTACCCTCCCTGGGCAATCCAAAGGCAAAGGCCAGGTAATTAGGTGTCCCGGCTCGAAAGGAATCGTTTTCCGGACGGGCGGATTGCTCGCCTTGGAGATGCCGGCCCTTCCATTGTGACCAACTCGTCCGGGGAGGAAGGGCGTTTCGGACCCGTTCCATCAAAAGATCGAAATCATCTCCGGATTCGCCTATGTATCCGGCCAGGACGGTATCCGCATCGATCGCTCGCCAATTTCTCTGCCTTGGGTCCATCGGTGAGGCGGTCGGCCATGTCCAGTAAGAGTCACCCAGTAGAATCCATTGTCCGGACTCCCCGTCACCTTGGAAGCCCCATATATAAGCGGGCGTGCCCGCCGTAAAGGGCTCGCGGTTATCAGTCACCCGATACCGCCCGGAAAACCAGCGGTTTTCCTGATTATAATAAATACGGTGGGCACCCTCCCAATAATCCGACCATTGGTCACGATTGCTTTCGTCGGGTACGAAACCATCCCGAAATACGCCCAACTCAAAGGTGAAACTTTCATCGATCTGCTGACCATCGTATTGCAAGTCCAGGCTGTGAGGTTGCGCAAACCAATGGATCCGGGCTGCGTCCAAGGGCAAATAGGTTCCGGTAAAACCAAGAATGATAAGAAGAGATGTTGCGAATGGTTTCATTTTGTTTCTTCCGTTCTTAGGGATTCCAGGGCAAGGGTTCGCGGTGCTCCCCAAGAGGAGCCTCCATGAAGAAATAAACCCCACGATTGGGAACGAAGAGGGCTTCCCCATTTTGCGAGGCAAACGAGGTATCACCGATCCGAGTCCACTGCTCGAACGGTCCGGTGTAGAGGAGGAAGGTGGTTTCCCAACCCTGTCCTTCGCTCCCCAGATCCGGGCGCCAGCGATACAAGCGATCCGCCTGACTGAAATCACGACTTCCGGTGAATCCTTCTGCAGTCGTCATGTCGCGGTCATCGGGACTTTGCGAAAGAGGAAATCCACTTCCCACCATCTGATAGCCCTCGCGAAAATTGCGAATAAACGAATTCTCCCGAACCTGTCCAAAAGCCAACAGAGTGGTTTCCGTCTGAAATGGCTGAAAGAGAATGGCCTCTCCCGGAGCAATGATTTTGTCCCCTTGGTCCTCAAGGGTGGCATCTCCACTCCGTACCCATACCGGGGAACCTCCGTTTTCATAGAGCCAATACGTCTCAAATCCATGTTCTTCCAAAAGAATGGCGTGATCAGCTTCACTAGCAACATTGCCCGCTTCCAATCCGTCAACGGGTAAAATACCTCTCAGGGTCTGATGACGCAGAAGGACAACATCCGCTCCACTGAGCGTTTCCGGGGGAGAACCCGTGCGGGTATTGTAGGGAGATTCGAAAAAGGATATCTCCGCCGTCTCCGCTACCGTCAGTTCATTCCCGTTGCTTGCCACGACATCCCAGCGCTGCCCTTCCCAATCTCCGTTCACCACTTCAAGATAAAAACTTCCTTCACTGGGCAAGTTTTCCGCCGCCTGATCGAGGGTCAGAGTGGTTCCGTCCACCGAGTCAATAGCCGCTCGCAGAAGGGGGCAGGAAAGAAAGGGATCATGATACGTCTTGCAACTGAGGCCTGATGACGTTTCTCGCCAACCGGAAACCGCCGAGGACTGGATCTCATCGGCTGAACCATCTTCATTGGCATCGAGTTCCATGCGAATCCGGACAAAGCCAAAGCCATCGGCGAGACCGGTCAGGGAGGGAATATCTGCCATCGTTACCGTCTCCGTTCCATCCCCGTTATCATTTACGGTAGTATTGCCGCTATCCAACAGAACCGTCCCCTGCCATGTCGTTGGATCGGCAAGTTCAATGGCATATTCCACATACCAAGTGACATTCTCCGGAAAATCGGTCTCCCGCTCAAAAGATCCCCCCAAAATCCCACCGTCCAGGGTCAAACAGAATTCAATCGCATCCACCACCCCAAACTGGCTGTTAACAAAATCCTGACCAGTAACGTTCACGCCCGGGTTTACACTGATTGGATTCACATCCCCATTGATGGTGAGGTCACCGCCGTCGACGTCATCAATTGCTATAAAACCAGTGAAAACGGTTTGCTGCACCTGGTAATCACCGGGTTCCAGATCGCTAAAGCTGTACGCACCGCTGGCATCGGTCACGGTGGTAATCGGGTCGTTGTTTCCGTCAAGCACCGGACCACCACCACTATCAAACAAGGCGATAGTCACGTTTTCTTGAGGTGTGTCACCGAGGCCGTCACCGGTAGTGTCGATTTCAATAAGCCCAGCGATAGAGCCCGTTTGGTCATAAGTCACCGTCACGGAAGCGGGATCGGATATGTTGCCTTCGTCGTCTTCAACGGTGTAGGCGATCACGGTCGGGTTGCCGGTAAAGCCGATTTCCGGATCGAAGGTGATTGCGCCGGTAACGGGGTCAACCGTCCAGGTCCCTTCATTCTCAACGGTCCTGACCAGACCGTCGCTGCCTTCGTCGGCATCGACAATCACCACCGTGGTCGGATCGACAGTGTCGCCGTCGGTGTCATTGGCGGTCACGTCCAAGGTCACTGGTTCACCGATCGGATTGCCGGTCGATTCGTCGTCCACCGCCACAGGCACGTAGTCCACGGTCATTGTCGCAAGGTTGGAAACATTGCCCTGGTCGTCGCGGATCGTGTACTGCACCGGAGTGGGGTCCAGGGTAAAGCCGGATTCAGGCTCGAAAGTGATTACGCCGGTGGTGGCGTTGACCGTCCAAAGACCTTCCCCATCAACGGTGAGGATTTTTCCATCACTGCCGCTATCGGCGCCGTCCAGCTCCACACTGGTCAGGTCAAGGGTGCGTCCGGTGTCGGCGGTGTCGTTGTCCGACACATCAAGGATCACCGTTTCGCCGGGGGCGTTAGCCAGCGATTCGTCATCGTTGGCGACCGGCGCGACAGTGTAAGTCACCGTCACGGAAGCGGGATCGGACACGTTGCCTTCGTCGTCTTCGACGGTGTAGGCGATCACGGTCGGGTTGCCGGTGAAACCGGTTTCCGGATCGAAGGTGATTGCGCCGGTAACGGGATCAACCGTCCAGGTGCCTTCGTTTTCAACGGTCCTGGTCAGACCGTCGCTGCCTTCGTCGGCATCGACAATCACCACCGTGGTCGGATCGACGGTGTCGCCGTCGGTGTCATTGGCGGTCACGTCGACTATCACTGGTTCACCGATCGGATTGCCGGTCGATTCGTCGTCCACCGCCACAGGCACGTAGTCCACGGTCACTGTGGCAAGGTTGGAAACATTGCCCTGGTCGTCGCGGATTGTGTATTGCAACGGAGTGGGGTCGAGGGTAAAGCCGGATTCAGGCTCGAAAGTGATTACGCCGGTGGTGGCGTTGACCGTCCAAAGACCTTCCCCATCAACGGTGAGGGTTTTGCCATCACTACCGCTGTCGGCGCCGTCCAGCTCAACACTGCTCAGATCAAGGGTACGTCCGGTATCGGCGGTGTCGTTGTCCGGCACATCAAGGGTCACCGTTTCGCCGGGGGTGTTAGCCAGCGATTCGTCATCGTTGGCGACCGGCGCGACAGTGTAAGTCACCGTCACGGAAGCGGGATCGGATATGTTGCCTTCGTCGTCTTCAACGGTGTAACTGACCACGGTCGGGTTGCCGGTGAAACCGGTTTCCGGATCGAAGGTGATTGCGCCGGTAACGGGATCAACCGTCCAGGTGCCTTCGTTTTCAACGGTCTTGATCAGACCGTCGCTGCCTTCGTCGGCATCCACGATCACCACCGTGGTCGGATCGACGGTGTCGCCGTCGGTGTCATTGGCGGTCACGTCCACCGTGACGGACTGGCCGATGGTATTGCCGGTCGATTCGTCGTCCACCGCCACACGCACGTAGTACACCGTCACTGTGGCAAGGTTGGAAACATTGCCATGGTCGTCGCGGATCCTGTATTGCCCCGGAGTGG
>JAFIGF010000151.1 GCA_020831535.1 Opitutales bacterium | reverse complement strand
AAACCATACTTATGAAAACTGAAACGGAAACGCTACTCATTGATCCGCCCTCGCAGGAGGATCTCATTTTGCAAGAGACCGTCCGGGGCGGCGGCATGTGGAGTTATGTGCTCCGGCGCCACCGCCTTCTTTGCCTCACCGATCCGGAGGGACGGGCGAATGCGGGGATGCTGCTCTATCATCGGGAAAACTACCTCGAACGATATAATATGAGCGATACCTTGAAGGCGCAGCACATTGCCCGTCTGGCCGCCCCGTATACCCTGCACTCCGATATGGGACGGGTGATGATGTCGATCGTTGGCGATACCGTTGGTTGGCACGATACGATTGGTGGTTTTAGTTTGCCAGCCGAGGTGGAGAAACAATTCGGCCAGGGAACGTATCAGGAAAAGCAAAACGAGTTTTACCGCAATGGCCGGGATAATTTTCTGATTGAACTCGGCAAGTGGGGGCTTGGAAAAAAAGACCTCGTCCCCAATGCAAACTTTTTCAGCAAGGTTACGGTCGATGAGAACGGCGGCATTGG
This sequence comes from Opitutales bacterium, assembly GCA_020831535.1. GTDB lineage: Bacteria > Verrucomicrobiota > Verrucomicrobiia > Opitutales > T3Sed10-336 > JAIUMY01. The sequence continues at coordinate 13,947 of JAFIGF010000151.1, read as the reverse complement.
GTTTGCCACTGATCACCGCAAAAAGGGTGATCAGGTCTGGTTGCGGGCGGAGATGGATTTGTTGGTGGTTTTGCAAACCTGCCACCATCCCCTGGACCCCGCCGGGGAGTACCAACCCGCACCGGTGGAAATCTCCGTCTGGGAGGGATCGCCTCCCGCAGCCGACGACCCTTGTCGTCTTTCCCGACCGGAAAATGAAAGAGCCTTTATCAACACCGAAACCTACCTGCGCTAAACGTACCTACAATCACTTATGAAAACCATAGAGACAGCCCAACTGAAACCCGAAGATGCCGTCTATCAGGCAGATGTATTGGCCGGAGATCCGTGGATGAAAGAGATCAAAAAGGGGCAGATTTGCCGCCTTTTGGATCTGGAGGGTAACCAGGCCGTGGATACCTTGTTTTACTCCGCCGAGGATTCGAGTGAGCGTTACAGTGCGCTCGATACCATCCGGGCGCAGCGAAATATCTACCTCACCAAAGGGTCTCCCCTGGTTTCCAGTGAGGGGCGGGTCATGCTGCGGATCACCGAGGATACCTGCGGGCGTCACGACACCCTGGGGGGAGCCTGCGCGGCAGAAAGCAATACCACCCGCTACGCCCTGGACAAAAAATACATGCACAGCTGCCGGGACAATTTCCTCCTCGCCCTGGCGGAGTGGGGAGATGGATACAACAAGCGGGATCTCACCAGCAATATCAACTTCTTTATGAACGTGCCGGTAACCCCGGAAGGCCAGCTAACCTTTGAGGATGGGATCTCGGGATCGGGGAAGTATGTCGATCTGCAGGCCGAAATGGATGTGGTGTGTCTGGTCTCGAATTGTCCCCAACTGAACAATCCCTGTAACGCCTACAATCCTACTCCGGTACGTATCCTCATTTGGGATTCACCGGAGAAAGAAGGCACCTAACCCCAGTTTATCGCGCATGCTGCAGAAAGTTCTTATCGCCAACCGGGGGGAAATCGCCTGCCGAATCATCCGCACTCTTCGCTCGTTGGGCGTTCGCTCGGTGGCGGTGTATTCCGAGGCCGACCGGCATGCCCGGCATGTCCGCGAAGCCGATGAGGCTTATTGTATCGGGCCGGCCCCGGCGGCCTTGAGCTATTTGAACCAGAAGGAAATCCTGCGGATCGCCCGGGAAGCGGGGGCTGATGGCCTTCATCCCGGGTATGGGTTTCTGAGCGAAAACGCCGCTTTCGCCGAAGCGTGCGAAGAAGCCGGCTTGGCCTTTTGTGGTCCGACCGGAGAGCAGATGCGCCAATTCGGCCTGAAGCACACGGCCCGTTCGCTGGCGGAAGCGAGTGGAACGCCCTTATTGCCGGGGACCGGTTTGCTGAAATCGGTGACCGAGGCGGTCACGGCAGCGGCGGACATAGGATACCCCGTAATGCTCAAAAGCTCGGCGGGCGGCGGGGGCATCGGAATGCGGCGGTGTGCGGATGAAGCGGCTTTGCGGGAAAGTTTTGAGGCGGTGGTCAATCTCGGTAAAAACAATTTCGGCGAAGGGGGTGTTTTTCTGGAAAAGCTGATTACCCGCGCCCGGCATATTGAAGTGCAGGTTTTTGGCGATGGAAAGGGCCAGGTCTGGTCCTTGGGGGAACGGGATTGTTCCCTGCAGCGACGTAATCAAAAAGTCGTGGAGGAGACCCCGGCGCCCGGTCTGACCGAGGAGGTCCGGGAAGAGTTGCACCGGACGGCGCGCGATTTGGCGGCTTCGATCCACTATCGCTCGGCGGGTACGGTGGAGTTTCTCTACGACGTCGGCGAAGCGCGTTTTTATTTTCTCGAAATGAATACCCGTCTGCAAGTGGAGCATCCGGTGACCGAGGAAGTTTGGGGAGTCGATTTGGTGGAGGCGATGGTGCGGTTGGCCGCCGGGGAGTCGGTGAAAGCGCTTTTTGCTGATCGCGAAGCCTGTGGAGCAGCGATGGAAGTGCGGCTTTATGCGGAGGACCCCGCCCGCGATTTTCGGCCCGATTGTGGCCTCGTCACGGCTTGGGAGGTGCCCTCCGGAATCCGTTGCGACGGGTGGATTGAAGCCGGGACCGAGGTTTCTCCCCATTACGATCCGATGTTGGCGAAATTAATTGTCTGGGGGGAAACCCGGGCGGAGGCGTTGGAGAAATTGCAAAGAGGACTGGGGGCGGTGCAGTTGGGAGGCTTGGCCACCAATCTGGCGTATTTGCAGGAGATTGCCGGGCAGGCGTTTTTTGCCGAAGGCAAGATGACCACCGGATCGCTCGGGGAAATGCCCTTTGCGCCCTGTCAGGTGGAGGTTCTGGAGGCCGGAACCCAGACGACGGTGCAGGATTTTCCCGGACGGATCGGCTATTGGCATGTTGGGGTACCGCCGTCGGGTCCGATGGACAGTGTCGCATTGCGCCTGGGGAATCGGAGTCTCGGGAACCCCGAGGGAGCACCGGCCCTGGAGGCGACTCTGCAGGGGCCCAAGCTACGGTTTTTCGAGAAAACCTGGGTTTGTTTAACCGGAGCCCGGTCGGACGCTTTTTGGGAGGGCCAACCGGTTCCCTTTGGTATCCCCTTTGAGGTTTCCGCAGGCAGTGTTCTTGATGTGGGGAGCCTTTCCGGCCGGGGACAACGGATGTATGTCGCCATCCGGGGTGGTTTTGCCCTGCCCAAGTATCTGGGCAGTGCCTCCACGTTTATTTTAGGACAATTCGGGGGGCATGGGGGCCGGGTCCTGCAGGTGGGGGATGTTTTGCCCTGGAATCCGGTGAGCGGAGACTTTTCAGCGAGTCCGGATTCTCTCCCTGCCGGTCCGGAATTTCCGGAGGTCTGGGAAATCGGGGTGCTTTCCGGTCCGCATGGGGCCCCCGATTTTTTTCGGGAGGAGTACCTGCAGGAGTTTCTTCGGGCGGACTGGGAGGTTCATTTTAATTCGGCTCGTACCGGAGTCCGGTTGATCGGTCCGAAACCCGGCTGGGTTCGGGAAGATGGAGGGGAAGCCGGGTTGCACCCCTCGAATATCCATGACAATGCCTATGCCGTGGGGGCCATTGATTTTACCGGGGATATGCCGGTGATTTTGGGGCCCGATGGACCGAGTCTCGGAGGGTTTGTCTGTCCCTTCACGGTGGCCTCGGCGGAATTATGGAAGCTGGGGCAATTGCGCCCCGGGGATGCCGTCCGCTTTCGCCTTTGGACTTTACCGCAAGCCATGGAACATGAGATGGCATGGGAAAAGTGGATACAGGATTCAAACCGTTCCCAGCCGGTTTTACCCGCAGGAAAATCCTTTTCGGTATCGGAGGATAGTCCGGTCTTGCGGCGACGGGACGGGGAGGGTTCGGTGCCTGCGGTGACGTATCGGCAGAGCGGAGATCGGTATCTACTGATCGAATACGGCCCCATGGTTCTCGATCTTGCCCTGCGGATGCGGGTGCAGGTTTTATTCGAGCGTTTGCAGGACGAGGGAATCGAGGGGATTCATGAAATGACCCCTGGCATTCGGTCCTTACAAATCCACTACGACCATCGTCTGGTCAGCCAGGAGGCGTTGTTGGCGAAGTTGGAAAGGATCGAACAAACAATTCCCGATCCCGAATCCCTGCGGGTGCCTACGCGGATCGTCCATCTCCCCTTGTCCTGGGATGATGAGTCCACCCAAGTGGCGATTCAACGGTACATGAGTTCGGTCAATCCCAAGGCCCCCTGGTGTCCGGATAATATTGAATTCATTCGCCGGATCAATGGGTTGGAAAGCCGGGAGGCGGTGAAGGAGATTTTGTTTTCGGCCAGTTATCTGGTGATGGGTTTGGGGGATGTCTATCTGGGCGCCCCGGTGGCTACGCCGCTCGATCCCCGGCAACGTTTGGTGACGACGAAATACAATCCCGCCCGGACCTGGACACCGGAGAATGCCGTGGGGATTGGCGGGGCCTATCTCTGTGTGTATGGCATGGAAGGGCCGGGCGGATACCAATTTGTCGGACGAACGGTGCAAATGTGGAACCGTTACCGGCAAACGGCGGATTTCCGGGAAGGCAAACCCTGGTTGTTGCGGTTTTTCGACCAGATTCGTTTTTATCCGGTGAGTTCGGAGGAACTTGGACAGATGCGCGAGGATTTTATCGAAGGCAAGTTCCGCCTTCGGATTGAGGAGAGTTCCTTTGTCCTGGGTGAGTATCTGAAGTTTCTGGAGGACCATAAGGAGTCCATTGCGGTCTTTCGCAAGACTCAGCGGGAGGCCTTTGCCGAGGAGAGACAGCGTTGGGAGGAAGCCGGGCTGTCGCTCGAAGTGGAGGATGCGGCGGTGGCCGGTGATGAAGGCGGGGGCGAGGTGGCGATTCCCGAAGGTTGCTCGGCCATCGATTCCCCCATGCCGGGGAATGTCTGGAAGTTGCGGGTCACGGAACCCGGCCCGGTGAAAAAGGACGAGGTTTTGGTGGTGTTGGAATCGATGAAGATGGAAATTCCCGTAAAAGCTCCCGTGGAGGGCGAGATCGTCGAGGTAGTGACGGCAGAGCATCAACCGGTGAAGGCGGGAGAACCGATGTTTTATTTTCGTCCCGGAAAGGATATCCCATGACCTTGCCCGAAACCCTAACCCTTGAGACCTTTCGCCAAATCTATGCGGGCGGGACTTCGCCGAGAGACGTTTTGGCCCTGCTGGAGGAGCGTTGGGAGGAGTGTGAGAAAACCGGCAATCCGGTCTGGATTAACCGTCGGAGTTTGGCGGAGCTACAGGAGGAGGCGGAGTCTCTGGGGCAGCGGAAAGCGGAGTGCGAGGCTCTTCCCCTTTACGGCATCCCTTTTGCGGTCAAGGACAACATTGATGTCCGGGGATTGCCCACCACCGCAGGTTGTCCGGAGTTTGCCTATCGGCCCGAGGAGGAGGCCATGGCGGTGGTTCTTTTGCGCCAGGCGGGGGCGATCGTTGTTGGAAAAACCAACCTTGATCAGTTTGCCACCGGGCTGGTCGGTACCCGTTCGCCCTACGGAGCCTGCGGGCACGCCCGGGCGCCGGAATGGATTTCCGGTGGGTCCAGTTCGGGCTCGGCGGTGGCCGTGGCGGCCGGATTGGTGCCGTTTTCTCTCGGGACGGATACCGCAGGCTCGGGCAGGGTTCCGGCGGCTTTCCATGGTTTGGTGGGCGTGAAGGGGACCCGGGGGCTCGTCAGCACCCGGGGGGTGGTTCCGGCTTGTCGCTCGCTGGATTGTGTCACCCTCTTTGCCCATTCGCTGGCCGAGGCGGCGGAGATTCTGGGCTTGCTGGCGAAATTTGATCCCCGGGACCCTTACAGTCGCCGGGCCAAGGCCTTTTTGCGACCGGCAGAATTGGGGGAAAGTGAGGTTTTTACCTTTGGGGTCCCGCGGGAGTCGGAATGGTGTTTTTTTGGGGATAAGGAAGCCGAGCGCCTATACCGGGCCAAGATTGATGCGCTGGTGAAACTCGGTGGGGTCAGGCGGGACATCGATGACCGGCCTCTGCGGGAGGCGGCGCAACTCTTGTATCAGGGCCCTTGGGTGGCCGAACGAACGGCGGCGGTGGAGGCTTTTTTACAGAGCAATCCCGATAAAATTCATCCGGTGGTGCGGAAAATCCTGGAAAGCGGCAAAGAAAAATCAGCGGTGGAAGCTTATCGTGGGGCCTATGCCCTCGAAGAGTACAAGCGTCAAACTGAGGATTTGTGGTCTACGGTCGATTTTCTGCTCCTGCCGACGGCCCCCACGATGTATCGAATTGCGGAAGTGGAAAAAGATCCAATTAGGCTGAACAGTCGCCTCGGAACCTACACCAATTTCGTCAATTTACTGGACCTGGCGGCGCTGGCGGTGCCGGCGGGGGAAAGGGAGGATAACGGTTTAGGCTTTGGGGTTTCCCTGATCGCTCCGGCGTGGAGTGAAAACCATTTGTTTCGGTGGGCCGCCCTGGTGCAGGCGGAGGAATCCGTGCCTTCGCCGCTGCCGGGAGGGGGAATTCTTTTCGCGGTCTGCGGGGCGCATCTTCGCGGTCAGCCTTTGCACGGCCAACTCCTGGCGCTGGGGGCCACTTTTGTCGAAGAGACCCGGACGGCTCCCGCGTACCGTCTTTATGCCTTGCCCACCGAACCTCCGAAACCCGCTTTGGTGCAAGTGGAGGAGGGGTCGGGAGGTTCTATCCAGGTGGAACTGTATCGCATTTCGGAAGAAGGTTTGGGGCGTTTATTGACCAAAGTGCCGGCTCCTTTGGCCCTGGGAGCCCTCCGTCTGCAGGGCGACCGGGAGGTTTGCGGATTTCTCGGGGCCGAAGGCAGTTGTCGGAAGGCGGTGGACATCACCGCCTATGGGTCCTGGAGAAATTGGCAGAAGAAGTGAACGTAGGGGTTGGAGGGAGCCAGTTGTAGGTGCCCCAGGGAAGAAGTTGAATCTGGCCCGGCGCAGGACTTTAATGATAACGGCATCGGCGAGTTGTGCTTGACCAGGGCAACGGAATTTCAAAGGCTGGAGTGCGTAGTTATGAAACTTACCCTCGTCCGTCATGCCCAATCAATGGGCAACTCCACCTGAAATTATTCGCTTCTCGAATCGGACTCCTTATCCGAAATTGGCCGGAAACAAGCTCAACAGCTGGCCCACACCTTGGGATCCGAGGATTTTGATAAAATCATCGTCAGCCCGCTTTCCCGCGCCTTGGAAACGATTGCTCCCTATTTGGAGAAAACCAATCAGCAGGCTGAGGTTTGGCCCGAGATCACCGAGATGCGTTGGCAATCAGCTCATGAACCAAGGGCTGATGACTGGCCCCGGGAACCTGCGGAGATTCCTTCCGATCTTCCTGCCCGCTTTACTTTTTTTGAAGACCGTCGCGTCAAACCCGCCGCAACTTTGTCTCAGAAAGCGGAGGAGCAACGCTGTCGACTGTACGTTGCCAAGGAACGGGTCGAACAACTTTGCCGGGAAGGTTACACCTCTGTACTCATGGTCAGTCACGGTATTTTCATTCGAGAGTTGGTTTGCGCCATTCTCCAACTGCCGGGCGTCCTCTCCTTTCCCGCCGACAATTGTTCGGCTCAACAAATTGCTTCGAAGGATGGCAAGAATTGGGATGTTCATTTCCTGAATCGCCTGGCCGATCCCTCCTCGCCGAATTTTTTGAAGAGAGTAATTTCTCATTAACTTGCCGATTGCCTGGCAATCCGCGATAGCCCCTGAGGGATAGATTCTTCCCGGGCCAAAGGATCCCTCAGTCCTCTCCTTCTTCCAGGGGGGCCAAGTCTTCAGGGGTGAGGGGAAGGGAGAGGCCGCGTCCAAGAAGTTCGATCCAGACCGTAATGGTGCCTGGGGTGGAGTGGTCGAGGACCTCCCCCCTGACCCCCGCCAAGGTCCCGTTTTGAATGATGATCTTTTGTCCGGGGCGGTATTCCTCCAGGGGGCGGGGGTCTCGTCCCGCGGCGAGGATGCAGCGGACGCTCTCAAGGTTTTCCGCCAAATCCTTCTGTTGGCCCGGAGTTTTAGGTTTGAGAACATAGACCACGGCGCCGGTTTCCTGGAAATCGCCTTTGCCGTAGTCGCCTTGAACGAAGACGTATCCTGGAAATAGAGCGATTTCGGTGATCCGGGTTTTCCGGTGGGAGGTTTTTTTTTGTTCGACCAGAGGGAGGAAATAACAAAAGTCCCGTTCGGCCAACCAGCGAGCCATTTTCTTTTCCCATCTGGGCTTGGTGCGCAGGCAACTCCAAAAAGGCGGGTTGGCGGGATCGAGAAGAAAACTGTCGGGAAAGGAAGGGGTCATGCCGACAGATCGGTGGGTGGATTATCGACAATCCAGACCAGCGTGCCCTCTGGAATTTCGTCGAAGAGTTCAATCATTTCCTCATCTTTGAGCAGGACGCAACCGGCGCTTTGAGGTTCCCCGATGCGGTGGGGTCGGTTGGTGCCGTGAAGGTAGATGTATCGTTCCCAGGTGTCTCTGCCGGGTCCGGCGTTCCATCCATTCTCGCAACCCGAGAGGCGGAGAATGCGGGAGGTTATGAGAGCTTTTTTCTGATCCTCGGGGGAAGCCTCGGACCAGCAAAAGCCCTGGGGAACCCTCCCTTTGAAAACCATGCCGACCGGTTGACCGCGACCGATCTTTTCGGTGATGCGAAGCCAGCCGGTGGGGGTTCCCAAGCTGTCCTGTAACACCGATGGTGGCCGTTCCGAAGTGGAGATGCAATATTTACGGTGAAGTTGACCGTTCCGCCAGTGTTCCATGGTCTGGTCCGGGATGCTAACCCAAAGAAGGTCATTTGTTAGCTTGATCTTACGTGATTCCGCTCTTTGAGTAGCGTATTCCCATAATTTTTCCCGTAGATTATTCATGTCTAAAAAATACAATATCGGCATCGTCGGAGCAACCGGGGCGGTTGGTCAAGAATTCATTCGGCTTTTGGAGCATCATAAGTATCCCGTAGGCGAGTTGCGGCTGTTGGCTTCAGCGCGTTCGGCCGGGCGCACCATCGAGGTCGGTTCATTTTCCGGAACAATCGTGGAAGCCACGCCGGAGGCCTTTCGGGGCCTCGATTTCGCTATTTTCAGTGCCGGTGGTTCGGTGTCCAAGGCGTTGGCGCCAACGGTGGCCAAGGAAGGTGTCGTGGTCATCGATAACAGTTCGGCCTTTCGTCAGGATCCGGAGGTGCCTCTGGTGGTTCCGGAGATCAATCCGGAAGCGGCAAAAAAACATCGGGGCATTGTGGCCAACCCGAATTGCTCGACGGCGATTGCCTTAATGGGGCTTTATCCTTTGCACCGGGAATTTGGTTTGCGTTCAGTGGTGGCCTCGACGTATCAGGCCGTTTCGGGCTCCGGGACGGGTGGGGTTTTGGAGTTGGAGGCCCAATTGAAGGCCTGGGCCAAGGGCGAGACGGCGGCAAATACGGTTTACCCGCACCAGATTGCGTTTAATGTGCTGCCGCATGTTGATCGCTTTGAAGAGAACGGCTATACCAAGGAAGAGATGAAAATGCTGCGCGAAGGGCGTAAGATTATGGATTTGCCGGAGTTTGCGGTTTCCTGCACCTGTGTGCGGGTTCCGGTTTTGCGGGCCCATTCGATGAGCCTGACGGCGTCCTTTGAAAAGCCGGTCGATCTGGAGCAGGCGAGGGAGGCGATTCGATCCTTCCCGGGTGTTGAGCTTCAGGATGAGCCGGCGGAAAATCTGTACCCTCTGCCGTTGGAGCGATCCGGAAAAGAAGCCTGTGCGGTCGGTCGTCTGCGCAAGGATCTGGTGATGCCCAATGGGTTGAGCTTATGGGTTGTTGGTGATCAATTGTGGAAGGGCGCGGCCCTCAACGCGCTCCAAATTGCCGAGTTGCTTTTTCCCCCATCCACCTAAACCTTTGGAGTCGTGTTTTCCTTCTTTTATTCAGACCTGACCAAGCAGCGCAAAACGGCCAAACACTGGTTGCGTTTGGCTGATAAAGTCATCCACTACCGGCGTGATCTTTTGCGCAAGAGTGAGATTGCCCAGCTGAGAGAGGCCGCCGATGATGTCCGAAGGGCCTTGCGCACGAAAGCGGATGGAGCCAAGTTGCGGATGGTTATGTCGACGATCGAAGAGGCGTTGGAGACTCACGGCGGACCATATTTTCGGCGATCGGCCTTGGCGGAAAATATCGAGGTTTTGCTCATAGCCTCGATTTTGGCATTGGGGGTGCGAACCTATTTTTTGCAGCCCTTTAAGATTCCGACGAATTCGATGTATCCTTCCTATTCGGGGATGATGGCGGAGGTTTATGAGGAACCGGAAGAAGCTCCTGGAGCGCTTCGAGGCTTATTGCCTGGCCGCTCGCAAGTCCGATTGCAGGCACCGGCTAGTGGAACGATCCAGTTTCCGGTAGTGTACAATTCCCAGGCAAAGAATTTCAGCGAGACCATGTGGTTATCCCAAGAGACCAGGGGACGCCAGTTTATGGTCTTTCCAACAACCATGCGAGCTTATCCGGTATTGGTTGGGGGGCAACCAGTGGAGGCGGTAGTACCGGCGGATTTCCAGCCCCACGAGAGTTTGCGGCGGGCTCTTTCTCCGGGGGACGAAAACTTTCGCAGTTGGGTTTACCGGTTGGCTGCTGAGGGGCGGGTTACAGCCCGGGATTCGCGGGTAGCGATGGTTGATACGGGGATTCCGGTCGAGGCCGGGGAGACGATGTTGGCGTTTGATATTCGCACGGGAGACCATTTGTTCGTGGATCGTTTTTCGTATCATTTTGTCCGCCCCAAGGTGGGCAGTGCCGTCGTCTTTCGGACGGACAATATTCGTCTCCTTGATCAGGAATCCTACTACATCAAGCGTATGGTGGGGATTGGTGGCGATGAACTGGAAATTATCGAACCCAAGCTTTTGCGAAATGGGGAGTTGATCAACGGGAGACGGGTTTGGGAGCGAATCAACAACTTGGAGGGGGCTTATCCGGGGTATGAGAACCGGGGCTTTTTGCCCGCTGGGAAAACATTGGTTATTCCCGATGACCATTTCCTTTCGCTGGGGGATAATTCTCCCAACAGTTTGGATAGCCGTTCCTATGGCCCGGTGGCAAAGAGTGAACTGGTGGGGCGTCCGTTATGGATTTATTACCCCTTCACCCGGCGTTGGGGATTGGCCAAGTAGGGAAGACCGGGAAGGACTGATATGACCGCGCTCAAAAATGGTTTTACATTGCGAGGGAAGGATCCCGCTTCGGCGGCTCGCTGGGGAACTTTACACACGGGCCATGGCGACCTTCCTACGCCGATTTTCATGCCGGTAGGTACTCAGGGAACGGTAAAAAGCTGTTCCCCCGATCAGTTGCTTTCGCAAGGGGTACGTATTTTGCTGGGCAATACCTATCATTTGCATGTTCGGCCTGGTTCCGAAATGATTGAACGCCGTGGGGGCTTACATGCCTTTATGCGCTGGGATCGTCCCATTTTAACCGACAGCGGTGGTTTTCAGATTTTCAGTTTGGCCAAAACCAGAAAGCTTTCTGATGCCGGGGTGGAATTTCAATCGCATTTGGACGGGCGGAAAATTGTCCTGACCCCGGAGGAGGCGGTTGCCGTACAGGACCGGTTGGGTTCGGATATCCTGATGGTCTTGGACGAGTGTCCTCCTTATCCGAGCTCCGAGGCCGATTCCCGGCAGGCTTTGGAGCGCACGGTGGCTTGGGCCCGCAGATGCCGAAAGGCATGGGAGGAGAGAGGAATGCCTGTCCGGGGGCGCCAACTTTTTGCCATTGTTCAGGGTGCGCACTACCCCGAACAGCGGGTGGAGTGTGCGCAGCGGTTGGTCGAGATGGATTTTCCGGGGTACGCTATTGGCGGTGTGAGTGTGGGTGAGCCGGAGCCGGAGATGCTGGCGCAGGTCGGTGCGGTGACCCCTCATTTGCCGGAGTCCAAGGCTCGTTATGCGATGGGTCTGGGAACACCCCCACAAATTTTGAAAATGATTCGTTTGGGGGTGGATATGTTTGATTGTGTTATGCCGACGCGGTTGGCCCGTCATGGCAGTGTTTTTACCCCCGAGGGTTTGTTGAATTTACGTCACGAGCGATATGCCGAGGATGATCGTCCTCTGGTTGAAAATTTCCCCGGCCCAGGTGGAGAATTCAGCCGGTCCTATTTGCGACATTTGCTAGTAGCGGGGGAAATGTTGGGGGGGACTTTGCTCAGCCTCCACAATATCCGCTTCTTTCTCGAACTGACGGCTGTCGCCCGGCAACATATCCGGGCGGGGGATTTCGTTTCCTGGAGTGAGAAATGGATAGCGCGCTATGAAAAGGGCGCGATTTCGAAGCAGTAAAAAGAGCTGATGGGAGTTTCCGAGGATAAAAAGCTAGCGGCGGATTTGGCGACGGGCTTGAGTGAGCGTTAGGCCGGTGTGTTGTTTGAAAACGGTGGCCAATCTTTGGGAGGTGTTGAATCCTGTGAGCTTAGCGATTTCTACCAATTGGAGGTCCGTATTGAGGAGCATGTCGCGGGCTTTTTCAATCCGCATCTCAATCCATTTTCGACCGATGGTAATGCCCATATGACGTTGAAAGCGTTTTTCGAGAACCCGACGGGAAAGACCGATGGCATTGGCCACATCAGAGATCAGTAAGTTTCCGCTCAAATGATTCTGCATAAATGCCAGAGCGTTTCGGACGGAAGGTTCGTTTGCATTTAAATACCCTGTCGATTCGCGTTCAACCAAACCTGAGGGAGGGATGTTTACGACGGTGTTCGGGAGTGGCTTGTTTTGTAATTGAAGGTGAAGCAGGCGCGCTGCCTCATACCCCATTTTTTCACCCGCAATTTGGATTGAGGTACGGGGTGGGTAATTCAGCATACAAACATGTTCCTGGTTGTTCACCCCCATCAGGGCCAAATCGAAAGGTACCCGGAGATTTTGCAAGGCCGCCATTTGGGCGAAGTGAAGCGCCAAGTCGTCATCATGAAGAAAAAAAGCGGGAGGATTGGTGGTCTCGCGAACAATCTCCTCAAGCCTTTCGGGGGATAGACCGGTCCGGATAATGCTCTCGGGTGACCATGGGAAGGGAACATCCCAGTAATGCACTTCCAGTCCTTCACATTCCACGCAATACTCCCGGAAACCCTCATGACGTTTTTTTCCAAAAAACGTAGCAGGGCCGATACTGTACAGGATTCGATAGCCCCGGGCCGTCAAATGTGCTGCGGCCATTCGTCCGATACCGTGATTATCCGGTAAAACCGAGGGGATTTTTTGATTTTTTTCCGATGTGGAAGACACATTGACGAGCGGGAATGGAACGTTTTTCGGAACTGGGGAGGTTTCTCTTGTGGGAAGGTACACGATGGCCCCATCGGGCCGGAGGGCTTCATCCGATTTAAGGAGAGCCTTGCTATCGGGCTGGAAGGAAAATAACCAAGGCAACTCATGATCACGAGCGTAACCAGCAGCTCCCGTTATGATGTCGCGATGATAGGTTAAATCCGTGAGAAGGGAAAAGGTGATGTGTTGCATAAGAACTTCCAAAGTGTAAGGGATTTAACATGCGTAAAACAATAAAATTTAGTGACAAAATAAGAAACGGTTTGGAAGAAAATGTATAATTTCTATCTCTCCGGGTTTCCCAGTCAATGCCCCAATCGAAAGAGAAAGGCCGCGACGAGAAAGCAAGTGAAGAGAAAAAGAAGGGCAACTCCCTCCCGTCGGCTGATGATTTTACCACTGGTCACAAAAGGCCATAAGAGCAGGGTGAGGCCAAGCATTATTGGAATTTCGAGGCGCAAGAGAAGGGATTCGACGGGGAAGGGGAAAACCAGGGCGGTAAATCCTCCAATCAAAACCAAGTTGAAAACGTTTGAGCCGATAATGTTGCCGACGCAGATGTCAGTTTGTTTGCGCAGAGCGGCGGCAACCGAGGTGGCCAACTCCGGAAGACTGGTGCCGATAGCCACCAAACTCAGGCCGATCAAAACGTCGGAGACTCCCCACCGAAGAGCCATTTCGGTGGCACCGGCAACCAGGGTGTCGGCTCCGATGGTGAGTAGAAAAGTTCCGCCGATCAAGAGAAAGAGAATGGGTGAAAGCCGGTAGGGCGTTTCCTCCTCGGTCAGTTCAGCGGCCAGCAATTCGGGTTTTTGCCGGTATTCGTTGAAAAAATAAAACAGGTAGCCGCCGACGCAAAGCAAGAGAAGGAAACCATCGAAACGGGAAAAGCCGCTACCCCAGTAGGCTAAAAAACAAAAGAGGAGGGTGATGACGACCAGGGCCGGCATTTCCCTTTTGATAACCCGGACCCGGACCACCAATGGGCAAAAGAGGGCAGAAAGGCCGAGGATGAGGCCTATATTGCTGATATTGCTCCCCACGATATTTCCAATGACCAGGCCTTGGGCATCCTGCAGAGAGGCCACAATGGAGGTGAATAACTCCGGCATGGAGGTGGCAATGGAAACCACCGTCAAACCAATGACCAGAGGGGAAATGCCCAGCTTTCGGGAAAGGCCGACGGCAC
>JAFIGF010000148.1 GCA_020831535.1 Opitutales bacterium | reverse complement strand
GAAAGAAACTCTGCGCTCTCAGCGTGCTTTGCGGTTGGGTAAAGGCAGATGAATGAACCGCAGAGATCGCGGAGGACGCCGAGAGGAGGGAGGATGATGGAAAGTGCTGATAGGTCTGAAAACTCGACTTTATAGCCTGTCTTTATTTCCCGGTCTCTGCTCGGGCGGACACTGTTATCCGGTGGTGCGCAGGCCTCCGGCGATGGCGTTTACGGTGAGGAGGAGGTCGTTGAGGATGGGCGAATCGGGCGAAGAGTTGGTTTTGCGCCACTCGGTGAGGAGTTGGATCTGTCTTTCGTGGAGAGGACGCAAGGCCTCGGCCCGGGGCAAGAGCGTTTTGGCCAGGCGGGGGCGGCGCTTTTGCCAGGGACCGGGAAGAAGCGTTTCGATGGCTTGTCCGGTGCGTTCGTATTCGTCACGAATGGTGCCGAGGAAACGTTGGCGCAGGGAGGTGTCGGTAACCAAGGCGCTGTACGCCTCGACAATTTCCCAATCGACACCCCGCCAGGCCAATTCGATGTTGGCCAGGACGTAGCGGAAAAACCGGTTTTGCGAAAGGTTTTTGGCGAGTTGCTCTTGCTCCTTGGGGGAAAGGTTCTGAATGGCCGTTCCCAAGCCATACCAGCCGGGCAAAAAGAAGCGGGCCTGGGACCAGCTGAAAACCCAGGGGATGGCCCGCAGGTCGTCGAGGGTGCGGGTGCCCGAGCGACGGCTGGGACGGGACCCAATACGACTTTTTTCCAGAACATCCAGCGGGGTGGCCTGGGCATAGAATTCGATGAAACCTTCCTGCGCTTTCAGGCTTTGGTAGGCTTTGGCGGAGGTGGCGGCCAAACGGTCCATCAGAGGGGCATCCACCGCTTCCTGGGGTTCGTTGCGCAGAGGGCGGGCGGTTTGACGAAGGGTTCCGGCCAGAAGAAGATCGAGTTGGTGGCTGGCGGTAAACCGGTTGGCGTATTTTTGGCCAATGGTTTCTCCTTGTTCGGTGAGCCGCAAATGTCCCTGTAAAGTGCCTTCCGGGAGGGCCTCGAGGAAGCGGTCAGTGGGGCCGGCTCCCCGGCTGACGGTTCCACCCCGACCATGGAAGAATAGCAACCGGCACTGCTGGCGGAGGGCGACCGAAATCAATTTCCGCTGCGCCTCATGCAGGCCCCATTGGCTGGCCACGATGCCACTGTCCTTATTGCTGTCGCTGTATCCCAGCATAATCGGTTGCTCGGGCCATTGGAAAAAATCGGCGGGGGAAGCAGAATCATCGGCCTCCCGTTTGGCATTTTCCTGATAGGCCCGCCACTGCATGGAGTGGCGGGTGAGCGGGTGTTGTAGAAAGGCTTCAAGGATTTCGGGCCCGTTTTGCAAGTCCTGGAGGGTTTCCAACAAAGGCACAACAGGCAGGACGCAAACCAGGTCGTTGTCGATCCGTTGACAGAGACCCGCCTCGCGGGCGAGGAAGTAAACCCCCAAGAGGTCGGCGAAGGATCGGGTCATGCTGAGGATTAAAAATCCGAGCCCCTGGGGGCCGAACCGATTGCGGTAGTGACGAAATTCCCGCAAAGCCCCGATCACCGCCCGGGCCTCCTCCCCCGGATCGGCTCCTCCATCCAAAAGGGGGACGCTGGTGGTTAATTGCTGATTAAAAAAGTCGATTTTCTTTTTCTCCTCCCATTGGGCGAACTGGTACTCCTCGAATCCGGCCGCTTTGAGGATTTGTGTAATGGCCCGATCATGGAAATCACTGTTTTGACGAAGGTCCAGCCGGGCCAAGTGAAAGCCAAAGGTCTGCCCGAGTCGAATCACCGGGTCGAGGTCGGCGGCGACAATGAGATTGGCGCCCAGGGCTAGGAGCGAATCCCGCAGGATGTGGAGATCCTTGAGCAGGGGCTCGGGGGAAGGGTAGGTATGGGCTTCGGCCAAAGCCGATTCTTTGCGCTTGCCCTCTTGGGGGAGTTGATGGAGGAGGCAGGCGATGTATTGCCGCCACGGCTCATTCGGGTTGCGTTCCGCGATCTGTTCACCGGTCTCGCCCAGGGAGCGGAGTTTTTGTTTGAGGGCCCTTTGAAAAGATTCGTCGGGGGACTGCAGAATGGCCGAAAGAGACACTTTGCCGAGGAGGTTCTGGAGGGCTTTTTTTTGTAAATCCAAAGCCTCGCGGCGCAGGATAGCGAGGGTTTCCCGGGTCACTTTGGGGGTGACCAGCGGGTGGCCATCGCGATCTCCGCCGACCCAGGTGCCAAAAGCCACTTCCGGTTTTTCCCAAGGGGAGGGGAGCGTTTCAAGGGGCCATCCGGTGGCTTTCCAAGCACTGCGGAAATGTTGGTCAACTTGGGCCAGGGCTTCGGGAAAAACCCGGCGGAAATAGTGGATTTGACTGTTTCTCTCGTTCGCCACCGTGGGTTTTTCCAAGAGGATTTCACCGGTGCGCCAAAGGCGTTCGAGGACGGCTTTGATACGCTCCTCCTGCCATTCCTTTTCGGCCAGGCTGAACATTTGATTCTCGCGCTCCACCAGCAGCAGGTAGAGTTCGCGGTGTTGCTCCATGACGGTGATACGTTTGGCCTCAGTCGGGTGGGCGGTCAGGATCGGCTCGATGCGGATTTGGCGCAGTACGGCGGGCAATTCGGAGGGAGACCATCCGTGTTCAGCCATTTCACCAAAGGTATGCGCCCACAGGCCCTTCTCCGCGGCCAGACCTTCCTTGCTTTCGTTCCACCGGCGGGTCTGGTTGACGGCATTTTCCTCGACCTGATTCAGGATCTGAAAAACAATGGTGTAGGCTTGGATTTGCTCGTTGGTCAAGGGCCCCTGCTGACCGGTTCCTTCCTTTTGCCAGGGGAGGGATTCGGCCACCTCGGCCTGACCGGTTTTTCGCAAAACATCCTTAAAAAGACGCAGGCAAAAGGAGAGATCGGTATCAATTTTCTTAAAGCCGAAGGAGAGACGATTTTGCGCAACCATGGTGCTGTATTATCCCCGTAGGGTAGCTGGCGGCAAAGAAGAAATCAGCGATTTCAAAAAAAGTGACGTTGGTGTGTCTTTGAGGGGTGGCAGAGGAGGTGAAGCTGCAAGGATAACGCAATGCGTTCGGTGGTGATGGGGAAAATGAAGGAACAATCGGTTTCTATTTGCAAAAGATTCCTAATTAGTTTCTATTGATTCTTTGTGGTTGAGAATGAAAGAGCAGAGTAATAAGCAAGTTTGCCGGGCTTCGGGTTTTACCCTGATTGAGCTTTTGACGGTCATCGCCGTGGTGGCAATTTTGGCGGGTCTGCTGATCCCAGCGGTGAATCGGGTGCGGGTAACCGCCCGACAGACCGTCTGCGCTTCCAATATGCGGCAGATTGGTTTGGCCCTGCATATGTTTGCGAATGATCATAATGGGCGGCTGCCGGGGACGGCCCATTTTTCGGAAAACGAATCCTGGATTTTTACTTTGGCACCCTATTTGGATGATGTTGATGAGATCAGGATCTCTCCTGGGGATCCTCGTCGGGATGAGAGACTTGTGGAGAGGAATTCCACCTCCTATGTCATGAATGACCTGATTTTTATCCAGGCGACAGATTTCCGCGGTCGCCCAGTCGGTCCGGATCGTTCCAATCTCCATGCGATGCGGGACCCTTCGGGCGTTATACTTGGATTCACCGGTTCCGAGCGCCGCGGGCATGCACCCACTGAAGACCACACCCATGCCAGTGGATGGGCCAATAATTGGAGAGGTTTTCTGAATGATGTCAGTCCCGACCTCCATCGTACCCGTGATACCGAGGATCGCACCAATGGGGCGGCCAATTACCTTTATGCTGATGGTCGAATCGAAACCAAACCGGCCAGTGAGGTGAGGGGAAAAATCGAAAGCGGAGTTAATATCGCTTTGCCTCCAAACGAACGATGAAAACTCAAATTTCCCTATTTTTTTGCGCCATTTCATTTTGCGTGTTGCCGCCATTGATCTGGGCTCAGAATGAACCCGAATGGGCGGGCCGGAAAGTCATTGACCGATTTCATGCCGATCTATCGGCAACCTATGATGAGGTGGAGGATGAATGGCTGATGCGACTGGACCGGGGGGAGTTTGATGATCCCGGACTCTTGTTCGAATTTGATGAGGTCCTTATTATCGTGACTGATTATATTGTCGATGAAGTCTGGGAGGGTGATGATCCCCTGGACTTTATTGGTGATCCCGGGACCCCTTTTGCGATAATCCCGGCATCGATTTCTGGCACCGGGTTGGAGTATGTCCATTTGGGAACCAATGCTTACGGAGTGGGTAACGGGATTTTCACAAATCGCCCTTTCCCCGATTTGCAAGGGAATGATCGTTCCTTTTCGGGGGGAAGGATCGACTTTGTCTTGCGTGAGGTCCGAGGGCCGGGGGAGTACTTCGCTTTTGCTGTAAATGTAGATGGGGATCGCTTGGACTACCACAACAGCCGGGAATTGGGAACCAGTCATGAGCAAATCTACCCGGAGTCCGCAGGCGGGCATACTCACCCGAACATGGCTTTCACCAAAAGAGGTTTACATGAAGTCATTATGCGAAATGAGGGTGAACTCGTTTCCTCGAATGAAATGAGCGTAAGCGAGGATTTTGCCATTCCCTTTTTGGTTGATCCAAGGTCTTTCCATTGGTGGTTGATTGAACACTTCCCGTATTCCGAGGGAGTTGATCTGCAGGGACAAATGGCTTTGCCCTTCGACGATTCCGGGATACCTCTCCTACATGCCTATGCGTTCGGCTTGGATCCGCATCAGACAGACCGACGGTTGTTGCCAAAAGTTTTACTCGAAACCAATGAAGGTACTACCTATCCCGTTTTGCAATTTGGCCGTCCGGAAGGCGTCGAGGACCGGGATGATCGCTCCGATCTACTGTACCAAGTCGCAGTCTCGACGGATTTGGAAACATGGGAACTCATCGATATGGAAACCGAGTCGGTGGAGATGACTACCGTCGAGATCGAGGACCATCTCCCTCCCGCACAGCAGATTACTTTTTTGGACCGCCCGGTATCCTCCGATTCGCGGATCTTTCTCAGGGTCGTTCCCGTTTTGACCATTGGCGAATTAGAGCCTAATCAAGATTAAATCGAAGAGGGCGTTTTCGGCTGAAAGTGGCCATTGGAGGATAACGGGCTAAATTGGTAGCGCAGTGCTTTAGCCTGCGGAAGGCTTGATGTCAGGGAAGCCAAAGATGACAGGACAGCCTTTTTGGCGAATTTAATTTGGAGATAACGCCGCAGCAGGCTGCAGCTGAAGAAAGCGGCAAGAGGCTTGCCGCAGTCCAAGGTGCCTGCGGCACTAAGCTTCGGTGCCATTCACAGGTTCTCATGGTATAAACTTTGCAAAAGTCTTCTCTTATCCCCGTAAGACCATTCCAGCCTTTTTTGCGTTTGGCTATGGGTAAAGTTTGCCTTCTTGGCGAATCACCACAAAAAAGCCCCTGCCGTTATGACAGGGGCTTCGGGGACTACGAAGAGAAAAAATTAAGACTTCCTGCTCTTGCGGGAACGAACAACCAAAACACCAGCTAAGGCGAGGAAACCGAAGATCGCCGCATAGGTACCGGGCTCAGGGATTACCTGGAAATCCACCGAGAGTTCTCCGGTATCTGTCGAGGTACCATCCACGACTCCATCGAACTCAAAATCAAGGGTATATTCGCCTAGCTCACTGAAACCGAAATGGTAATGGAAATGGCCTTGGACATTGCTAAAGAATTCGGTCCCTAAAGGATCAGTACGGGAATCGAAAAGAGTGTCCCCTGAAAGGCCATCAAGATACAAAATCTCTCCCCCTGCTGGGGCAGTGATACCGGTCAAGCGCAAGGAGAACGATGTGAATTCAACATCGTCATTGTTCAAACGTGTACGGATACCGATGTCAGGATTATCGCTAACATCTCGAAAATCTGCCCCAAGGCCACTGACCGCATAAGGACTTAGAAAGAAGTCCATCCCATCATCAGTGCGAATGGGGGCGTTGTTCAGTACGTGCGTCAAACTGGTGAATTCTAAATCCCCGGAGGCTGACCCAGACCTTGTTTGATTGGCCTGAACTTCGGGGTCAGCGGTAAAAACAGTGTCGCCTTTGTTGCGGAAAACAACCTCCCATTCATTGCCGGGAGCATAAAAGAAGGTAATGTCTCCGGATTCCGCAGTGTGGGTGATCGTTTGCCCCGAAACAAAGGAAACCGGCGTTGCGATGAGCAAGGCGGCGAGTGAGCTTTTAAGAATTTTATTTTTCATAATGGAATGGCTTTTTCAGTTCTTAGAAATGAAGTAATTGCGAAGTTATTGCTTTTGTTGCGGGCATCGCAAGCAAAAAAATCAATTTAATGCGGAAATTTCGCAAAAGATAGGGTCAATCTGAAAAAAGCACCCTGGTGTTTTGAAGACGCAGGCTAAAGCCAGCGCTACCAGGAAACGAAAGCACTTCCTTATTCCTCTTCCTGGGAGGGGGTAATTACGCGTCGCCGAACCGCTTGGCGTTCGCGGAGTTCTTCGGCGCGTTGGCGGAGGCGTTCTTCCCGTTCCTCCGGAGTCATGCTTGGCGTAGGGGGAGAGGAAGAGGTTGTTTGGGGACTGGATTCTTCGTTGTCAGATTGGGTGGTGACCCGTGATTCACGAAGGGCAATGCGGCGGGTTCGGCCTTCCCGTGAAACGGTGATTTCCTCGGCCGCCGGGTCGAAGGAAACGACGCGGTAACCATCTTCACTTTCTCCTTCCTCCAACCAGTAACTTCGGTTATCCGAGGGATTGTGCAGACTGAAGGCAGGCGTTCCCTGCCAAATGGTCATCGACCTGAATTCGATACGGTCGAGAGGGTCATCCCGGCGCGGCTCCGGGCGAGTCGGGCGTTGGGGTCGCCGGTCCTCGGGGGGCACGAAGCCCGGGGGAATGAAAGGAGAGTTGCCCTGCAGTGATTCGTAACGGGACCCTTGCAAGGGAACCCCTTCCGACAGTAGGGCGGTCGCCA
This sequence comes from Opitutales bacterium, assembly GCA_020831535.1. GTDB lineage: Bacteria > Verrucomicrobiota > Verrucomicrobiia > Opitutales > T3Sed10-336 > JAIUMY01. Next base: position 11,437 of record JAFIGF010000148.1, on the reverse strand, counting down.
AAGAGACTATGCAGAGATAACGAAACACTTTTCTAATTATGCGAAAAGAAAGCGTAATGACAAGGTTTTGGTTTTCTAATCATAGATCGGGCCTTCAGCCCTTGGAGAGGGTCCGCCCGGCAACGATTTCAGGGCACTGGAATGGCCAAGGCTCCCGCCTGTCCTTAGGGAGGGGGAGGGAAATTAAGGTCGAAGACGGCGAAGCAATTAAGAAGTAAGGAAACAAAACAGCCGGAAGATTAGGGATGAGGGGTGAAGGTTGAGGGATGATCCTTCTTCGCCCGAGGGCTTCCTTCTTCGCCCGAGGGCTACGCTGCACTTAAGACGCAGGAGTGAGGTAATGTGAAACGGCCGGGAAATAAAGTTCGGTGAGGAAGAAACCGAAATAAAAACAGCCGGGGCTCTCACGGAGGCACAAAGGCACGAAGAGGGAAGGTAAGCGGGGACCTCGTGTCCCTGCGCGTAGTTCTTCAGCCCAAGGTAAAACTGCCCCCGCAACCTCCGGCGTCGGGGTAGGTCATCGGGTGTTCGTTGGATTTATCGCCGTATCGGTCGGGCGATTCCATCCGTCGCTCTTCCTCCTTCACCAAGGCTACGGCGCGACATGTCGAGCTTCCTTCTTCGCCCTTTGGGCTACGCAGGACACGATGGAGGACGACACGAAATCAGCCCGACTGCGGTGTTTTGCGGACGTTGGCGGGATCTCGGCTCCGCTTCGAGTGAAGTTGTGGGGAAAGACGAATGGATTATTGGATAGCCCGCAGCTTTAACAAGGGTTGGGAATGGAAAAGCTGAAACGCTAAAATACTGAAAGGACTTGGTTCTCCCTTCCGACGGCAAAGCCGTCTTTGGACTGCGCCAGCCTGCTGGCGCTTTTCGTGAAGCCAGCCCTGCTGGCGAACCTGTAAGGTTCGGTATCGCCGCAGCAGGCTGCGGCTGGAGAAAGCGGCAATAGGATTGCCGTAGTCCAAGGTGCCTACCGGCACAAAATATCCAAAGGAGTGACCGGCCAAATAGTCCGTAGTCATGCGCTTCACAATTGGTGAAGGCCGCTCTCTTGTCGAAAGCGGCCTCCATCCTAGCTTTGCCCATTTCAGCACGCTGACATGGGCTTTTTCTTCTTACTTCTTAATTGCTACGCCGTCTTCGACCTTAATTCTTACTTTATACTTTGTACTCCGTTAGGTGGTCCGTCTTAAAGGCCAGCCTTTCACTGTTTTTCACGGCTACGGCGCGAAAGATGGTGTCTTCCGGAAGAGCCCAGTCGGCGGGTTGGAAAAGGTGATGATCGCCGTTGGCAATTTTTGCGGGTGGCGTCCAGACGGGATCGATCTTTTCTCCGGGCTGGGGCCATTGGATTTGAATTCCCTCCAGTGAGCATTCACGAACTTTGTCAAAAACCAAAGCGGCCCGGGTTGTTCGCGCCCACGGGGATTGCGGAGAGAATTGGGAGCCTCCATAGGTTTCAGCGGTGCGAGCGGGGTCATCGACCGTGGGGTATATCAATTGGATATCGCGCAGGATAAGGTTTTCGATGAAATTGTCCTGGTCACCGGTGAAGAGGCAACGTCCGTTGGTGGTGGCCACCATCCCGGAAATGAGAACATTGCGGATGCCTCCCGGACGATTGGGGGAGCGGGTGGATTTCCGCAAGTCGAGGTGGATGGGACGAGTAAACATTAACGGGGCCTTGGTATCGCAGACGATATTCGTAATGGAAATATTCTCCAGAACGCCACCATGGACACTGTACAGACCCACCCCCCGGCTGCTGCCCGTGACCGTGCAATTGCTAAAGGTTACGTTGCGCATATCCTGAACGCTCTCCACACAACCCAATTTTAGCGCCACGCAACTGGTCTTGAGAACACAATTAGAGACCGTAACATTTTCGCAGGTACGGCTATGATCGAAGGTTTTGAGGCAAATCGCGTCATCACAGGTATCGATGTGACAGCCGTTGATGGTTACATAATGGCAACCGGTAATATCGATCCCATCGGCGTTCGGGGCATGATCGGGGTTGTTGATATGGATATCCCGGACTTGCAAATGATCGGAGTCGTAAAGATGAAGGGTCCAGTTGGCGACATTCTGTAAACGAATATCCTGCAGGCGAACCCGGCGACAACGCGAAATTTGCACCAGGGCCCCGGGCCGTTGCCCGTCTTTGGCTTTGGCCAAAGGCCAGCCCAACTGACCTTCGGGCGGGGCGTCGTAGTGATATTCCCCCTGGCCATCGAGTATTCCGGGCCCGGAAAGGGTAAGATCCTCACAGTCCTCGGCATACAAGAGGTGCCAGGCGCCTTCTTCCTCATGCTTCCAATAGTCTCCCGATGCCTTGCTCGGCGCCCAGGGGCGACTGTCTTCGGGGTTAGGGGAGGCCAATAAGACCGCACCGGCTTCCAGATGAAAGGTAATTTTGGAGCGCAGACGAAGCATTCCCGTTAAGTACCGTCCCGGAGGTGCCAAAACGGTGCCACCGCCCAGATCGGCGATGGAGTCGATGGCTTTTTGCAAGGCTTTGGTCGAGAGGGTCACCCCGTCCGGTTTGGCGCCGCATTCGAGTACGGAAAGAAAATTTTGACTGGTCATAGTGAAGTACTCAAATCGGGCTAGATTGCCCTGTCCACTTAAAACGAACGGAAAAGTAACGGTGAGCTGAACCTTTGAGCCATTTGCCCTTTTCTCTGTGAATAGCCCTGTTCGATGCCGGGAGACGGCTAGGGGTGTTTTACAAAAACTGGAATTTTTTTATCTGGCCGGTTTGCGGCATTTCTCTTTATGAGATAACTTTTTCCATGAAATCTATCTTACTAATATTCATGATCGGCGCTATTTTTTCATCTCTTTTGTTCGGACGGGGAAATCCTTTGGAAATAGGAGAAAATTTCCCTCCGCTTAAAGGCAAAGATCAAAATGGAGAAGTTTTTGCTCTTCCCGGCAGCGTGCCGTCGCAAAAGGCTTTTGTTTTGGTTTACTTTTACCCCAAAGCTGACACTCCGGGATGTACAGCGCAGGCCTGTAGTTTGCGTGACGAATTCGAGAACTTGGAAGAAAAGGGCGTGAAGGTTGTTGGGGTTAGTGGCGACACGGTAGCGAAACAAAAAGCCTTTGCAGATCGCCACGACTTGCCTTTTACTTTGATCGCGGATACCGAAGCCACATGGATGCAAGCTTTCGGGGTTCCTCACCGCGGCAGTTTTGCCTCTCGGCAAGCCTTTCTTTTTGAAGGAGGAAAGTTGGTTTGGAAAGACCTTTCTGCATCTACCAGCAAACAGGCAGCAGATGTACTGGCCTTTTTAAACGAGTAAAACCTGGAGGCCAGGGATTGTTTAGTTTAAATGGTCGGGCTGAGAGGATTCGAACCTCCGACCTCTTCGTCCCGAACGAAGCGCGCTGCCAGACTGCGCTACAGCCCGATTAATAATTTAAAAATATCTTTCAGTGGGCCAAGCGACAAGTTTTTTCTTTGGAAAATTCTGACTTTTGCTAAAAAGCTAAAAAGCTAATTTGTTCGTCGCTCTTTGCGTTATGGCGTGATCTTCGTTTCGCTGCGAAGGGAGTGGTGTCCTTTAAGTTTCTTCATTGTGCGGCTTCGGATGTATGCTTATTCGACCTCCTGAACGAACTGCATTCTCAGGGACTGGGGGTTGTAGTGGGAATGGACGGCTTCCCGGCAGCGTTGACCGATTTGCTTAAGTTCGTCGCGGGGGGTTTCCCGGATCTTTTGAAGTTGCGTGCGGATGTTACGGGCGGGCGTGCCGGGTTCGATGACCCAGCCGAGGTGGTATTGTTCGATCATTTCGCCCAAGGGGCTGTGCCGGGGGCCATAGAGCAAAATTGGTCGGGCGGCGGCCAGGGCAGAGTAAATTTTACAAGGGTGGACAATGCCGACCATAGCTTCCCCCATGGCCACCAGGTGAACATCAGCCGCGCTGATCATGGCCGGAACCTGATCGAGGGGTTGGTAGGGTAGGTTGAGGAGAGGGTGGGCGCCTGGTTGTTTTTCCCACTTTTCCACGGCGGCCTTACCGCGACCACCACCAATGAAGGCAAAGAGGGTATCGCCCCAGTTGAGTGTCCCGCCAATCGCCTCGATTATAGCCTCTATCGGATGGACCAAGCTGTGATTTCCCGCATACATAAAGACAAAGGTTTCAGGCTCGATCCCATGGGCTTGGCGAAATTCGTTGAGCGCTGGTGCTGGCGAGGAAAGGTTTGGGCTGGAGGATGGGTGGGACGATAGAATCCCCTCGAGAGGCCAGGGGGGGATGATGGTAAGTTTTGTATCGAATCGGGAGGGATCGGATACTTTGCGCCGCAATCGCTCCGCCATGTAGGTGTCGAGGGGGATCACCCTGTGGGCTTTGTGGAGGAGGCGCCGGTTGACCGCATCCAGCAGTCGGCGACTCAAGCTGTTTGGGGTTACGATTCGAAGGGCCACAGCCTGATCGGGGTTGATGTCCATCACCCAGTAAATGATGTGAAAGGAACGAATAAACGAGAGAAGGGCGAGGATAATCCCTGTGGTGGCGGGAATGGTGGTGACCACCAGACGGTCGACTTGGCGGGCCCAAAGGAGCCGGAGAAAGCTTTGTCCCAGAAAAGAAGCTTGGCCCAAGAGACGGTGAAGAATGGTTTTTTTCCCGAAAGAGGAAAAGGGAAGTCGTTTGATGACAATGTTCGGATGACGGGAACGGTTGTCGTACCGGATTTTCGGGTTGTCGTAATCCCGGTCAGCGGTCAGGACCAGCACGGTGTGGTGGTTTTCTGCCAGCGACAGGGCCGCTTCCTCAAAGTATTGTCCCACCGCCGCTGGATCCGGCGGGAAGGCTTGGGTAAGCATGACAATTTTCACGAAAGCTTATTAAGAACGATCAGATGGGTACTGAAAAGCGAAAAGCAAAACAGCCGGAAATAAAGTAGCTGCGGACTTTAGCCGCAGTTCGGTGAGGAAGAAACCGAATGAGTTTTGATTCTTTTCTTCTCTGCGTCCCTGCGTCTCTGCGCGAGATTTGGCTGTTTTTTTAGGGGGAGGGCGAGGGTCTCTCCGAGCTGGCTGTTTTGCGCTTGGAGGGACGGGTTCCACCTCGTCCACTGAATGACCATAAAGTAGAACAGGCTTCCAGCCTGAGCTGCCCCGACGGAGTGGAAGCTTTCTCCGGCAATCTCGTTTATTTTTGGATATGCAATAAAATGGAATCAGCGAAGAGGCGGAAATCGTCCAAACGATGGTGGATAATATCAAAGACCCTTTCCCAATCAATTGAATCGTAGGCATGTACCGAAAGGTTGCGGAAACCAACTGCCTTTCGAAGGGCTTCTGCAACCTCGTTGGTAATCAATTTCTGTTTTGCGAGGATGTCAAAAACCTCCCCCATGGTTTTTGGGGGAGGGGTGCCAAGGTCCGCAATGATGTGAGCCCCAATATCAACAGAAACCTGGACCGCACGCTCCAAGTTGATGCTTAGAATATCCTGGGTATCGATTTCATCGATAAGAATATCGACGGTGGGAGGACGTTTTTCCTCAATCCTCTCTACGCATCTGGTGAGCGATTCAAGTTTCCGTATGAGGATGTCATGATCCATGGCGGGAAGAGGTGAAGCGTTGAATCCTGGCCTCCAGTATTTCGTTTAGCTGTGGTTCGAAATCTTCCTGCCAAAGTAACATTCGTTCGGACAGGGCACCAAGAATGCCAGGGTCTTTGGAAAAAATGAGAATGCCGGACGCAAGGATTTGGCGAAGCAAGGCACCATCTGCGGTAGAGAGATCAACGAGATCAACCGAACGACCGCAGGCCACCGCAATATCGTCGACAATTTTCTGACGCTTGCGCGCATCCATTCTGTGGCGGGGATAAAGCGCTACATCAATATCACTATTGAAACGGCATTTTCCCGTTGCGCTGGAGCCGAAGACAAGTCCGAGCAATAAATCAGGATCATTGGCCAGGAATGCCAAGCTTTCGGTAACGTTGTTTTCTGTTGCAGGCATTTGCATTGCTTGAAGGTGAGTTTGCCTAAAAAGAAACGGAAAGGCAAGCTAAGGACAAAGGATGAGGGGTGAAGGGAAATTAAGGTCGAAGACGGCGAAGAAATTAAGAAGTAAGGAAACAAAACAGCCGATATTAAACAGCCGTATCTCGCGCGGAGACGCAGAGGAGGAAGTGGAAAGAAAACAGTCGGAAGATTAGGGATGAGGGGTGAAGGTTGAGGGATGATCCTTCTTCGCCCGAGGGCTTCCTTCTTCGCCCGAGGGCTACGCAGGACTATAGACGCAGGACTGAGGGAAAGAGAAACGGCCGGGAAATAAAGTAGCTGCGAACTTTAGCCGCAGTTCGATAAGGAAGAAACCGAATGAATTTTGATACTATTTCTTCTCTGCGTCCCTGCGTCTCTGCGCGAGATTTGGCTGTTTTGCGCTTTGGTGGGCGGGTTCCACCCCGTCCACTGATGGTTGACCATGAAGCAGCTCAGGCGCCGCCGGCGGAAGCCTTGTCGGAGGGGCTTTATGCCCCGATTTGCCAGCTAGGAGCAAGGGGCTGAATCCCGGTATCTAATCACAGAAACTTCTGTAGAACAGACCGCAAAGCTTTGGCCGTACAGAGTGCTGATTCGGCATCTTCTTTGGTCGGCATTCCTTCTTCAATTGAGCCGGGCAAGGCATCCGGATAACGGGTTGGTATGTAAAAACGATCCAATCGACGCAGATCCTTTTTTAAAGTTTCATCCAGATCCACGGGGATACGAGTTAGCAAATCGGTTACCTTGTGAGATCTTGGACGGGATTTTGGAGCAAGAGACGCTTTTAGGTACTTTTCGACAGCTTGCTGCGAGTGAAAACAAACTTGATTCCAAATTTCTTCGCGCAATAAAATTTCGGCAGTTTGTAAATCGTTGTCGGCGAAAACCAACCATTTCGGATCAAGCTGCATAGATTCTTTGCCCTTTGTTTTCTATTTGCTCGCTGACAAATTGATTTTCCCGGCTCAGTTTCTCAAATTCTTCCGGAGTATAGACGATGATATCCAATCCAACCTCTGGTTCGATGCGGTCTATCCATTCGGCCAGCCGATCATAGAAACGCAAATTGGTTTCCTGAACAATGCAAAGATCCAGATCAGAGTCTTCGTGCAGTTCATGGGGATGGGCGGATGATCCAAACAAAAACACGGATTTGACCGAGGAGTCCTGTGAAACAAGGTCAATGATCTTTTCGACTTCTTTTTGAATTTCCTCTGATCGCATAAAGTCATTTTAGTGGGAATGTTTTGTTCTGCAAGTATTTAACAGCTCATAAACAGCCGGGGAGGAAAGGATGGGGGACAAAGGATGAGGGGTGAAGGGAAAGGAAAACGCTGGCGAAGCGCGAGAGCGCGAAGGTGGTGCGCCGCAGCAGGCGTGTCCGGATGCTCCGCCTTCGCTCAAGCTATGGACGGGATCTTCGCTTCGCTACGAGAAGTGTAGGGTGACTGAAGCGGGTGCCCTTTGGGCTGCTGAGGGAGGGGAAAGAGTGAAATCGGAAAAGTGAAGAGTGAAATTAAACAGCCGATTTCAAACAGCCGTATCTCGCGCGGAGACGCAGAGGCGCAGAGGAGGAAGGCAAGCGGGGACCTTGTGTCCCTGCGCGGAGTACTTTAGCCCAAGGTAGAGCAGCCCAGGAACTTTCGACCTCTGACCGTTGAAAACAGCCCGGGAAATAAAGTAGCTGCGGACTTTAGCCGCAGTTGGATAAGGAAGAAACCGAATGAGTTTTGATACTTTTTCTTCTCTGCGTCTCTGCGCGAGATTTGGCTGTTTTGGGTACGGGTTCCACCCCGTCCACTGAAGGCTGACCATGAAACAGCTCAGGCACCGACGGCGGAAGCCCCGTCGGAGGGGCTTTACGCCCCGAATGGGCTGTTTGTCGGAGGGGCTTTATGCCCCGATCCAGGAAGGGTCGGCGTTCTTCTTCGGCTGCGATCAAGAAATCGTGGGTGGCTCCCTTTGGCTGCGGTTAAGGGGTGTATTCGCGAATTTGGGTGGGGCTAATGATCCATAACTTCCCTTTTAAATCCTGGACATTTTTTAGGGCTGCAAGGAATCGGGTAAGACATTCGTGAATATCAGAAAGAGTTGCTTTTTTAGCTGGCCGCAAGACCACGATTCCCGCATAGCGTTTTGGAGGAAAGCTAATTGGGTTCGCGAAATCCATATCCAAGGTCACTAGGCAGCGTTCTTCGATTCGACAAATTTCAATGACCAAGTCATCGTTGGCACCTTCCATATCCTGACTGCTTATGGTACTGACATCATGTTCGGAAGCAGCTAGCAGAGATATTCCTCTCTGACCTAAATTTTCGTCAAACTTGAATTTCATGAAATCCGGAGAGGTTTCCTGCGGTATTTCTTTTATGCGGATTTTTGCGGAACGATCTCAACATAGCGGTCTCGCGACATTTCTGCACCATAGGCGATACAGGCGAAGATGTCCTCCTCTGACAATTGAGGATACTCCGCGAGAATATCTTCAGGTTTTACACCATCGGCAAGCATATCAAGAATCAACGAAACCCAAATTCGATGGCCTTTGATACAGGGTTTTCCAAAGCAGATTTTTGGGTCTATGGAAATTCGGTTGAGAAGTTGGTTTCCCATCATTGCATAATCCATCATAAGAGAGGTTCTGTCAATTTATCTTAAGGTGAAGGGTGGTGGAAAACGCTAAAAAGCTAAAATGGAACAGCCGGGGAAATAAAGTAGCTGCGGTCTTTAGCCGCAGTTCGAGGAGGGAGGAAACCGAAGAAAAGCAGCCGGGGAAGAAGGGATGAGGGAAGAAGGTTGGGGGATGAGGAAAACAGCCGGGAAGAACCATCGCCGCTCAGCGGGATTTCGCTGTGGCTCAACCGCCAAGCCAAAATCTTACGATCACCGCTACAAAACCAAAGTCCGGCGCAGCGAAATCAAGAAAACCTGTACCGACACCATTGGCTGCCTCCAAGGAGTGGCTGCATTCTGCTGCCAGGCGTGAAACCAGCAGTGGGCCGTTCGGGGGACACCGGCTGGAAGCCTATGCTACTTTAAGGGGCGGCGCAAAGGGTAGCTGAACTCGTAAGAGTTTGGACCGGGCGGGGCGAGAGTTCCCATTCGTCCAAAGACTCACGTCTTCGGCTACGGGGTTCGTCCTCCGCCCTTTACCATCCTGGCGGTCGTGTTGGTTTTTTGCTAAGTGACAAAATTCATTCTTCAGTGATTCCTGGAATATTTTCCAGCTCTTGGATAAAGTCGGGGAGTTGTGTCGTTACAATACCCCAGACCACTGAGTCCTCAACATGGTCGTAGGCATGGGCGAGAATGTTTCTGAATCCGATAATCGCCGGCCAGTCGCTGAGTAGTTGGAGATCCTTGGGGTTGGCTTTTCTAATTCGATTCAGCGCCTCACCAATTATTTCAAATTTGCGTTCAATGGCCGAAGAGAGAAGATCGTCTTCGCAGTAGTCGGTAAAGGATTTGTCCCGGGTGAAGCTAAGGATGGCCTTGGCGGCACTCCAGGCGTCGTAGAAATGCTTTACCGACTCATCATTCATAAATGATAACCATGTCCCGATCAATCGCGCGCTTTAGGAAGGGGTTGCGAATCATGCGTGGGGTTAACAGCTGAATGGGTCTTTGGTAGATCTTTTCCGCCTCCGTAATGAAACCAAAGTAACGGTCCGGCATGGTTTCCGGGGTTGGGTTCTCAAACTCGGCAAAAAAATCTATGTCGCTTGAGGAAAGATTGTCACCTCTGGCAACAGACCCAAAGAGACCCAGGCGTTTCACTCCGAACTGCTGGCAAAGGTTCGGTGAGTGAAGGGCAATTTCCTGCTGCAGGGTCATCATTCTATTATTAACTCACTCTTACGGTATTCAAGCTAAAACACCCTTCTGCGGGCTTTAGCCGCAGTTCGAAAAGGAAGAAACCGAAGAAAAGCAGCCGAGGAACCACGAATAGACACGAATGAACACGAATTGATGTGGAAAGGAGACAAAGCAGCCAGGGAGATAAGGATGAGGGGTGAAGGATGGGGGATGAAAACAGCCATGGAAATAAAGTAGCTGCGGTCTTTAGCCGCAGTTCGGTGAGGGGGAGGGGGAGGAAAACGCTGACGTAGCGCGAGAGCGCGGAGATGGTGCGCCGAAGGCGTGTCCGGATGCTCCGCCTTCGCTCAAGCTATGGACGGGATCTTCGCTTCGCTACGAGAAGTGTAGGGTGACTGAAGCGGGTGCCCTTTGGGCGGCTGAGGGAGCAAAAGCTAAAATGCTAAAAAGCTAAAATTAAACAGCCGGGAGACAAGGGATGAGGGGTGAAGGTTGGGGGATGAGGAAAACAGCCGGGGAACCACGAATAGACACGAATAAACACGAATTGATAGGAAAGAAAACAACAGCCAGGGTTCAACGGAGGCACCACACTCTGACTCCCCGCCTAGGTTGAGGAGGGGTGGCTGGAGCGAAGCGGAAGGCGGGGTGGTGCCCTGGGCGAGGGCGTGTCCCGCTGAGCGGTGGTCTCTCCGAGCTGGCTGTTTCGTCGGAGGGGCTTTACGCCCCGATTGGCTGTTGTAGCCGACACGTCCGCCATAGCCTTGGCGAAAGAGGAAATCGTGAGATTTTGAATGGCTGTTTTGTAGGAGGGAGTTTACCTCCCGATTGGCTGTTTGCGTAGTCGGGCTGATTCATCGCCCGATCCGTGGCGGAGACGACCTGGCGGACTTTCAAACGCATCCAACGTCGGGGGAGATCTTCGGATGTTCGCGAATTTCCGGTTGCCCAATCGGGGCGTAAAGCCCCTCCGACGAGGGCAGATTACTGTTTTGTAGGGCCTCCACTTGTGGAGTGCCGCCCTTGAGGACTTACGTTCTGGCCAAAAGTTTTCCGCTGGCCACAGGGAAGGGCTTTCCTCTTTGCAACGTTTTAATGTCTCCGCCGCGACGGTTCGGGAGGTAAACTCCCTCCGACAAGATCACCGCTACAAAACCAAAGTCCAGCTTTCCGAAATCAAGAAAACCTGGACCGACACCATTGGCTTCCTCCAAGGAGTGGCTGCATTCTGCTGCCAGGCGTGAAACCAGCAGTGAGCCGTTCGAGGGACACCGGCTGGAAGCCTATGCTACTTTAAGGGGCGGCGCAAAGGGTAGCTGAACTCGTAAGAGTTTTGACCGGGCGGGGCGAGAGTTCCTTTTCGTCCAAAGACTCACGTCTTCCTCCTTAGACAAGTATATGGAGGGACGTGTCGGCTAAGGGGTTCGTCCTCCGCCCTTTACCATCCTTGATGTCTATTGCGCCGTTCGGGGGACACAGGCTGGAAGCCTGAGCTACTTCTGAGGCTGATCGAAGGGTAGCCGAACTCTTAAGAGTTTGGACCGGTCGGGGCGAGAGTTCCGGTTCGTCCAAAGACTCACGTCTTCCTCCTT
>JAFIGF010000143.1 GCA_020831535.1 Opitutales bacterium | reverse complement strand
CGGATCGTGCATAACTCCCCGAACCGCACTGTCGGAAACCAGTCTTCGACGGTTGACTCCTACAAAGGGACCTTGCCAGTGGTAAAGTTCGACAACATGGTTTCCTTCGCGATCATGAACATTCAAGCGCGGACAGCGCCAGGGTTCGCGACCGGTCCGCCAATGTCTTTCCCCGCCCCAGACGTTGTATCCGGTAATCGGGCTGATTGATGAGCGAGTGCCCACGCCGCCGCTTCCTTCCGAAACGGTGCGAATGTAGTTGCCCGCCTGGTCAAAGACTCGAATTCCTGGCCCCGTGAAATAGACCTCCCCATCATCGGTAAAGGTGACTTCGGGAGCCCCATGGGAACCGTGCATTTCCCGGACCCAGACAATTTCGCTGAGATCGGTTTTGATTTTTGCCAGAAAAACACTGCCCTTGTCGCCGTCACTGCGGATATCCGTGTTTTGGTATTCTCCTCCTAGGATCGATACCCCATTCTCCCGAACCGGTCCGGCAACATATAGATAACCGTCAGGCCCCACCCGAGCGTTTGTTGCTCCACCGGTCATCCAGGGGAATCGGCGGGCCGTTTGGACACGTTGAGCGTCGGCGTCCAAAATCAGTAAAAAAGCGGTGCTATTGGGGCTTTCCCAAGAATGGTCCTCGTACCGAATATTTCCATCGTTATCACGGCGAACATTTCCTCGCCGGGTCATTGGTTCGCGTTCCGGGGCTTCGGGAGGCCTCAAGTTCATTGTGGTGCGATTTCGGGCGAAGATTAAAGGTTCGTGGCCAAACAAATCGAATTCGGGGCCCAAGGTATTCCCGACCAGAAGAATATCCCCGTTTTCCAGAAAGCCGCCACCGACCAACCATTCGGTACCACTGCCCCCAAGGTAAGAGGCCGTTATGACTTCCGAAGGCGCATATTCGACCCGGCTGGTGTAGCTTTGAAATCGGTTGCCGATTAGTGGCTCGGCAAATAGTAGGGCTATGAGAAGTAAAAAACCTAGTTGTTTCATCGGTAACTGCTTAGAGCGAAAAGTTCGGGTAAGGTTCCCTCTTTCTGGGGATCAAGTGTCGCTTGTGAAAGTCGATGAGTGATTGGGCGAGTTTTTCGGCATCGTTTTGCGAACGGCGGTAAGAACTTGAAAGGCTTGACCAAAATGCGACGGATGAAGTAGGGCCGCAACCTCCCGACGCAGTGGATCCAGGGGATTGTGACACGAGGTCAAAACTTGTTTTAGTGTTTTCGGGGCATTTTTGACGAAAAAGCTTTCCTGACGTTCACATTGAATCTCCTGAAAACCGTATTCTTTTAATATGTATTCCATCGAGTCCCAACAAATATGACCGGTTAGATCTATTTCACCAGGGGATTTATAAAGGCCGTGGACTTGTGCGTGCCTATGGTATCCCCGAAGGGTCCCTTGAGGCGTTTCGGTGAGCAAATTTTCCCAAGTTCGTCCATAATCGAAGGCCACAAAGAGTCCTTCCCAAGATGGCTCGACTATTTTTCTTAAAAGTGTATTCGCACCCGTGGGAAGATCTATGCAGTAACCTTCCGCTTGGGATTCGGGTAAAGGGGAGGGAAAGGAATTGATTGAAAGGGGGTCCGGGGTACGAGGAGCTTCGACAAATTCTTCCGTTTGCGGGTTCCAGTCAACAAAGAGTTCCATCCAGCGTCCCTTAGCGAAAACAAATCGCCGAAATGGCTGAGCATCGAAAAGTTCATTCGAAAAATGGATTGCCGGGGAGGGAAACATCGGGTCTTCCCCCAAGGGAATGCGAAGGATCTCACGAACGTTTAGGTCATGATCCTCCCAAGGCAAACCCCCTCCTTCCGTGCCCCATTCGATTAGGGTGTACCTTGAGATGTCACTCCCTAACCGTTCTTTGAGGGCTCCCGCGAGTAAGCTTGTGAATCCGTTGGCGAGAGTTGAAGCAGTGTAAAAATCAGTTCCCTCGCTCTTGCCAACCCGGTGCCGTTTTTGTCGGTAGTAACCGAATTCTGGATGGTATAAGGCAAGTTCCATGTACCGGTCAAAGCGCAACGGACCTTTGTTATGGATATCTACTTGCAAAAGAGCTTCGAGGGGATGCGGGATTTTATGTGAAGAGGTCATTAGAGCTTAGCAAAGATTTCCTCAAGGTAGGGAGAATGAAGTAGATCTTCCATGCTGATCAAGAGCCGTCCGTTGAATAAACTTTTTTCCGGTACGATATCTTTCTCCCATACGACCCCTGCCAAACGCCAAATCAGTTCAGTGCAATAGACTGCCTCTTCCCGCTCCAGGTCGAAGCTTCGGTCGAACGGAAGGTTTTGTTCCTTGGCTGTTCGCGCCGCCGCGTGGGCAAGATCCCGAGACTCTTCTAGTGAAGTTTTCCAACGAAAATAGCCGTGTCGAATGGCGGGCTCCAAGAATTTCTCCAAAGCTTCGGAAAACACTTCCGGTTTTCCCTCTCCACGTGGGAGTGCGTGGGTAACTCTCCAATCTTCGGATTCATCTTGCCAAAGAATGCCGACATGACTGAAACGACGGTCCTCTTTGGAAAATCTAACTGACGTTCGGGAAAGCACCGAATCGGTGTAGCGGACAACCAGATCGCCTTCTTGCAAGGGGATTTGCTGGTATAGAAATTTCTCGGCCTGGAGATTGGCCCCAAGAATGAAGAGACAGAAAACAAAAAATCCCTGCCAACCGTTGGATAAAACGGCTCGGCAGGGATGCTGAAAAGATGAAAAACGCAGTTTTATTTGACGTCTCCCAGATCAACGAGCCACACGTCATCAACTAGTTCAAGGGTGAGCTCTTCGTCCTCGTCTTCCTCGGGGTGGCTCAACGTTACCGTTGCGAATGTTCGCCCGTCTTCCTCGTAAATTTCTTCGTTGACCGCGCGAACGCCGCTCATTTCTGCCAAATCTTCCTCGGAGGCCATTTCCATCATGCCAAGAAAACCATGGTATTCGGGTTTTAGAAGTTCACGAGCGGTATCCAAATCCTTTTCGGAAAGCGCTTGAAAGAAATTTTCCGCCGTTTGGGAAGGGCTTCCTGATTGCCCGCAACCGGCCAAAAAGGTGAGTAGGGCTAATGAGGAAAGGAGGAGTATTAGTTTTTTCATAGGAATCATTGGATGTGTGGATAATTTACTCTTAAATGAGGTCGATTATCTATTTAGACAAATTTGAAGTGCTATGAAAAGGAAAATATCATTTTACTTTCTCAACTGATCCAGAAAATCCAAGTCACGGTACGTCGGATCCAAATTTTCCTTGGCGAGTTCCTCCCGATTAAACAGCTTGGACATATACCGCTGGCCATTATCGCAAAGAATGGTGGTGATGACTTGCCCAGGCCCCCCTGTCAGGGCTTGTTTGACCGCTCCGCAGACATTCAATGCCGCTGAAGCTCCGAGGAAGAGACCTTCTTTTTCCAGAAGGAAGAAAAGCATTTTAATCATGACCGAATCATGAATTCGAAACGCATCGTCACATCGCAGACCCTCAAGGTTCTTCGTGACCCGTCCTTGACCAATGCCCTCGGCGATGGAGTCTCCGTCGTCAATATCGGTATGTCCGTGCTTGAACCAAGACCACATCGCGGCGCCATAGGGATCCGCGCATACGATTTTAATCTTCTTATCCTCTTGTTGTAAGTACTGTCCGGTGCCTGCAAGGGTGCCTCCGGTTCCGATAGCCGCTACAAATGCGGTTACCTCACCTCCGGTTTGCCGGTAAATCTCCGGTCCTGTCGTTTTGAAATGGAAGTCCCGGTTAGCGGTATTGTCGAATTGATTCGCCCAGAAACCACCCTCCATTTCATCGGCCAGACGATGGGCGATGTGGTTGTAATTGTTGGGATCAGACCACGGAGCCGGATCCACCGGGCGAACCTCAGCTCCCAGAGCCCGAAGAAGGTCCATCTTTTCTTTCGCCTGGGTGTTGTTGATGACGATGATCGTCTTGTAGCCTTTGGCATGTCCTACGAGGGCCAGCCCTATGCCCGTATTTCCCGCAGTGCCTTCGACGATGGTGCCTCCCGGCTGCAAAAGCCCCTTGGCTTCGGCGTCCTCAATGATGCCGAGAGCGGCACGGTCTTTTACCGATCCGCCAGGGTTCATGAATTCGGCTTTTCCAAGGATTTCGCAGCCCGTTGCTTCGGACAAATGATTGAGACGGATGAGTGGAGTATTGCCCACCGATCCACAAAATCCATGGGATATTTCAGGAAGATTTGGCTTGGTCATGGTGTCTGTAAGGGTTTTTTTGTGAGAGTGGCTAAGAGGAAAGGGTTAAAGGAGTTGCTTGGAGGCGGCAAAAGCAGCGCCGATTATCCCCGCATGCTGCTGGTGGCGGGCGGCTAAAATCGGCGTTTTAAGCTTTATTTCCGGGGAAAACTTGTCGAACTTCTTACTAGCGCCCCCGCCAATGATTATGAGGTCCGGGGTTATGATTCGTTCGAGGATAAGAAGGTATTCCTGAAGCCGGGGAGCCCAATCAATCCAGGATAAATCTAAATCCTTTTTGACTTTGCGGGAGGCATATTTTTCGGCAATGGTATCCCGCATGGGGAGATGGCCGAGTTCGGTATTGGGAATTAGCTTCCCCTTGTGGAAAAGTGCGGAGCCTATCCCCGTCCCAATGGTTAACAAAAGGACCACCCCTTGATGCGTCTGCCCTTCGCCGAGGTGAAACTCAGCCAATCCAGCAGCATCCGCATCATTTATGGTATGTACGTCACAGTTCGTGGCCTCGCTCAGGAATTCGTCGATCGATACGCCGATCCAGGAATTATCTAAATTCGCCGCAGTCATCACTTTGCCACCCTTGATGACACCCGGAAAACCCACCCCGATAGGCCCTTCCCAGTGGAAGTGTTCGACAAATTCTTTTGCCGTTTTTGCCAGAATTTCCGGAGTACAGAGAGAAGGGGTCGGAATCCGCAAACGCTCGGCGTGAAACTCACCGGTTGATAAGTCGACAGGCGCGGCCTTGATACCGGTCCCCCCGACATCAATGCCCAGAGACCTCATCCTCCTGCTTCGGCGTTCTGGTTTTTAAGAGCCCGACGTTTTAGGTCATCTTTTCGCACCAATACGACCATGTGCCAGGCAATCCAAGCCACTATGGCCATCGGGAATGCGCAGACAAAAGCAACCATCGCTACGATTTGAGGTTCCTCGCTGGGTACGGTTCCCCGCAGGGCAAAAAAGGAAATTACAAAAAAGACCCCGAATATAATAGCATTCTTAACGACTGTTGCAGGGGTTATGATTGGGTTGTAAGCGTTCGACATAATCTAGAGGAAAATAAAAAATGACTTTTTTGCCAACAGCAAAAAGAGCTTCAGGCGCTTTTATTTGGGCAAGTTCCGGACATCTCGAGTTTTTGGCATTTTGCCCGAATTTGCAACCTTTGAGAAATCGGTCGCAGATTGAATTTTGCACTCACGGTACTTCCATACCAGCCGAGAAATGGCGCATCCACTTCGTTGATTTTTTCACAGTCGATGCAGAAAACTTGAGCCTGTTCATTTGCACTCTCCGGGGCGATAGAATAAAATTTGAAGTCTTTACCCACGTCAATTTCCCGCAAAAGAGTGCTCTCGATGAGAATCGGCAAAGTGCGGTAAATTGTTGCCCGGGATACGCTTGGGTCGATTCTTCGCGCCTCTACAAGTAGCTCTTCGGCAGTAAAATGCCCCCCCAAAGTGTGGCAGGCCTCAAAGATGGCCATGCGCTGTTGGGTTACCCGCAAATCCTTATCTGATAAGAATTCCTTAAACTTTTCCCGGCACTTTTCTATACTCACCATTTCATTCTTTTTTTTTGCCCCGGAATGTCAATCCATGAATCCAAGGCAGGAGGCAAAGGAGATAAATCATCAGGCGGTTCTTAAGTCCAACGTCGCAACACATTCCAAATGCTTGGTTTGTGGAAACAAATCGAAGGGCTGCAGCCGGGTCAGTTGATAGCCCCCTTCGTCCAATTGTTTCAAATCGCGGATTTGTGTCGCAGGATTACACGAAACATACACCACCCGGCCCGGACGATATTCCAGAAGCTGTTGCAAAAACTCCGGCGTCGACCCTTTGCGCGGAGGATCGATGACTACGGTCGTTTGCTTCGGAGGGAAAGTGGTTTGGGCGAAGATTTCCGCCGCATCACCAACGGTCAGACGGACGTTTTTGATTTCATTGCGCTTGGCATTTTCCCGGGCCCACCGGATGGCCGCTTCACTGATTTCGACCCCTTCAACTTCTTGAAATTTTTTCGCACCGGAAAGAGCAAACAGCCCCGATCCGCAATAAGCGTCAAGTAGGTATTCCGCTCCCGTGGATTTCGCCTGTTCCATCACATACTGAACCAATTGGGGAAGGATAAAAGGATTGTTTTGAAAAAATTCTCCGGCCGGGAAATGAAACATCAGTTCTCCCACTTTTTCGCGGATGATCTTCTTGGGATTGGTTTCGACTCCGTCGAATCCCTCCCGCAACAGCAATGTGCCCCCCTTTTTCAACTGTCCCGCCCGGGAACGAAGAGATTCTCTGACCGAAGGAAGATTTATATTAATTGCCTCTGTTGCCAAAGGGCATTGTGGGACATCAATGATGGCATTTCGCCTTCCTGGCCGGAGGAATCCAATCTCATTAATCGTTCCATCCCTGGGCTTTCGGTAATGAGGGGTTATTTTTGACCGATATCCGAATAGGCGGGGGGAAGGCACCGCTTCCTCCACTTCCACCGCCAAATCCGCCATATGCGCGAAAAGTTCTTTTACCTGTCGTTGCTTCCATTGCAACTGTTCGCTGTATTCCAAGTGCTGATATTGGCATCCACCGCATTCCCCGAAAAGTGAACATTGGGGGCTAACCCTATGAGGAGAGGCTTGCAACACCTCCACCAGATCTGCTTCCGAGTAATTTTTGTGGTTGCGGAAGATTCTCGCCCGCACCCGTTCTCCCGGAATTGTAAACGGCACCATCACCACCCAATTATCAACCCGACCAACACCCTGACCTTGATTCGTCAAAGAAGTGATCTCCAACTCCATTTCATAGTGGTAAGCAAAAGGTTTATCATTAAAAGCCATTCCCCCATATTCCCGGAAAATCCCCAAAAGTCCAAACCCAAAGAAAAATTTAAGATTCCTAAACTTAAGTATTGACGATAGGTGGGTTTTTGGTTTTCTGTTGGGTATGCAACGACGCAGACTACATTTTACGGATTGTCCGGCGGTTTATCATGTGATGTCGCGGACAGTGAACGGAGAAAAGATTTTTGGTGAGAAGGAGAAAGCCTCGATTGCCAAAATGTTACACCGGGTGGCGGCTTTTTCAGGGGTCAAGGTCTTGACCTACTGTATTATGGCCAACCACTTCCATATTCTGG
>JAFIGF010000191.1 GCA_020831535.1 Opitutales bacterium | reverse complement strand
AAAGTTGCCGCAGAAATACCAGCCCCTCCCTTTCGCGTACTTTCGTCATTTTCGTAGTTTCCATGGCTATTTTTAAGGTGAACGTTAGAGTCCGGATTTATCCGATAACCTTTCCCGTAACCTAAGAACCTCCAAATCGCGGGGTAAACCCGCTCGCTACCCCGCTTCGCCTTCTGCTACGCAGGGCAAGGCAGGGTTATCGACCTCCGACCTCCCAACCCTCCATTCCTCCATTCCTCAACCACTCCACTACTCCAACCCTCCATTCCTTCACCCCTCCCCGTTTCCATTGAGCGAAGCGAAATCCCGCCGAGCAAAGCGAGGGAAACAAGCAAAGCGCCGTCGGGACTCCACTACTCCACCACTCCACCACTCTCCCTTTTCCCTTTTTCAAACTCCATAAAACTAAATTAACTTTTTTATAACTAATCATTCATCAAAAGTGAAACGATTGTACATCTTTGTCAATTTTTATGTTTTTCTTTTTTAAATTGACATTTTGTTTCCCGATTTCAAACTTAGAATAGACATTACCCGAAAATTCTCTATCCGCTGCATTGACCCAGCCATTTCGTTCTTCATCTCTTCTTCAATGTTCTTCTCCGGTTCCGGCGTGACCTGCTCACGACCCAATAACATGAAAGCTTTACGCTCGAAAAATCTTCCCGCGCTTCGGTTCCACGAAGCGGCTGGAAGATTTTTTGATGCCGGAACCTAAGCAGCCACAAATTTAACCACCAAAAAATCGCATCATGAAACATCAAATCCTCACCCTTCTCAAAGCGGCCCTCGCCGTCAGTCTCTTCCCCTGTGCGACCCTCATCGCACAAGTCCCCCAAACCATCCACTATCAGGGCAAAGTCACCGTCGATGGCGAGCCCTTCGACGGTACAGGATATTTCAAGTTTGCTCTGATTTATGATGGGACAGAAAATATTGAAACAGCTGAGGCCCTTGCCATCATTGGCATTGACGGGGAAATATGGAGTATTTTTGTACCAAATGGAGGAAGTGGCTACACCTCCCCTCCGGAGGTGACAATCATCGATTCTGGAAGCGGTTCGGGAGCTGAGGCGACCGCCGTAGTCGTCAATGGCGCGGTTGATCAAATCAATGTCGATCAAGGTGGTTCCGGATACTCCTCTTCGGTCAACATCGTTGTCGAGGACCCGCCTGTCCCTGAATTGGAAATAGTTTGGAGCAATGATGGCACCACCGGAAACAACATACCCGTTGACGCCGTTGCATTGCCGGTTTCCGATGGCATTTTTTCGGTTGCCCTCGGGGATATTGGTTTGGGCGGGATGAGTGAACCCATCAGCACCTCAGCCTTTGCCGAGTTACCTGTTTTCCTTCGCGTCTGGTTTGATGACGGGCAGGAGGGATTCCAATTGCTCAGTCCCGATCAACCTCTGGCGTCGGTTCCTTATGCCTTTTCCGCCGGATATGCTGAAGACGTGGCAGAGGGGTCCGTTTCCTTTGACCAGATTGATCCAGCCATCGCCTTGTTTTCCCGTGTGCAGGGAAGTGACGCCATCGAGAAGGTCGTTGCGGAGCAAGGCATTCTGCGAATATCTCCTTTTTTCGATCCTGAGGTAGATCAGGATCTTTTTTCTCCGATGATTAGGATGGGGCATGTAAATAATTTCGCCTCCAATCGGGGAGCCACCGTATCGGGAGGGGGGACGGCAAGCAGCCCGAATTTAGCCAATGGGATTTTTTCGACCATAGGAGGGGGCTTAGGTAACGAGGCCAGCGGAGGTCACGCCACCATCGGAGGAGGTTTGGGAAACCAAGCCAGCGGATTGCAGTATGCCACCGTCGCGGGCGGCCAAGACAATACGGCCAGCAATTGGGCAGCGATGGTCGGGGGCGGCCAAGACAATGAGGCCGGCGGCGGTTGGTCCACCGTAGGAGGTGGAGTGGACAACTCCGCCAATAACCTGTATTCCAGCATTGGAGGGGGTCAGAGCAATGAGGCCAGCGGGGACTGGTCCACCGTTGCGGGTGGAGTCAGCAATACCGCCAACAACCAACATTCCGCGATTGGTGGCGGTCAGGGCAATGAGGCCAACGGGGACTGGTCCAGCATTGCGGGTGGGAAAAACAATACCACCAATGACCGTTATTCTGCTATCGGAGGGGGAAGTGAAAACGAGGCCAATGAATGGTGGACCACCGTTAGCGGAGGATTTTCCAACGAAGTCAGCGGGCAATCGGGTACGGTTGCAGGTGGAGCCCTAAACATCGCCAGCCATGGACATTCGACCATCGGAGGTGGCCGTAGCAATGAAGCCAGCGAAAATTTTGCTACCGTTAGCGGAGGACTTTCCAATGAAGCATCCGGAAGCCATGCTGCGGTCAGTGGCGGGCGCGAAAACATAGCCAGTGGGGGCTCCGCCACGATAAGTGGAGGTAGAAACAATACCGCCAGTGGCAGTGAGGCTACGGTTGGCGGTGGGATAACCAATAGGGCAAGTGATTCCTATGCGACCGTAACCGGTGGAAATAACAATGAGGCCAGTGCTTTTGCCGCAACGATTGGAGGTGGGAGAAGTAATGAAGCGGCTGGGCAGTTTTCCATGGTCCCGGGAGGAGACGCGAATGAAGCCTTGGGGAACTACTCCTTCGCCGCAGGTCATCGCGCCAAAGTTGATGAAGATCACCACGGCACTTTTATCTGGGCGGATAGTACGTGGGCAAACTTCTCCAGCACCGACGAAGACCAATTCCTCATCCGCGCGGGCAATGGCGTGGGCATCGGCACGAATTCTCCAAGCAATCAGCTGTCCGTTGCCGGGAGAGCTGATTTTTCTCAACGAGTGGGCATTGGGACTAATGCGCCGACCCGGATGCTGCATTTAAAAGGAAATTCAGTAAACACCCCGACCATGCTTTTTCAATCGGACAATGCCCCAGCCAATCAACGGGTGGCCGCCTTGTTTATGAATGTTACTTCCGGCCACATGAGTCTTGGCCGAATGAATGATGCAGGGACATCATTGCAAGAAACCCATATGCGCATTCGCGCCGACAATGGCTTTGTCGGAATGGGAACCACGAATCCCCAAACCTTGCTGCATTTAGATGGTTTGAATACGAGCACGAGTAATCCCGATGGCCTTCGTTTGCAGAATGGTGACTTCAACTATTGGGACCTTCACCTTTCGCATGCTTTCTTACAATTTAATCGTAACGGCACAAATTTGGCCTACGTAAATCATAACGGTGAATGGAATACGGCTTCTGACGAACGTCTTAAACAAGATATTCGATCAGTGGATTCAGTACTATCTCAAGTAAAAGGTTTGGACGTGGTCAGCTACCACTACAAAGATCGCGAACGCTCTAACCATCCTCAGATTGGTTTTCTGGCACAAAACGTCGTGAAATACTTTCCCCAGCTCGCATCGCGCGAGAGTGAGGACGACTACTGGAGCCTGAATTACACCGGTTTCGGCGTCCTCGCCATCCGCGCGATTCAAGAACAGCAGGAAGTTATCGAAGCCCAGGAAGCCCGCATTGCCGAACTGGAAGAACAACTCGCTGCACAGGATGACCTCGAAACCCGTCTAACTCAAATCGAAACCATGCTCGCCGGGGAGGAACTCGCCTCCTCGACGGACTGATCCCTTAACCATCCTCATCCCCATGAAAACATTCCTTCCCATCCTTCTCGCGGGCGGCTTGCTTTGGGGGCTGACCATTCAAGCCGATGAGCCGGTCGTTGCCCTGGAAAAAACCAGCATCAATGCCGGCGGAGGTGCCTCGGAGAGTGGTGACATTGTTCTCCACGCCACCCTTGGCCAACCCGTCGCCGGAGTCGCCGCCGCCGATGACACCACCCTCGAATCCGGTTTCTGGACCGGACGCCTCGAGGTGATTGTCGAATACGACAACGCTTTCGAGGAGTGGATGGATGATCTTCCCTCCGAGGATAAGCCTCCCGAGGGTCAGCAGGGACCCGACGACACCCCCGCCGGAGACGGCGTCAGCAATCTCCTCAAATTCGCCTTCGGTCTGATGCCCCTGGAGCCTTCCGCCGATGCCATGCCTACCCTGCTCATTGATAATGAGGAGGATTATCTCGGCCTATCCTTCATCCGCTCCGCCGACGCCGAGGTTACCCTGAAAATCTACGGTTCCGAAGATTTGGACGAGTGGGAGGAAATCTCCCATGCCGAAGGGGTGATCGAGGAAAATCTCCCCGGCAACCGCGAAAAAGTCCATCTCCTGACCGGCCTCAAAATCGAAGACCAGAACCGCTATTTCTTCCGTCTCCACGTCGAGGTGGAGTAAAGCATAGGTCGGCCTTTCAGCCCTTGGGGACCGCCTTCGCCAAATTGGTTCCTTGGGCTGCCGCCCAAGGCTGGGATGGCGTCTGGCCCTTGGCCCTGGAAACGCTCCGCCCGGCAACGATTTCAGGACCATCGAAATCGCCAAGGCTTCCGACTTGTCCTTGGGGAGGTGATCAATCCTAAGAAGCAAGGACACCTGTCCCGCCCAGCGGTGATTGCTTCGCCCTCTCCGTCTCCGCCTCCGTCCTGGCCTTGAGAATGGAAGGGATGGTGCCTATTCGGAAAACTCTTCCACCAATCTGGTCGCCTGATCGGCTCCCCAAGGACAGAAATGTCCTTGCTCCTTATAGAAGCGCTTCGCTACGAGAGTTGCGGAGGGACGATCGCAGCCAGAGGGTGCGGGCGGTTGGCCTCAATAGCTGATTGGGCCCCGGTTCCATAGCGCCAACGGCGCGGCTCCATACCAGCCCAGGTCAACGGCCTGGGTCAATTTCAGAACACAATCTCTTAGGGTGACGCCTATGCGTTCAGCGGGATGCGCACGACCAGTACCGCCACGAAACCACCGGCCCCTCCCTTTCGCGTACTTTCGTCATTTTCGTAGTTTCCATGGCTGTTTTAAGAATAAACGTTGGAGTCCCGGATTTATCCGATCCCCTTTCCCGTAACCTCAGAACCTCCAAATCGCGGGATAAACCCGCTCGCTACCTTGCTTCGCGGTCTGCGACCCTAATTTCACC
>JAFIGF010000109.1 GCA_020831535.1 Opitutales bacterium | reverse complement strand
CCGCGCGGTGTGGTGGGGCGTGTCTTATGTCCCTGGCTTGAAGCACTCCGCGCAGGGACACAAGGTCCCCGCTTGGGGCAAAAAAGCGAACGGGGGCTTTACGCCCCTGTGCGCAATGCTTCGGAAAACGAAAATGTCGCCCCTTTTCGACAGCGAGCGGGGACTTCATGTCCCTGCGCGCAACACTCCTGGTGCCACGGAAAAACCCTAGTCTCACACAAGACGGTGCAGGAAACCGGTACCGGTTAGTATCCGAAATCTTTCGCAAAGAAGTGAAGCTAGGCTTTTTGCAAAAACCAATAGCGGGGGCGTTGGGTGTGGTCGTCGACGGGTTCGGCGTGGGCCCAGGTGTCGTTTTGGGTTAACTTGGCGATCGCCTCGCGGTGGGCGATTCCCGTTTCCACGGCCAACCAGCCACCAGGGAGGAGATAGGCGGGCGCCTCTTCGATGATGGTGCGCAGGTCCGCCAATCCGGCCTCCGGGGCGACGAGGGCGTTTTGTGGCTCAAATCCCCTGACCTCCGGCTCGGCGGAGGCCCACTCTTCCTCGGTGAGATAGGGTGGATTGGCCAAAATCGCGGCAAAACGTTGCTCCGCCGGGATCGCCTCAAACCAATTCGATTCCCGCCAAAAAAGCTTTTCTTCGGAGAGACCGTTGCGGATGGCATTTTCTTTGGCCAGCGAAAGGGCTTCGTCCGAGACATCCACTCCCCAGACCGGGGCTTCCGGAAAGTGCCGGGCCAGCGAAAGGGCCAACGCACCAGTCCCCGTACCCAAATCCAGAAACGGCCCCGCACTTCCGTTTTCCGGGGAAGACGCAGTCCATTTTTGCAAAAAAATCTCCAGCAATTCCTCGGTTTCGGGTCGGGGCACCAGGGCGCGGGCGTCACAGGTCAAGGTCAGATCCCGGAAATCCGTTTCTCCGAGAATGTATTGAAGCGGCTCCCGACGGCTGCGACGACGCACGTTCTCCCGGTACCGGGCCACTTCCTGTTCGGTTAAAGGTCTTTCGAACTGGAGGTAGAGGTCCATGCGCTTGAGCCCGAGAATATCCGCCAGGAGCCATTCCGCATCCAAGCGCGGGCGGGGCACTCCTTTTTCGGTAAAAAACGCCGCGGTTTTCTGTAGTAGCTCGAGAACCGTATGCATATCAGGGGAACCCCTCAGCCCCGTCCGGCCAGTTCGTTCAAAATCGCTTTTTGCACATGGAGCCGGTTTTCCGCCTGATCCCAAATGATCGTCCGGGGATCATCCAGCACCTCCTGCGTCACCTCCATCCCGACATAGGCGGGCAGACAGTGCATGAAAAGGACGTCCGGCTTAGCGGCATCGAGGAGGTTTTTGGTCACCGCGAAAGGCCGCATGTCTTTGATGCGATCCGCCGATTCCTGTTCCTTCCCCATACTGACCCAAACATCGGTATAGATCATATCCGCATCCCGCACGGCCTCATAGGGGTCTTGGGTAAAGGTATAGCGGGGGCCAGCCGATTCGGAATTCATCAGGTTGACAATTTCTTCGCCCGGAGCGAAAGAAGCCGGACCACTGAGGGCGAGTTCCATCTCAAAAAAGTCGGCGCCAAGGATCCAGGAATTGGCCAGATTGCAGGCGCAATCTCCGAGAAAAGCGACTTTCCTGCCGCGAACGGCTTCCCTGAGATCCTGCCCGGGCCGGGCCCACCTTTCGGCAAGGGTAAACACATCGGTGTACAATTGGCAGGGGTGGAGGAAGTCGGTGAGCGCGTTGATCACCGGCTTCCCGCCCTCGCTGGCGAGGACTTCCACATCCTGGTGATCGTAGGTGCGAACAATCAATCCATGCAGGTAACGGGAAAGCACTTTTGCGGTATCGGCCACCGATTCCCCCCGGCCCAGTTGGATGTCGTTGCGGTTCAGGAAAATCGGATTGGCCCCCAATTCCCGCAAGGCGACCTCGAAGGAAACCCGGGTCCGAGTACTGGATTTGGAGAAGATCATTCCCCAGCTTTGGCCGACCAGCGTCTGCCGGTGCCCTTGGTCCCGCTGGGCTTTGACCTCGGCGGCAAAGGCAAAGATCGAGGATGCGGTTTCCCGGCTAAAGTCGGTTTCTTTCAGAAAGTGGTTAGTCATAGTAAAAAGTGATGAAAGAAAACCTCTTACTGAAACCTACTCCGGGCAAAAGGAAAAGAGAAAACCGAAAAACTCGCGATTTCCTCAAAATCCCCTTGCCAAAAACTCGGGACCAAAGCGATTTTGACGGAATGCAAAACCCATCCTTCGACGGTATCGCGAGATTGTTGGGAACTCGTGAGCTGGAAATCCTCCGCCGGAGCCGGATCATGGTCATCGGCCTGGGCGGGGTTGGCTCCTGGGTGGTCGAAGGGCTGGCCCGCAGCGGCTTGGGGGCCATCGATCTGGTCGACCTGGATGATATTTGCCAGAGCAACATCAACCGGCAACTCCCGGCCCTGACCGGAACGATTGGGTTGCCCAAGGCGGAAGTCCTCGCCGAGCGCTGCCGGAGCATCAACCCGGACCTTCGGGCGGAACCGCGCCTCACCTACTACAGCGCCACCAATTCGTCCCACTTGCTCAGCCTTCCCCCCGATTTGGTGGTTGATGCCATTGATAGCATGGCCCACAAAACCCACCTTCTGGCGACCTGCCGGAACGCGGGCATCCCGGTGATCACCACCGGCGGAGGGGGAGGCAAAACCCTGCCCGAACTGATCACCGTTTGTGACTTGGCCGAAACCCGCAACGACCCCCTCCTCGCCCGAACGCGGAAGGTCCTCCGGCAAAAACACCATTTTCCCCGCAAAATCGGGCAGCGTTTCCGGATTCCCACCATTTATTCCCCGGAATTGCCCCGCTACCCGGCCGCGGATGGGTCCACGTCCCTGTGCAAGCCGCCCGCGGACCCCACCAGAGGCACCCGCCTGGATTGTGCCGGCGGGCTGGGCGCGGCCTCCTTTGTGACCGGAACGATGGGATTCATCGCCTCCTCGGTGGCCATTCGCAGGCTTCTGGCCCACAAACTTCCTTAGTCACTGCCCTTTCGCCAGCGGTCCAGGAGGGTGCCATAGATCGCCGCGTTCAGGGCAAACACCGCGAGCCCCAGAACAACCTGCATCCCCCGGGTCAAGCCCTCGGGATAGATCACCCGAAACAAATAATGCTCAATGAACCCGGTATCATAACCTTCCTGCCCGGCTTTTTCCCGAAGAGTGATTTCCAAGGGCGTCAAAGGGCAAATCCATCCCCCCATTATGATCAATCCGGCCCAGAGAAAAACCGGGACATGCAGCCAAACGGTTTTGGGCCAGCGCCAAACCACCAATGCTCCCAATAAGGCATAGAGAATAAAGAGAAAATGAATCCCAACAACCAACTGCGCCAAAACGTGAGCCCACATCCTTTTTATTTTCCCGCAGGCTTCCCACAAATCCAGAAAATTCGATTTCCGCACGTCCGATAAGATCGGCGACCTTGGGTGATTCCGTTCTTGTCCTAAGGGGAGAATGATCTTAAATGGGACGATGAACGAAGAAGTCCGTTTACAGAAATACCTTGCCCAAGCGGGAGTGTGCTCTCGTAGAGCCGCCGAAACTCTGATTACAGAAGGAGAGGTATCGGTCAACGGCAAGCCTGCCGAAATCGGGCAAAAAGTCATCCCGGGAAAAGATAAGGTCGTTTGCCAAGGCCGGGGGATAAAACCACAACAAGATGCCCCCCTTACCTTACTGGTGAACAAACCCAAAGGGTACCTCTGCACCAATGCGGATCCCCACGGAGGCAAAACCGTTTTCGACTTGGTCCCCCCTCCCCTGAACGAACTTCGCCTTTTCTGCGCCGGTCGACTGGACAAAAACTCCGAGGGCTTGGTGGTCTTAACCAATGACGGAGACTTGGCCAACACCATTCTTCACCCCTCCGCGTCAATCACCAAAAGATACCGGGTTACCGTTACCAAACCTTTTCCGATCTCAAAGCGCTCACAATTGTTGAAAGGCTTTGAGGCGGAAGGAGAATTTTTACGAGCGGAGAAAGTGGTTCTTTTGCCACCGGTAAAGAACGAAGCATCCACCGAACTGGAAATCCATCTTCACCACGGCCGAAAACGCGAAATCCGGCGTCTCTTGGAAGGCGTGGGCTTTTTGGTAAAAAGGCTACAACGCTTTCAAATAGGGAACCTTACCAAGAAGGGTTTGCCCAAGGGAGCCGTTCGAGTCCTCGACAAGAAGCAAATCAATCAGTTGCTCAGTCGCACCAAGTAGCCCTACTGTACCGGCAAAGGAAATCTCTACCCAACGGGGGCTTCTTTTTCCCTGAGTTCGCTGGGGCTTTTGCCCCAAGACATCAACGAAGGTTTTCCGCGGGCCGCCAAAACAGATTCCATCGCGACGACGAAAGCGCCGGTAAAAAGGAGGTCACTCAAGACCGAGGAACGGAAAAACATCCATGTGGGAGGAAGCCCGGGAACGCCAACGGTTAAGGCCTGGAACCAACCTCCGAGACTTTTAACGTAGGCCGGATTAGCAGCCCAGGAAGCCGTATTGGTGAGAACATAAAACAGCACCGAGGCGCCGAGACAGCCGCCGAGAATGGTGAGCCAACTCTTGTTGCGCGAAATCCAGAACCCAATCGGCAAAGCAAGCAGGTAGCCCAGGTAGATTACGACCATGGACCCGGAGAACAAAGGCGCTCCGTATTGGGCATTCAGATAGAGATCAGACAATAAAAGCCCGACTAAAGGCGCAATCCAGAGCCGGCGAAATTGCCCGGCATAGAGAGCCCCGCAAAAAACCAAGGCCATTGCCGGAGCAAAATTCACGAAATCACCGTGCCAAAAGGCTAAAAGACGGTAGCAAATCACGAAGACGATTAATGAGAGTGCTGCTAACATGATGACAACACTACCAAAGCCCAAAGAAAAGTCCACCAAGAAAACCCGTTGCGCCCCTGATCTGACTCCCGAACCCTTTCAAATGGGGAATAAAGCTACCATAAACTTTTTTGCAAACCGGCGTTGGTTCTCCTTTTAAAAAAAAGGAATCGGGCGCGGAAAAATTTTTCCTTTTTCTCCTTGCCCTACATTAAAGTTTCCTCACCATGGAAAAGGTAACTGCAACCCTAAGCTATGAAATTCTATAAAAAAGTATCCCTACTCGCATTTTTAATTGCCGCCCTTACTGCTGCTGGATGTTCCACTAATAAAGGTGGCAATGATGAACGCCATACGTTGGTTCTTGGCGGTCTCTACGAATCCAAACAAGCGGCTTATGAAGCTGTCCCCCCAACAACCCTTCACATCAGCTCGGATGAATATTCAACCAAACCTCAAAAATCCGGCAACTACCGAAGCTTTTTCTGGGGACTGATCACTCACACTGATTACTAAAAGCACCTCCCCTTTTTTGAATTTGAAAGACTACCTCGAGGAGGTAGTCTTTTTTTTGTCATGACCAACACCAACGTAGCCAGGTTTCTGGACCAGCAGGTAAAAGAAAACCCCGAGGCCCCGGCGCTCAAAATCCCCCGGCGAAACAAGGATACTCTCACCTACGAAACCTATTCCTTTGGTGAGCTCGACAATTTGGTCGGCCTTCGGAGGAAAGCGCTACAAGAACAAGGCATCCGAACCGGAACCCGTACCCTTTTATTGGTTAAACCCGGCTTGGATCTGATTGTCACCGTATTTGCCCTCTTCAAGGAGGGGGCCATCCCTATCGTTATTGACCCCGGCATGGGCCTGCGAGGGTTTTTGCGCTGTGTTCGCCATACCCGCCCGGAGGCCTTGGTAGCGATTCCCGTTGGGCAAATGATCAGTTGGGTTTTTTGGGGTAGTTTCGATTCGGTGAAAAACCGCCTTTGGATTCGTCGTGGAGCACTATCAGTGAAGATTGCGGAACGATCCTCCGAACCTGCGGTTTCCCGCGATAAAAACGCCGAAGCCGCCATCCTTTTCACCTCTGGCTCCACGGGACCCGCCAAAGGAGTGACCTATACCCATGGCATGTTCGACGCCCAAGTTCGCCTGATCCGGGAGACCTGGGAGATTCAACCCGGCGAGGTCGATTTGCCCATGCTTCCGGTTTTCGCCCTCTTTAATCCCGCCCTGGGCATGACGACCATCATTCCCGAGATCAACCCCAGCCGCCCGGCCACGGTAAACCCTGCCAAAATCGTCGAGGCCTTGGAAAATGATCGCATCACCAACAGTTTCGGATCCCCGGTTCTTTGGAAGATCATCACTTCTTATGCGAAAAAAAAGGGTTTACGCCTTCCCGGCCCCCGGCGGATTTTAATGGCTGGGGCTCCGGTCCCGGCCTCTCTTCACGCGAAAGTCCAAAAATACATCCCCGGGGCCCAAACCTTCACTCCCTACGGTGCCACCGAAGCCCTCCCGGTCAGTTCCATCTCCGGCGAGGAGGTCTTACAAATAACCTCGGCCTTGACCCGACAAGGGAAAGGGACCTGTGTGGGGAGACCGGTAAAGGGAATGGAAGTGCAAATCATCGAATGGAACGAGGCCCCCCGGAAGCAAGTCAGCAGCCAGGATTTTCTGTCGACGGGAAAAATTGGCGAAATCATCGTCCGCGGCCCGGTGGTCACGGAAACCTACGACAATCTTCCGGAGGCTACAGCCAAGGCCAAAATCCCCTCGGACCAAGGAATCTGGCACCGCATGGGCGATATGGGCTATTTTGACGACGAAGGCCTACTCTGGTTTTGCGGACGTGCGGCCGAGCAGGTGCTCACTTCCTCCGGTCCGGTTTTTACCGATTGCGTGGAAGGTCTTTTTCAGGATTTTCCCGGCGTCAACCGGGTCGCCCTCATCGGCCTGGGCCCGGCAGGGGAACAAGTCCCCGCCCTGGTGGCGGAGCCGGAGATCTGGCCCCGCAAACGAAAGGAAAAAGAAGCCCTTTTTGAGGCCCTGCAAAAAAGGGCCGGGAAAAATCCGCTTTCCGCCAAACTGGAAAGGTTTTTCCTGAAACGGAAATTCCCCGTCGACGTCCGGCATAATGCGAAAATTCACCGCCTGACCCTGAAGAAGCACTTCGACCGGCGGACCTGAAGGGGATCCTATCGGCACGGGAAGGCCCAAAATCAATCCGGACACAAATACTCCACAACGACCGCCGTCATATTATCCTTGCTGTGTCCTTCGGTGGCCTCCTGAATCAAGCGCTGGGCTTCCGGAAGATCGCGGAGACGGGGGTTCGGCTTTCGTAGGGCGCTCTCCACCACGGCCTCACCAATGCCTTCCAGAATTCCATCGCTGCAAAGAACCAAACGATCACCCGGGGCAAGGTCAATTGTTCCAATTTGAGGATCGGAATCTTTACAATTGCCCCCAAGTGCCTTTTGTAATTGATTCTTTCCTTTGTGCAAGCGTGCTTCGAGGGGAGAAATTTTCCCCTGCCGCAACAACCAGCCGACATGAGTATGGTCCTCAGTCACCTGTTCGATGCCCCCTTCTTTGGGCAGGCGATAGATACGACTGTCCCCAATATGAGCGAAAAAAGTTTTCTCCTGGCCAATCCAGACCAGGCTCAAAGTCGCCCCCATACCCCGAATTTCCTCATAGAAGCGGCTATTATAGACCAAGTCGCGATGAATCTGGGAAAAGAGTTCGGTCAGCAATTCATCTTCCGCCCGGGCAAAGCCAGACACCGCCATACGAAAGGCGCGCGGCATCATGCGGGCCAGTTTTTCCACCACCAACTGGCTGGCGAAATTGCCTCCGCCATGCCCCCCCATGCCGTCGCTGACGGCGAAAAGCAAATCGTTTCGGGCAAGAGACTCGGTTCCATCCATACCCAGATAATGGATTTGCTCGGCATCGAATTGGAGCGCTAGAAAATGATCCTCATTGCGCTTACGGAAGCGCCCGGGATCAGTGCGTCCGCACCACCGAAATTCGGGAAAGGGTTTATTTGAGTTCATGGCTGTCTCTTTTCACGTCGTTCAGCGTAAGACCTTCCCCCGTCGCAAGAATTGTCGCAAACTCAAAATCAATCAGGCAAAACCTCCCCAATTGAGGGCTGTAAGTAACGTTGCGTTGAAAAGGATCCTCATGGCGAACCCCATACTGCTCCAATTCAGCAAAAAGTTTCCGGAGTTTGTCCTCGCTGATCTTCTCCACAATGGCCCCACAGTTGGTGGTCACCAGATAGAGTTTGTCTTCGTCCGTTTCCAGAACCTTGGGCACAAAAGGACAATTCTGCGTTTCCAGGTAGCGCAGCACCCGGAGTTCGTTGTCAAAACGCTCCTGCGCTTTGTGCCCATTGTAAGTCTTGTGTACGCGGCCATCGTAGCCAATGTGCACGGTGGCTTGTCGGGTGTCCTTGGCTTCTTTCATCCCTTCCAACCATGCAGCAACCGGACCAAGAGGCAAGTCAGTGCTTTTTTTCGATTTTTCTCGAATTTTTTTCAAAGTTGGCACACTGCTTGCATTCTGATACGGATAACCTTTTCCGGGGTTTCCCGGAAATCTTGATTAACCTAACTCATTAAAAATAACCTGAACCACTATGCCTAAATACAAACTCGAATACATCTGGCTCGACGGCTACACCCCGGTCCCCAATATCCGTGGCAAGACCCGTTTGGCTTCGGAAGAACCAAAAAGCGTTGAAGATTGCCCAATGTGGGGCTTCGACGGCAGCTCGACCCTACAGGCTGAGGGCAGCAGCTCCGACTGTATGCTGAAGCCCGTCGGCTTGTATCCCGACGCTGGGCGTGGCGAGAATTGCTTCATCGTCATGTGTGAGGTTATGATGCCGGACGGCACCACTCCGCACCCCTCCAATATGCGCGCCACCATCCTCAATGACGACGATGCCTGGTTTGGTTTGGAGCAGGAATACTTCCTTTTCGGCAAAAATGGCCGGCCCCTGGGCTGGCCCGACGTTGGCTACCCCGCTCCCCAAGGAGAATACTACACCGGAGTTGGCTACCGCAACGTGGGCAGCTTAGCCCGCGAAATTGTCGACGAGCACCTCGACCTCTGTCTGGCGGCCGGCATCAACCATGAAGGAATCAATGCCGAGGTAGCCAAAGGCCAGTGGGAATTCCAGATCTTCGCCAAGGGTTCCTGCAAGTGCGCCGATGACATGTGGGTGGCCCGTTACCTCCTCATGCGTCTCTGTGAGAGCTACGAAATCGATGTGGAATGGCACTGTAAGCCTTTCCTCGGCGACTGGAACGGCTCCGGGATGCACTGCAACTTCTCCACCAAATACATGCGTGAAACCGGTGGTGAAGAGTACTTCAAGAAGCTCATGGAAGTTTTCGAAAAATACAAGGACGAGCACATCGCCGCGTATGGCCCAGACAACGAACTGCGCCTCACCGGTCTGCACGAGACCCAGTCCATCGACCAATTCAGCTGGGGCGTGGGTGACCGCGGAGCCTCGATTCGGGTGCCCCACTCCTTTATTAAGGATGGTTACAAAGGCTACCTCGAGGACCGTCGTCCGAACTCCCAGGGAGATCCATACCAGATCTGCTCGCGGGTTCTCAAGACCATCAGTGAGGTCGAAACTGCCTAAACCTTCGACTCTCCTTCTCTCCAAAACGGCCTCCCCTGGTGGGAGGCCGTTTTTTTACACCCTTTCACAAAACTGCCAGAGACTTCCGAAAGGGACCAGAAGATAGTTATGAAATTTGCCTTCGTATATGTTTGCAAAACCGGAATTTCTGAGGCACTATAAAGATACGATTCGAGGAATCGCCTTATTCTCATGAGTCATTACGAGCACGAATCATTTTCCGATGGGGACTGGGACGACCGGGGGGACCTCATTTGGAACGAGTTTGATTGGGAGCAATACCTGCAACAGCAGGATCGTTTCCTGCATCATTATCTGGAACTCTATAATCAACACCGCAAACGAGAAGATCGTTTGGACTATATCGCTTCCTTGATGAATTGGGACATGGAGGACTGGGCACCCGGTGATCCTTCTGCCGTTTTAGAAAATCAGGCTCCTTCCATAATTTTCGAAGAAGAGGCTAGCGAAGATGATGAGATGGACCCTTACACCATTCATCGGCATCCCGTTTATATCGCCGTAAAGGCCATTCTCCTTTCCTTGGAGGTAGCCCTTACCAAGCTGACGGCAAAAGCCGCGAGTGATTCCAAAATCATTCCTCATCTCTGTCCTTTTCTTTCTGCTCTCCGCGAATGTGAAAACAATACCCTTCTTGCCGTTCAAGCAATCGACTTTGGGGACTACGCCTTGGGAACGGCACAACTGAAACGCTCCCTCAGGGCGCTGAATCAAGCGATGGCTCAGTTAGAATCTTTGAACGCTGCCGACTCAAAAACCTTAAAACCTTTTGCTCAAGAAGTCCAAATTCGCTTATTTGACGTCCGGGAAATCTGGTTGCGAATGATGGCTTTTTGCCGCGAGGAAATCAATCGCCAAGGTGACGAAGGGGCCTAAGAGCCCTTTCCTCTGCTTGTCTATCCCCAAAAGTTTTCCGTTTATGATGGCATCTTCCGAGAGACGTTACCTGAGAGCACAGATCCGCCGCGCCAAGAAAGGGGACCGCCAGGCTTTTTTACTGGTCGTCGAACCTTATCTTGATTTTCTCTCCGAATATCTTTCTTTAAGTGGATATGCGGGTCGACGGCAGAAACGACAGCAATTGATCGAAGACATCTTGCGACAAACATGGCGAACTCTTCCCTTCTTACACCGGGTCTCGGATATTGAAAGAGTTCTGACGCAATTGCTCTTCCAAATTGAAGATGGGCAGGATCCTATTTTAATAAATGACACCTATCTTCCGAAACTTAACGTTCCGGAACGGTTTGCCCTGGTCGCCCAAGACCTCGAAGACTGGGGCTATCATTGGGGATCCATGGCCTTGCGCAAGGACTCCTCAACCTTCGGCAAAATTCTATGTGAAGCCCGCTGTCACTTGGTAGGGATTTACCATGCCAGCAAAGAGAGCAAAACTCCGGTAAACGTTCAGCGTTCTTCGGAAGCGCTTGATCTTTTATCCCAACAAACCCACCGAAGGATCAAGCACCACTGCAGCCAGGATTCCTTTGCCAGTCAATTCAAAGCACGCTGGCTTGAATTTCGGGGACATTTTATTGAATTTCGCCAGGAAGTACGATTCGAGAGCAATCTCAAAGAAAAGATACTCTCAGGCCTCAGTCAACAGCTTCAAACCGAAGAGATGCACAACCCGCCTTTGATCGAAAAACTGGCGACTTTCCTTGCTTACGGCGATCAAGGATTACGTAGTGCGACTCCTCTGAGTTCCAAGGTTTAGGAATATCTTCTTCGGCCACTCCCCAGCTAACCCATCCTTGATTCGTCGGGGGCGGGGGGCACGCCCCTCCTACAGAGTGGTCGTTGCGTTTATGGCAAATCGGATGCTTTTGTACTCCAGATTGGGAGCTTGCTGGTTGATCTGATTCCCTGTCGGAGGGGCTTTACGCCCCGATTGGATTCCCTGTCGGAGGGGCTTTTCAGGTGAATGCGAGGTCTGTGCGGCCAAGGCCCTCCCGCAAATAAAAAACCATTCTGGCAGGCTTTGGTTGAATAAACCAAAGTTCCGCCAGAATGGCCGTTAAGAGAGTCTAAGCTTGGTTTACCGTTTCCGGCGAGCAGCAGTTTTCTTAGCAGCGGTTTTCTTGGCTGCAGATTTACGGGCCGTCTTCTTGACTGCCTTTTTCGCAGCGGTCTTTTTTACAGCTTTCTTGGCAGCGGTCTTTTTTACGGCCTTTTTCGCCGCAACTTTCTTGGTTGCTTTTTTGGCCGTCTTCTTGACTGCCTTTTTCGCAGCGGTCTTTTTCGCAGCGGTCTTTTTCGCAGCGGTCTTTTTCACCGCTTTTTTGGCCGCAGTCTTTTTAGTGGCTTTGCGAGCAACCTTCTTGGTTGCCTTTTTGGCAGCCTTTCGGGTTGCTTTCTTTGCCGCTACTTTTTTCACAGCTTTACGGGCTGCAACTTTCTTCACTGCTTTTTTAGCAGTGACCTTCTTGGTTGCTTTTTTGGCAACGGATTTGCGAACCGTCTTGCGGGCCGCCGTCTTTTTCTTGGATGATGTTTTTTTAGCCGTCACGGTTTTTTTTGTAGTTTTTGGGGTTGGTGTAAAAGAGGCGATGGTTTCGCCCGTGAGATCGTTTAAAATATCTCTCAGGATCTTCCCGAGAGAAACATTTCTTTTCTTTGAAAGAGAAAGAAGCTTTTTCTTAAGAGGCTCTTCAAGTCTGACTGAAATTTGTTTTTGAGCGCTTTTACTTCCCTTATAAGACGATGAGTCCAGTTTTGCTAAAGCCGCCCGAATTAAGTCACTCTTAGAGCCCAGTGAATATTCTCTCTGCAACTTATTGAGCTTCTGCAAAAGCGAATCCTCAAGATTAAATGTAAGCGGGCTACTTGGTGTTTTTATTGTCTTGGCCATAATAATCCACGAATGGTGTATCAGTATCTGACTTTCGTTCTTAGTTACTATTACAATTGAAGAGTAATAAGCAACAAAAAAAGTCGATGAAAATTAACGCTTCCTTACGCAGATATTTTCAAAGCACAACTTCTTCTCAATTATTCATAGAACCGGATGGTGAAATTGATAAGAATTCGATTTTCTCGTAGCAAGATTGTTGAGACAGCTTCGGTTTAACACTTTGGGAACAACGACCATTCATAAACATCAACAACCTCCAGTACTGCGGTGGTTTACCTAAGCCTGAAAGGGTTTATAGAAACGCCATTGAAGCAATCTTTTCAGCATATTTCGTTCTCCACTTTCTCCAAGTTGGCATTTCAGAAACAAGCCCCAGGCTTTTGCCTTTGGGGAGTGATAAAACATCCCGCAAGGCCCCAATCAAATCCTGAATATCCTGGTTGGGATTTCCCCAGGACCCTTCATAAAAACATGCACCCGGCAACATTTCAGGATAAGCCAAACGACGGGGAACGACGATACGGGCTCCCGCCTGGGCGAGTTCCAACATTCCCAACCCCTGAAAGTCGTGGGCCGCAGTGGAGACTCCCACCGACGCCCGGGCAAGATAGTCCCGATAGGCATTTGGATCAGCTTCCCCCCAATGAACAATCCGGTCCGCTAGTTTCTCACGATAGATCGCCAGATCATTATTCCGTCCGCCTCCACTGCCCAGCATAGCCAATCGAAAAGGCTCCCCTTGCTCAGTCAATAAAACCAGTGCCTGCAAAAAACGCTCCGGTTGCTTATCCCATTCCCAACGGTGATTCCAAACAATGAGCCGAGGCTCTTTGGAAACCGAACGGATTTCGCCCTCTTCATCCAAAGGAACAGGCAAACAATCGGCATGGTCCTTCAAACGGTTCCATTTGGACATGGGCAATTTCTCGGGAAACTTCCGTAAGAGTTTTTCGGCTCCCTGGAAAAAGGTGAAGCGATTCCATTCAGTGTTAAAACTAACAGCGTCGGCCAAAAGGGCATTCTGCATGCTCTGAAATTGCCACCCTACCTGGTGTTCGGTCTTTTGCTTGGCTCCCAAGGGATGGGCAAATTGGTTTTCATGAAAATAGACCCACAACGGGGTATCCCGAAACGCCGGACAAAGAGCTTTAAGAGGCCCCAATTGAGTCAAACTGGTGGCGATGATTAAATCGTATCTCTTTTGCCAAGCCTCGTCTTCCCCCAAAGCCCATTGCCAACCACTGGCCCGAACCCGCCAACTAAAATGGCGAGCCGGCTGGGTGCGCAGAATCCACTGATGTTCGGGAAACAATTTTTGCAATCCATCGGCCCAGTATTTATGGCTCGCTGAATGATAGGCGCTGAGAAGAAGAATCCTTGCCATGATGTTCCACTATCCACTCTGAGTCCCTCGGTGGGCAATCCCTAATCAATTGTAACCACAAAGAGACCTTGACCCAAAGCAGGAATTTCGCCCTCATCAGAGCATGAAATTAAACATTTGCTGCATCGGCGCGGGTTATGTGGGAGGCCCCACCATGGCCATGATTGCCCATAAAGTGCCCTCAACCAAGGTTACCGTGGTCGATATCAATGCCGACCGGATCGCCGCTTGGAAAAGTGACAAGCTCCCGATTTTTGAACCGGGACTGCAGCAAGTAGTGGAGGGATGCCGCGACAAGAACCTGTTTTTCTCCACCGATGTCGATGCGGGCATTCAGGAAGCGGATGTGATTTTCGTCTCGGTCAACACTCCTACGAAAACGTATGGCATCGGCGCAGGCAAAGCGGCCGATCTTCGGTATGTCGAATTGTGTGCCCGCCGAATCGCCGAGGTGGCGAACGGACCCAAGATCGTCGTGGAAAAATCGACACTCCCGGTGCGCACGGCCGCCTCGATTCAGCGCATCCTTCACCAGAACCCCAAGGGGCACCAATTTCAGGTTCTCTCCAATCCGGAATTCCTCGCCGAGGGAACGGCCATTCAAGACCTCGAAAGCCCCGACCGCGTTTTAATCGGGGGCAATCAGGACGAGGGTGGCAAAGCGGCTATAGAGACTTTGGCCTCGCTGTATGCCGAATGGGTTCCCCGGGAAAAAATCATCACCACCAACCTCTGGTCCTCAGAGCTTTCCAAACTGACCGCAAATGCCTTCTTAGCGCAAAGGATCTCTAGTATAAATTCCATCTCCGCCCTCTGCGAGGCGACTGAAGCCAATGTTGATGAAGTGGCTCATGCCATCGGGAAGGATTCCCGCATCGGCCCGAAATTCCTCAAAAGCTCGGTCGGCTTTGGAGGCTCCTGTTTTCAAAAAGACATTTTAAATCTGGTTTATCTATGCCAGCACTTTGGCCTTCCCGAAGTCGCGGAGTACTGGGAACAGGTCGTTCGCATGAACGACCTGCAAAAGCGCCGGTTCGCGGAGCGGATTGTCAAAACCCTTTTCAACACCGTCTCCGGCAAACGCTTGGCCATTTTTGGGTACGCCTTTAAAAAGGACACCAACGATATTCGCGAATCGGCGGCAATTTATATTTGCCGTGACCTTTTGGAAGAAAAAGCACAGTTGGCGATTTACGATCCGCAAGTGGAACCTTCTGCTATTTACGAATCGCTGGGGCTGAGCACCGAGAAGGAGCGAAGCCGCATTGAGATTTGCCAAAGCCCCTATGATGCGGCCAGCCAAGCACACGCAATTGCTATTCTTACGGAATGGGATGTGTTCAAAACCCTGGATTACGAGAAGATTTTGGCCTCCATGTCCCGCCCGGCGGCTCTCTTCGATGGCCGAAACATCCTATCGCTCACTGAACTCCGCAAGATTGGCTTCGAAGCCTACGCCATCGGCAAAGCGTAGTGCCTACAGTCAAAAAAAAGCCGTAGAATCTAACGCCGCAGTCCAAGGTGCCTTCGGCACGAAGATGACCAGGAGGCAGGAGTTGTGGTGTTGGGATTGCTTGAGGATAGGGAGTGGAAAACTGAAAGTCCTTGTGACAATGGACTCAATCTTCAAATCCCTTCGCCTGTAGTTTTCGTTCTGACTCCGGATTTTTTTCGCCTTTCCGCCAAGATTTTGACACCTCCGCGCACTTATGAGTATGCAACCTTTACTTTTACTCAAATCACACTGGCTTGGATGCTTCGTGGCGCTTGGCGTTTCGACTCTTTTTTCCACCGGCGATCTAGCCGCTGAGGACAGGGCCCCGAAGGGGTTTGCCGCCCTGCACTATGATCTGAAGGTGGGCGAACGAACGGTCTTCGTCCACACTTCCGCCTTTCCCGACGCGGTGGACAGCTTTCTGGAAGCCTACCGGGAATGGGTACCGTTTTTAAACGAAGCCTTTCCGGAAACTCCGATGGGGGATTTGGATCCGGTCGCACTGGGCAAGACCATGGGGATCGACCGGTTGGCTGGGGTTGGTTTTGTGTCGGACACGCTGGGGCAAGGCCGCTTTCAGAATCGGTCGCTTTGGCGTTTCGATGGAGGCCCCGCAGGGCTATTCGATGTCTTCCCGATGGAACCTCGTCCACTGACCTTGGGAGCGCGGGCTCCGCAGAACAGCCTCTTTACCTTCGAAGGTCATTTCGATTTATCGTCGGTACGCGATGCCTTGCTGTCTATTTTATCCCAAACGGGTCTGAATCGAGAGAAGGAGGAATTGGAGGCCGTTTTGGAGGCGTCTTATTTTCAATACTGGATCGAAACTCCCCCCAGTTATGACGATTTGTTCTTCGACAGTCCGGTTACCCTTGAGTTGGCGTTGGTGCCGCATTCCTCGGGTGAAATGGCATCGATGAACTTTCCGTTTTCCTTGCTGGAGTTTCCCGTCATGGACTTTTATGCATCCCTGCGATCCGAAGGCTTGGCGGCCTTACTGGTCGAAGCAGAGGCCTTGTTATCCGGTGATATCGTTAAAACCGAGACCATAGAGGGTGGAGTTCGGTTTTTTCTCGAGGCTTATCCCGTTGGCGATGAATCAAATCACGCTATGATCGTCGAGATTCTCACTGAGAAGACCGCGCTCAAGTTGTATTCTTCGGTCTGGCTTTGGGAAGCGATGAACAAAGCCCCAGCCAAAGGGGCGGCATCTTACCGGCAAGCCGCCGTCGGCCTTCCGGAGACGGGGCATGTGCAGCTTTATCTAAGCCCGCATCTATTGGGCCAAGTGAAGCGCCTTTACAACGAGTTTATCGCCGAAGATCCGGAATCAGTGTTAGCCGCCGCGCCAGTGCGAAAGCTAATGGAGGAAAACCTTTCCCAGCCAACTGGTTTGGCGTGGATTGCGGGTCGCCGGGATGAGGATCTTTTTCGGCATGGAAACAGTTTTAGCTCCCACCGTCACATGACGACCAGCGCCCTGCTGGCCCCACCAACTGCTCTGATCGCCTATCTGGGCGGCCAACTCCGCGAAGTGAAGAGGACGTCCGAAAATGTGCAAATTCTCGATAATCTGCGAATGGTAGGGATGGGCTATCAAACGTATGTGCTCGAAACAATGCGGAGCCCCTCCCTCCAGGATATTTTCGATTATATGGAATGGCGGCCAACAATCGTGCGTGGTGAAGTGTATCCGGATTTTGACTTTCCGACACGAGTCGAATGGGTTTATGAAATCCGCTGCTCCGAAGGGGTCGTGTTTAAACTCGACCACACCGGGCGAGTGTGGATGGAGGAATGAGAATGAGCCCTCACAAATTAAGATTCAAGCCACATTTTCAATTCTCCAAAAACATCCGTGTCCATTAGTGGTTCCAAAACCCCGAAAACCGATGGCAACGCCAAAGCTTATGAAACTATTCTATTCCCTTTACTCGCACTCGTGGACCCCATCCCCTCGAAAATGGAATCTTCGCTACGGCCCCTTGTTGGCCGGATTTTTCCCCATGGCAACGGGTCAGGCCCAGGATATTGATCGCGAGGTGCGAGGGTCGCTGGTTGATATTCTTCCGCTGGAGGCGTCCACCGAATTTTATCAAGTCTCGGCCTTTCCCGGGGCCTTGGATCTTTGGGGTAAGGATTTGGCCGATTGGCTTTTTTGGGCTTCGATTCATTTTGAAATGGATGAACTGGCGGATATCGACGTCGCGGCGATTTGGCACGAGAGCGGGTTCCCGGGTCTGACTGGCATGGCCCTGCGGTCCAATCGCGATGAAGGCCACACGGACCGCTTTGTCAATGAAACAGCGTGGTTGTTTTCAGATACCCCAAAAGGATTCTTTTCGATACTTCCGGAGGGAGGAGTTGCTGACCCGTTGGCCGGAGAGTTGTCGGTCGATGCGTTTTTTGCCATTTCCCTGTCGGTGGACCTGCGGGAGGTTTTTCAATCGACCTGGAACATGCTGGTCGCAGCCGAGGCTGAATCAATCATGCGGACCTGGGCGGAGATGCAGGAGGTTGGGCCGCTGGCGCATCTCGGGCCCCAATACGATTTTCTGCCGCAACTGGGAGAACTGTTCTTCTCCGGTCCGATTCGCTGCGATCTAGCCCTGCGCCCGGTGCCGGGAGGGGACATGATTTCGTTGGGCTTCCCCTTTGAGGAAGTCGAAATTCCGGAATGGGAGGGTTATCTCCGGATGGATTCACCGGGGATTGCGATGTTGGGAACGATGGACCGTAATGGAGGTGAGGACCTGTTGCAGCATCTCTTCGGCGAAGAGGGCTTTGCCCGCTGGGGGGAAGCCCTCGAGGGACGGGAGCATGCCTGGCGCTTTGATTTCTCGGAAGTCGAGGATGACCCCACGGACGGATCCCTGGAGATGATCGAGGTGGATTTTTCGGCCGGATCGGTGCGGTTCTGGACCACCAAAGCATTTTATGCGGAAATGGCCGAAGGCAGAGGTCCGCGACTGGCGGAGGACCCGGCCTATGTGCGCTCGGCAGGGCACACGGGTGCCGCTATTGAACTGTATCTCGCCCCTGCCTTTCTCAATGCCTTTGATGAGTTTTTCCAGATGGTCTTCTCCGAGGTGACCCCGGGTCTGCCCCAACTGAGCGGGTTTCAGCGCCACGTCCAATCCATGTTCGGATCGGGCGAGCCCTACGCCTGGTCCCTGCGTCGCGAGGGCCAGG
This sequence comes from Opitutales bacterium, assembly GCA_020831535.1. Classification (GTDB taxonomy): domain Bacteria; phylum Verrucomicrobiota; class Verrucomicrobiia; order Opitutales; family T3Sed10-336; genus JAIUMY01. The sequence goes on along the minus strand of JAFIGF010000109.1, from coordinate 22,888 downwards.
TGATTCGCCACCGCAGCTACGCCCCCGCTTCCCACAAAAGCAAAACGGCTTTGGCCTACCTTGCCCTTCCGGCAATACTGGTCCAACCGACAGTGGAAGCCATCCAGGAAGCGCGCAGTGCTGCCCAAGTGACCCATCAGCTTTCGCAACTGCATAGGATCCGTGCCGGAGCGAATATATTCATGATGGAGCAGAATAAATCGAAAGCCAGCTTGGCGGATACGTGGAGCGCCCTTGGTGAGGAACTTACCCCGGTTCTGGGCGGTTCCTTTCCAGCGTTCACTTTTGCTTTGGATAAAGAATGGACCTACACCTATACCGCTCCTGACGGAAGGCGCTTTCACCTCGACCACTCCGGCCGGGTGTGGATGGAGTAACTCCTTTCATCTGAGTTTCCAAGGTTTCGCGACCAGAAAATATTTACGTTGAAAGCGATCTTGCCCCATTCAAGTACTCTATGAAATCGATTATTTCCCGCACCATTTTGCCAAGGGCTTCCATTGGGCTTGCGCTGGCTCTGCTATTATTCGGGTGTTCAACTCCCGAACGCTATTATTTGCCCGGTCAAACCCAGTTGAATCGCGGCGGAGTACACAAACTCGGCGAGGACCGGCAGGTCCATACTGTGCGTTTGGAGGTCGGCGACGATCTACGGGCAGTGCGTCCCTCCCGTGGGTTCGCGCCTGGTGGAGGCTATTGGGTCGCACTCTGGACCGAGGACCCGGAAATCGCCCGGGTGAAACCGATGGGTGATTCCTTCATCGAAGGAAGCCGATTGGAGGCAGTTGCTCCAGGTGAGACCAAGGGCTACTACCTGAACCTTTTCACTCAACAACGTTTGTTGGATGGGGAGAAAAGGGACGAGTTCGTTCAGAAGGAGTTGGAGAATGCCGTGTGGTTTCACATTGAAGTCGAGGCCAATGACTCGCCGGACCCGAGGGCACTTTTCAGGCAAGCGAAGGGGGCGGTTGAACAATTGGACGAAGGCATGGCACCGGGAACAACGGAACAGGTGCGGACTCATCCGCGCTTTCAAATGCCGGTGGAGGTGGATTTTACCGCGCTCATTGCGGAGAGTTTTCAGGATGCGCCGGCCAAACCGGAGAGCGAAAAGTGGTTGGAGCGCTATCGCGCGGCAGACCGTTCAGCTTGGCGGGGCGAATGGCCCGAGCAACCGGATTGGTCACCGTCGCAAGTCCTGTTTCACGAATCCCGGGGGAATTTCTATGCCCAATGGTATCGGGGTTGGCCTACGGGTTGGTCCGAGAAGACCTATCCCGCCTATGTCAGCGGGTTGTTTTTGCTGGAGGATGCACTGGCCCAGTCTGGGCGCGAGGCGGAGATTGCCGACCTGACGGAGCGCTTTCATGCCGCCTGGGCGGTGATTTGCGGTGATCGGAAGGTGGAATGGCCGGAGACTCCGGCGGGTGGTTGGCCGGAGCCGATGGGGGATCTGCTGGAAGTTCTGGCGGCGGGATCCCGGGCGGCGCCGGAGCATCCCGCCTTTGAACGCCTGCGGGATTGGATGCGGCGAACCGAGGTTGGCTCCGATGCGCTGGCTCTTCCGCTGGCGAATTTTGTCGTTGGGCTCGGGTTCTTGCGTGACGATCCGAAATCGGCGGCGGAACATTTTCAAGCGGTGAGGCAAAGCGTGCGTGCGGGGGCGCCCGACTGGGACCACCTCGCCGCTCAAAGTTATGGCTGGGAGGGGGCGGCGGCTTTGCAGCAAGGCGACATTTTGGCGGCCTGGGAACGCTATGTGGATGGAAACGTGGCGGGATTCTCCGATTTGCCATCGTTGATACGCGTGTATCAGGAGATGTTGTATCAGGAGGAAGACTTCCTAGAGCCCCTTGCCTTTGTCCCGCCGCTTACCTGGCCTTTGCTGTTGTTTACTCTGCGGGAGCCTCCCCGCTACGGGCGGATTCCCATGGAGGAGGAAAAGGCGCGCTTTGGCGACTTGATGTTTGAGTCCATCCCGGTCAACCCGCCCTTGGGACCGATCATGGCGATGCTGGCGGAACGCCGGGGCGAGCCGGAGCGGAGACAGATTTGGCTGGAGGAGTCTTTCGAGGACGATCCGCTGGCCTGGTACCTGCATTATCGGGATGCCTTGCAAGCGGGCGAGATCGAAGAAGCATTCGCTTGGCAGGACAAGATGCTTGCGCTGTGGTCGGCCAATGACTGGGAGGAGTGTCAGGAGCATTTTCTCTGGCGACATCTTCGGGTGGGAGGTGAGTTTCTTCACCGCTCGCTGGCCTTGGACCGGGCATGGATGCTGGCCCTCCAAGGCGAGTTTGTGGAGGCAATACCATGGTTCCTGGTGGCCGAGCCACCCACTGCCATGGCCATCGGCGAACGCTTGCTCACCACGGACGAGATACGGGAAGTTCATGATCGGTTGGAAAGCGACACCGAGGCGATCTGGCAGACATTTGGATACAATTCCTTTGATCGGTGGCCGAGGGTGCTGTCTGGACGGCTGGCAAGGGAAGGGAATTGGGCGGAAGCGGCGGAGTTAATTTCCTTACCAGGCGATGTTGAGGCTTTTGAAAAGATTATTCCACTTCTGGAAGGTCTGGAAAACTTGAAGGGTGAACCAGTACAGCAGGCCGAACAGTTATTCGCGACAGCCCGTGCCATCCGGGATAATGGTTCCGTTTCAGGCACCCTGCATGTAGCGGGGATCATCCACGATGACGGCAGACTCTACAGCGGCGTGCACATGTTTAGGATGCGCCGGATGAGCGGGCAGAGCTTCGTTGATCAAGTTCCCTTCCGTCTTCCAATGGATTGGATCAGCGAACGTCTTGCGGCGACTGCCGATACCAACCATTTGCACGGGCGAACTTACCGCTACTCGGCGGCCAACCTTGCTTGGCAGGCGGCGGAACGGTTGCCGGATAATGACGAACAGGCGGCGAAAATGCTCTGGCATGGTGGGGTATGGTTAATGTACATCGACCCGCAAGCAGCCAACCGTTTTTACCGCGCCCTCGTCCTCCGCCATAGAGAAACAGAATTAGGCAGAACTACCGCAGAGAACAATTGGTTTCCCAAGACTTGGCCGCCAGCGGAATGACCCACGGCAATGGGGGATGGAAAGCTCTTATTTGTCCAAAGAAAAATGAGATTATCCAATCCGTTTCAAGAATGAAAGCCTTTGGTACCACAAGGAACAACCTCTACTGGTTCGACAGTTGGTCGCGGATATAGGCACGATCCTCAGAACTGAATATTTGCGGATCCACTTCAAACAATTCTCCATCCTCCCGTAGCAGGAGGATTTGATTGTTACGCAGTCCGCGGAAGGCAGCGGTTATTTGTTCTCCCTCTTGATTAGTCCAGACGCGCATAGGTTCATCGCTCGCCATGGCAACGGCGTCACCCGGGGTTGCCTGCGCAAGTTCCTCGGGGTCGAATAAGGCAATGCGGAGTCCGTTCCATGTTTCACCTTCTTCCGGCCAACCGGAAGCGGATGCGGTCCGAAAAATGGTGGCATTGGCGGGAAAATGATCCCTTCCCGAGACCTCCGGAGCATCGCCAAGGAAGTAGATGCTTTGAAGGTTTTCGCATCCATCGAATACCCGTCCACCTGAGAATTCGGTCACTTTTGCGGGAATCGTAATCTGCGTGAGACTGGTACAGTACTGAAATGCCGATCCCTGAAGCGACGTCAGATTCTTAGGCAAAACAACTTCCTCCAAGCTCGTGCAACCTCGAAAGGTGCGTTGGGGAATGATGGTAACGCCATCGGGAATCACGATCCTCTTCAAACTGGTGCAATCCTTAAAATGCCTGCCCTGGCGAACCAGCGATTCCAGATTTTCCGGGAGAGTAATCTCGGTGAGATTTTCACAACCCCGGAAGGCCTGTTTACCGATCCAGGTCACGCTATCGGGGATGCTGATCCCGGTAAGCCCCTTAGCCCAGCGAAAGGCTTCATCACGAATCCGGATAACCCCGTCGGGGATGACATAGTCGCCTTCCCTTGCTTGTGGATAGTGACGGATCTCTTCCATGTCCCGGGTGAAAAAAACCCCGTCCACACTGCGATAGGCAGGGTTGTCCTCGTGGATATGGAAGTTCATGAGACTCGGGCAGCGACTAAAAGCCGGGCGGGTGATATCCGTCAGGCTGGCCGGGATATACACATCGGTTAAAGCCCTATTGTCCCGAAAAGCCTCGCGACCGACGGAGGTCACGGTTTCCGGAAAACGAACGCTGGCAATCATGCGATCATGATCTCTTCGGACATGGTCCATGAAGGCCCGGTGACCGATAGAGGTGACCGGCTTGCCCTCGATTTCGGAGGGAATGGTTACCTCCCCTCCGGGTCCTTGGTATCCGATAATGGAAACGGTGCCATCATCCTTCACATCATATTCGTAGTGACTGGAATCGGCTTCGAGGACAGGGGAAGTCACAAGGAGAAAGGTGGTGAACAGAAGGACGAACCTCTTGACGGTGGTGGGGAAGACTAAGGTTTGCGTCACATGCATGGGATATTGAATTGAAGGGGTGAAGTCAGCGTGAGAAAGAACTTTTACCCTAGCAGAGAAAGAGAAAATCCGCTATAAAATGAAATACGCCATGTTTACCGAAACGGACAAATTGCAGGATTACCCCCAAGGGGACTACGCCCCGCATGTATTGTCCGGTGCCGAGGCACGGCGACAGAGCGGGCGGAGAACTCCGGGATTGAACAGACCCTCTGGCTATCATCCCTGGTATACGACCTACGTCATTGATCAAGGCCCATTTACGATCAGGGAAGCGGGAGGCAATGTTCTTTCCCGAGAAGGGCCTACGGTCATTTGCCTTCCTCCCTACCCGGAAATCCAAATCCAAATCCCCGCCAGCACTCTCTACAGTTGGCTGGAATGGGGGGCGATCCGTCTTCCCTTGTGCGTTCGCGATAAAATCAATGCCTCGCGCAAATATCCGGAAGGTTACCGACAACCGTCCCCAGAAGAAGTCTGGGGCCGCCCCCTGCCCCTACAATTGCCGGAGCACACCAATCAAGCTACCGCAGGCATGATGATTCGGGTCAACGCCACCTGGTGGAAGGGTGGCGCGGACCGCATGTTGGCAAATGCTGAATTGGCTCTTTGGATCGCCCGCTATCTGTTTCCACCAGAGGTCAACGAAAACCAGGAAGAAGTAAAATCTCTCTTCCCCTCGGCGGAAAATGAATTCATGCAGGCCGTTCAACTCTTGTCGGAGAGTTTAGCCATGGGATTGGATATCCGCGACTGGGCCCTGGCCCTTGGCTTGAGTGCCCGAAGCCTGCAGAGATGGTGCCGCCAACAATGCGACCTAAGCCCCCATGGAGTGCTGGACCTTCTGCGTTTGCAACGAGCGGAAACCCTTCTCACTAAGAAGGAAGACAATTTACCCCTGATTGCCAAAAAGTGTGGATTTGCCAGTGCCTCCGCCTTCAGCGCTTGGTTTTCGCGCCGCAAAGGTCTCTCTCCGGCCCGTTGGCGGGCCGGTTTCCGGGAAAAAGCACGGGAATGAAAGAGGAGTTACCCCACCTCTGCCGTCACCGCTTCCGCCGCGAGACGGTTTGGCAGATTTCGCACCGGGTGCCATCGCAACCACGGGCGGTACAGTGCTCCCGACCATAAAAAATGATCCGCAGGTGAAGCTGATTCCATGAACTTTGGGGAAAAATTTTCTTCAAGTCAGTTTCCGTTTGGCGGACATTGCGGCCCTTGGTCAAACCCCAACGCTGCGCCAACCGGTGGATATGAGTATCCACGGGAAAGGTGGGGATTCCGAAAGCCTGGGCCCGCACCACCGAGGCCGTTTTGTGCCCAACTGCGGGAAGAGCCTCCAATTCTTGTTCGCCCGAGGGAACCTCGCCCCCGTGTTCCTCCAATAAAATCCGGGAGAGCCCGGCAATCCCCTTCGCTTTGGCCGGAGCCAAGCCACAGGGGCGGATGATTTGTTGAATTTCCTCCACCGGGATTTTGACCATTTCCTCCGGGGTTCGGGCCCGCGCAAAAAGGGCGGGCGTGGTCAAATTGACCCGCTTGTCGGTGCACTGGGCCGAGAGCAAAACCGCAATGAGCAAGGTGTACGGGCTGTCGTGGTCGAGCGGGATCGGGGTTTCCGGATACAACTCTCCCAGTCGGCGCTCAATGTAAACTGCCTTTTCCTTCCGCGTCATGAGCGCTCACAAAGGTTAGTTGGTTTTCAACACCTGGATAAAAGCCTCCTGAGGAATGGATACATTGCCTACCTGTTTCATCCGTTTCTTTCCTTCTTTCTGCTTTTCCAAAAGCTTCCGTTTCCGGGTAATATCCCCGCCGTAACATTTTGCGGTAACATCCTTGCGCAACGCCCGGACGGTTTCGCGGGCGATAATTTTTCCGCCAATAGCCGCCTGGATTGGAATTTTGAACATTTGCGGAGGAATAATTTCGGCCAAACGCTCGCAGAGTTGGCGGCCCTTGTTTTCGGCTTTCTGCCGATGCACAATGGAGGCAAAGGCATCCACCGGATCGGCATTGACGAGGATATCCATTTTCACCAAATCAGCCGATTGATATTCTCCCACCTCATAATCCATGGATCCGTACCCGTGGGTAATACTCTTCAAACGGTCGAAGAAGTCGACCAGGATCTCGTTCAGAGGAAGGCGGCAGGTCAGCATCAGGCGGCTGTCGTCAAGGGTTTCGGTATGCTCGCAAATCCCCCGTTTCTCCATGACCAGAGCCAAAACATCCCCCACCCCATCGGTAGGAATATGGATAGACGCAATAATGGTTGGCTCCAGGATGTCCTCAATGTCATTGGCCGACGGCATATTCACCGGGTTGTCAACCATAAGAGTTTCGCCCCTGGTGGTTTCCACCCGGTAGATAACACTCGGATAGGTAAGAATAATATCCACCCCGTGTTCCCGGCGAATACGCTCCTGAATCACCTCCATGTGGAGCAACCCCAAAAACCCACAGCGAAATCCGAAGCCCAAAGCCATGGAACTTTCCTGCTGGTAAACGAGAGCGGCATCATTTAGGCGCAAACGCCCCAGCGCGGCTTTCAATTTTTCGTAGTCGCCGGTATCCAACGGATACATACCGCTGAAAACCATCGGGCGAACTTCCTTGTAACCCGGAAGCATTTCCTTGGCCGGGGATTGTAAATGAGTCAGCGTATCTCCCAATTTGATATCGGCGACGCTTTTGATATTGGTCACGATGTACCCGACATTCCCCGCCGTAAGCTCCTTGGTTTTCAGTCGGGCCGGCGTGAAGACTCCGACTTCCTTAATTTCCACCTTCAGACCATCGCTCATGAGGACCGTGGTATCGCCGGGCTTGATCGTTCCGGAAAAAACCCGGACATAACAGATAACGCCCTGATAGGAATCGTAGATGCTGTCAAAAATAAGGCAGCGGGTGCCATCGTAGTCAGCCCACCGGGGCGGGGGAATCCTTGCCGAGACGGCTTCCAGAATCTCCGTGATGCCAATGCCGTTTTTGGCACTGGCCAAAATGGCATCCTCCCCGGGAATCGCTAAAATGTCCTCCAATTGACGCAAGCATTTGTCAAGATCGGCACTCGGGAGGTCGATTTTGTTGATCACCGGAATGATGGTTAGATTCTGACTGGTTGCCAAATGGGCATTGGCCACCGTTTGGGCCTCCACCCCCTGGGCGGCATCGATCAACAAGAGCGCCCCCTCACAGGCCGCCAGGCTGCGGGAAACTTCGTACGAGAAATCCACGTGCCCCGGGGTGTCGATTAGATTCAATTTGTACATCGGCCCCGCTTCGGATTGGTACGCCATGGAAACCGGATGGCTTTTAATGGTAATCCCCCGCTCCCGCTCCAGATCCATCGAATCGAGCAACTGCGCCTTCATTTCCCGGGTAGCCACCGTTTGGGTGCTTTCCAGAAGGCGATCCGAAAGAGTGGTTTTCCCATGGTCAACATGGGCAATGATACTGAAGTTACGAGTGTGTTGAAGATCCATTAGAAGACTATAATCGTGACGGACTGCCGAAGCTGTCCGGAAAAAAAGTGAAGAGAGATAAAATCACCCGGTCAGAGACGCCAGGTCCGGGGCTTCATTGACGGGCAGGACGTTCCAGGACCGGTCGGTCCGCTTGGCCAATCCCGCCAGAACCCCTCCGGGACCAAATTCGAGAAAACGCTCGACCCCGAGAGCCGCCGCATTACGCATACAATCCTCCCAGCGAACCGGAGAAACCACCTGTTTCTCCAGGGCTTCGAGAATCGCCGCCCGACCCACCACCGCTTGACCGGTGGTATTGGTAAAGACGGTCGTCTCGACTTCCCTGGTAGGAATTTCCTGCAAAAATTCTCCAAAGGCGCGACGGGCGGATTCCATGAGACGGCTGTGATAGGCTCCGGCGACTTTCAGCGGAATCACATGTTTGAATCCCTTGGCCTTTCCTTCGGCCAAGGCCTTGTCGATGCCCTCCCGGTGCCCGGAAATAACGATCTGCCCGGGACAATTCAAATTGGCCATATCCACTTTGCACTCCTCGCACAGTTCCTGCGCCTTGGCGAGGTCCCCACCAATGAGGCACGCCATTGCGCCCGGGGTTTCCTCGCAGGCTTTTTGCATCAACTCTCCCCGGCGGGCCACCACGCGCAGGCCGTCGGCAAAGGTAAAAACCCCCGCTGCGGTAAGCGCCGTCACTTCACCCAGACTGAGGCCCAAGGTGGCCAGAGGGGCTTCCGTAAAACCGCTTTCCCGCAGGGCGGCCAAACCGGCCATCCCATGAACAAAGAGGGCGGGCTGGCAGACCTTGGTTTCGGTCAGCAACTCCTCGGGCCCGGCAAAGGAAACCTCGCTTAAGGACCAACCGAGAACCTTATCCGCTTCCTCGTAGAGGGCTTTCGCCGCCGCTGAGTTTTCGTAGAGGGACTTTCCCATCCCCACCGTTTGCGCACCTTGTCCGGCAAATAAAAATGCTGTTTTCATAGTCATCTGATCCATTGATTTTTTCGTTTCGCCAAGGGTTTATCCCAAAATACGTCCCCCACTGAGCTTGATTCCCTTGAGGTTCATTTCCAGGGCCTTCGGGTTCGGGGAGTTTTTCAGGCCATCGGCTTTGCTGATACGGCCTTCCTGAATGAGGCGTTGCAGATCCTTATTAAAGGACTGCGAGCCGTTCTCCTCGTTGTCCAATAATCCGGTGATTTTATCAAAGGCCCCTTCCGCGACCACCGAACGGGACAGGGAATCGCACATCAGAATCTCCAAGGCAGGCAAGCGACCGCCTCCTTCCAACGCCGGAATCAGGCGTTGACAAATGATCGCTCGCAACGATTGGGCAATCTGACGGCGCATCCGGTCTTGCTCGTCCACCGGAAAGAACTCAAACAACCGCATAATGGCCTGCCGCACATCCAGGGAATGCAAGGTAGAGAGAACAAAGTGCCCGGTCTCCGCGGCCGAGAGAGCGGTCTCAAAGGTATTGCGGTCACGCATTTCCCCAATAAGAATAAGATCCGGATCCTGCCGCAAGGCGGCCCTTAGCCCATCGGCAAAACTGGGCGTATCGATCCCCACCTCACGCTGGTTGAAATACGATTTTTTATCCTCAAAGTTGTATTCGATCGGGTCCTCAAGGGTGACCACGTGTTTGCCACTGGTGTTATTAACCTCATTCAGAATAGCCGCGAGAGTCGAACTCTTCCCCGACCCGGTCGCCCCGCAGACCAAGGCGATACCGTCTTTCGCCTGCCCAATGCGTTTCAATGTCGGACTGACCAAACTGAGCGAGGAAAAAGAGGGAATTTCCGAGCTGACGAAACGGAACACCACCGAATACGTGCCTCTTTGCCGAAAGGCGTTAACCCGAAAACGCCCTACCCCGGAAACCGCGTGGGAAAAATCGATTTGCCCGTCCTCGTGCCAGCGGTCAAGAAACCCGGGAGGCAATGATCTCTCGACAAAATCCCCAATATCCTCGGTGGAAATCGGCTCCATCTCAACTTCCCGCAATTCTCCATCGATGCGCATCACCGCCATTTTATGGGACTTGATGTGAATATCGCTGGCCCCGCTCTCGGCGGCCAATTGGAGAAGTTCGTTGAAAATATTATCGCTCATAAATCGAATGCACTAGATTCTTGCTATTTCCGATTTCGGGTTAGAAAGTAACAATTTTGCTGACAAACCCTTTATCCGAAAAAAGAGTAGAACTTAGACTCTGTTTCTCATGACGACAACTAAATTTACCGGAACCCTCACTGCACTGGTGACCCCCATGGCGAATGGAAAGGTCGCCTGGGACGACCTCGAACGCCTTACCGAGCACCAAATCAAAGAAGGCATCGATGGGTTGGTCGCCGTTGGCACCACCGGCGAAAGCCCCACCCTCAGTACGTCCGAGCATCTGGACGTAATTCGCTTCATGGTAGAAAAAAGTGCCGAACGAGTTCCCGTTTTGGCGGGTACCGGGTCCAACTCAACCGACGAGGCGATTTCCCTCACCAAGGCGGCGGACCAAGCGGGCGCGGACGGCTTCCTGGTCGTTGGCCCCTACTACAACAAACCCTCCCCGGCGGGCATGCTAGCCCACTTCTCGGCCCTCGCCGAAGTCAGCGAAAAACCTTTTGTCCTTTATTCCATCCCCTCCCGCTGCGGTGTCGCCATCGAAGTCGAGACCGTAAGCCGCCTCCGCGAAAAATACCCCCACGTCAATCATATCAAAGAGGCCGGAGGCACCTGCGCCAGGGTTGATGAGCTGCGCCAAAATCTTGGCGACGACATGACCATTCTCAGCGGAGATGACGCCTTGACCCTCCCCTTCCTCTCCCTCGGCGCCGAGGGAGTCATCAGCGTGGCCTCCAATATTTTGGTTAAACCCCTGGTCGAAATGGTAAAACTCGCCCGCGCCAATGATTTCCACGCCGCGCGAAAAATCCATGAGTCCTACCTCCCCCTTTTCCAAGCTCTTTTCATGGAAAGCAACCCCGGACCGGTTAAAGCCGCCGCCCGCATGCTGGGACTGATCTCCTCCTCCGAAATCCGTCTTCCGTTGGCTCCGGTCAGCCAGGAAACAGAAGACTACCTGGAAAATCTTCTCCGCGAACTAAATCTTCTTTCCTGACCGCCCTATGTCCACCCAACGAATCCTTCTCAACGGGGCCAGAGGCCGCATGGGCCAGGCCATCATCGAATCCGCACAGCAATCCGGTCATACCATTTACGCCACCATCGACCTCGGCGACGATCCCTCTCCCTATCTCGAGGGTTGTGATGCCATAATCGACTTCAGCTTCCACGAGGCCACCCTCCCCCTCCTGCAAAAAGCCGTCGAATACCAAAAACCGATGGTCATCGGGACCACCGGGCATTCGGAAAGCGATCGTGCGGAAATCCGTTCCCTGGCCACCAAAGTTCCCACTGTCTGGGCCGGAAACTACAGCGTCGGAGTGAACCTTTTGCTCTACTTAACCCGCAAAGCCGCCGCCATTCTCGGAGAGGAATACCATCCGGAAATTACCGAAATGCACCATTCCCACAAAAAGGATGCCCCCAGCGGAACCGCCGAAAATCTGGTGGAAGCAGTCCTCGCCGGCCGCCAATGGGATCCGGAAGCCGTTTGCCATGGCCGTTCAGGGATTACCGGTGAACGTCCGGACCGGCAAATCGGCGTCCATGCCCTGCGGGGCGGAGAAGTTGTCGGGGAGCATACCGTCCTTTTTGCCGGACCCGCGGAACGCGTGGAACTCACGCACAAGGCCGCTGATCGCAGCATTTTTGCCGACGGAGCCCTCCGGGCCGCCGATTGGGCCACCCGCCAGAAACCCGGCCTCTACACCATGCTGGATGTGCTGGGCCTCAAAGACTGATTCGACGCCATGATCGCCACCATCCGCGGAAAACTTACCCAAGCCACTCCCGTTCAGGCCATTATTGAATGCGGGGGATTGGGCTACGAAGTCTTCATCCCCATCACCACCGCCGAAAAACTGCCCTCCCTGGGCGAGGAGGCGATGCTTCATACCGTCGCCGTTTACCGTGAGGACAACCAGAGCTTGTATGGGTTCAGCACCCGTGACGAAAAGGATTTCTTTCGCCTTCTCGTGGAAAAAGTATCCGGTGTCGGCCCCAAAGTGGCCCTCTCCATTATGAGCAAACTGTCGCTTCCCGTCCTCCGCAGTGCGATCGGAAACGGCGATGCCGCCCTTCTGGCCAAATGCCCGGGGATTGGTAAAAAGACCGCCGAGCGCCTCATTGTCGAGCTTCGGGATAAAGTCGGCATGGATTTCCTACCCTCTGGAGAGAGTCCTGCCAGCGCAACCGGAGGAACCGGAACCGCCCCGGAGTCCACCGGAGGAAGCGGCGTCTCCCCTTTCCAGGATGCCGTCATGGCCCTCATCTCCCTCGGGTACAAAGCCCCGGAGGCGGATAAAGCCATCCGCAAGGCACAATCCGCGATCGGCCACGATGCCACCGTGGAAGCCCTGATTAAAAAAGCCCTCGGCTGACGAAAACGTCTTTCCATGAAATCAAAACTGACCGGAATTTTTCTGCTGATCGGCCTACTCGTTTGGGGAGGCTGCGGCAACGCCGCCGCCCCGGAACAGGACCTTGCGACGGTCGAGGATTGGCTCCCCCTGCGAATCGGGGAGGCGGCCCTCGAAGTTCAGTTTGCGGTGACTCCGGCAGAACGGCAACAGGGCCTGATGTTTCGCGAGGAATTGGGCGAAAACCGGGGCATGCTTTTTGTTTTTGAAAGCGGTGAACCCCGGGGGTTTTACATGAAAAACACCCCCATTCCACTCCGCATTGGGTATTTTCGGCCCGACGGAGAACTTCGAGAAATTCGCCGACTTTTCCCCCACGACCTGAACACCGTTCGGTCCCGCGATCAGGATATTCAATTCGCTCTTGAAGTGAATCCGGAGTGGTTCCGCGAGAATGAAATTCGTCCCGGAGCTTATCTGAATCTTGAGGATGTCCGGACGGGATTAGAACAGCGCGGCTTTGCACCGGCCGATTTTGGCCTCTAGACAATTACGGGTTCACCAGCGAAAAGGCATGACCATACTTAGTGGTTTTTGTTGCCAATGAGCCCTTTTTGTGATTTGCTAACCCCTTATGAAAGGCGCCAATATTTACCCCTTTGCCTTGGCCTTTGTTTTGGTCTTGGGCGTCGCCCTGTGGCTAACCCGCCAGGATGACTCCCCAGCCCCCTCGGAAGAGCAAACCACGCCCGCCCCAACGCCGGAGTTTGCCGGAGAATCCCCATCCCCATCAGAAGCCCCCGAGGGGAAAACCGAAACCTCCGAGGCCGCCCCCCCGGAGGAGTCTGCCGAGCGATCAGCCGGTCTGACCAACTTTGAAGATTGGGCCGAATCCCCTCGCCCGCAAGATGCCCAGGCGGAAGAGGAATGGCTGGCCCAGGGGATCGCCCTGGCCAAGGAGCGAAGGGAGCTTATGGCCCACCTCATTGTAGAAGATCCCGAGGAAGCCATTTTGTCCGCCATTTCTCCGCGGCGACGGGCCCAATTGCCTGCCGAAGTGAGGTCAAATCTTGAAGAATTGGTTACCGATGAAGGGTTTTACGGAGTCCTTGCCACTTGCAACCACGCTCCCGGCGAGGAACATCTCTCCACCTGCGAGATCTCCCAGGAAGTGGTTCTCGAATTCGGCACCTTTGATGCCCGCGCCTTCAAGGCAAATATTTACGGACAGCGGGAACGCCGCCTGACGGAGGAAAACACCTCCCTCAACGGAGTTGCCGTCGACGGGAATCTGGCGCTCTACGAATACGATGCCATTATTTTTGACGATGGGGAGGAATTCGCCCCGGATCGCTTCGCCGTTTATTATCGCGGACAGGAACACCTTGCCGCGACCTTGGAAGAAGCGAAAGAATTACAGGCCGATTTTCAAAAATCCCCCGACGGACTGTTTTAACGAATCAGAGAAGGGCGGCAACGCCTGCTCACCCGCCATGCAGACTGGCCGGAGCCTCGTTCTGCAGACAATAGGACCAATCGGCAACCAAGGCCTTCCAGGAGTCTAACGGAACTGACTGACTCTGCCGTTCTGTAAAGACCAGCAATTCCTTAAAACCGGCTTCGGCCAGGGCTTCAACTCCTTCGCGGAAGCCATCTCCGACCCGAAGAGGGTCATGGGCATCAGACCCAATGACAACCGGGATTCCACGCTCCGCAATCATTGGCAACAGATCCGGAGCCGGATGGATTTCCTGCACCTTGCGAATCAGGCCCGAGGTATTGCATTCCAGACAAACCCCGGTTTCCGCCACACGATCCAAAAACCGGGCAAACTCTTCTTTCATCAGGGCCTTGTCGTAATCTGCCCAGCGGACGATTTTGAGCACATCCGGATGAGCGATGGTATCAAATAAACCCGTCTCCGCGGCCCGGGCTTGTAAATCAAAATAGGTTTTACCATAGGCGATGGGATCCTCTTTCCAAAAAGCATCGCGAATCTCCGGCAAATGAGGGTGTACCGAACCAATGATATAATCAAAGGGCTGGCTTTCGATAATCTTTTCCAAAGCGCTCTCGTACCCCGGTACAAAGTCCACCTCAAGCCCCAGGCGGACGTCACAACGCCCCTTAAACTCAGCCCGGCATTGCGCCACTCTATCCACGTATTCCGGCAATTCCTCCGCCTTCATGCGCACCTCCGCAGACATTCCGTCCGGAAGAGGGGTATGACAGGTAAAAATAATACCGTCCAGACCCTTGCGGCAGGCTTCGTCCGCGTAATCCGAGAGTTCACCTTGGGCATGCCCACACAGAGGGGTGTGCATGTGAGAATCGAATAGAGAAGGTTTCATGACAAGAGAGACAGAGAGTTCCGGAAACCCGAAGAGTTCCCGCAAAAGGGTAAAAGGGTTGAAAAGAAAGAACCCCCCAAGCCTACGGACAACCCCGGAAGAGACAAGTTCTTTAGGCAAAAATTCTTTGGCGGCGGGACGGGATTTGCACGCCGGAAACAGTCCCGTTTCCCGTAAAAGCCCTACTTCCGGGTCTCCCGGCAAAGCGAATCCCAGGGAACCAGTCGAAGCAAGGTTTCCCGAAGGGTCTCCCCTTCGCGCGGTTGCCAGTTTATTTCCAAAAAACCTTCCGCTTCACTATAGAGATACAAAAGATTGTCGGAGCATAAATGAGCAGCGATGGCGGAATGGCACCCTCCGCCCAGCAGATCCAAAAAAGTCCGCTCCACCTCGACCGCCCGGGCGGTTTCCCCATGAAAACAGGGCGCCCATTTCTCCAAGTCCTGTTTCCGGCATTGGATGGCCACCGCCCCCTGCCCCGGTGCCGGCACCATCTCCCGCAAGCTGAGGGGGGTAAAGCTCAAGCCCTCCCAAGCCTCGATCCCCAATCTGCGCAAACCTGCCGCCGCCATAACCGTCGCCTCGGCCTCTCCGGCGGCAATCTTCCGCAGACGCGTCTCGACATTTCCACGGAATTCCTGAAAATTGGCCCGGGGAAATTTTTTCTGCAACTGCGTCCGGCGGCGGGGGCTCCCCGTGGCAACGGTGGCAGGAGCAGTGAGACCTTCGCGGACAATCAAAACATCATGGGCCTTTTCCCGGGGCAAAAACCCCGCTAAAACCAAGCCCGCAGGCATCTCGGTGGGCAAATCCTTGGCACTGTGCACCGCCAGGTCCGCTTCTCCCTTCAACAAGGCTTTTTCCAATTCACTGGTAAACAAGCCCTTCCCGCCCTCCTTCGAGAGGGACCAGGAAAGTTGTTGATCCCCCTGGGTGGTCATCGGCAGAACCTCAAAAGTCAGCGGTTCAACAACGACCTGCTGCAAGTGAGCTTGCACCAATTCGGTCTGCCGGAGAGCCAACGCACTGCGGCGGGTCGCCAAAAGAACCGGAGGAAAAGAAGAGTCGGACATGGACCTACGATAGACGGCGATTTCCCCCACTGCCAATGCAAATTTCGATAACCTCTCTCACCCGAAATCCCCTTTACCCCAAGGGCCTTTCCATTATCCTATAGGGCATGGCTAAGAAACACATTCTCATCACCGGCGTGAGTTCCGGACTGGGCCATGCCCTGGCCGAAAAACACCTCCTCCAGGGCGACGAGGTTTACGGAATCAGCCGCCGGACACCGGAGGACTTGGTTGCCTTGGGGCTGCACCACCTCGCCCTCGACCTTTCCGCAGGAGAAACCATCGCCCACCGGTTTAAAGATTTCATCCCCTTCAACGAAGACTGGGACGTGGTCTATTTGAATGCCGGAAAGCTCGGCAAAATCCGGGATATGGTGGATACGCCGTTGGAGGATTTACGGGAAACCATGGAAATCAATGTCTGGGCGAACAAATGGCTCCTCGACGGACTTTTCGCGATTTCCGGGAAAGTCCACCAGGTCGTGGCGATTTCCTCCGGGGCCAGTCACTCCGGAGCCCGCGGCTGGAATGGGTATGGCATTTCGAAAGCCGCGCTCAACATGTTGATCAAACTCTATGCCGCCGAAAAAGAAGATACCCATTTCTGTGCCTTTGCGCCCGGGTTGGTTGACACCGCCATGCAAGACTACCTGACCGGTGACCTGGATGCCGAAACGTTTCCTATCGTTCAACGTTTGCGGGAAGCCAAGGGCACCGAAAACATGCCCGCCCCTTCGGTTTGCGCGGACAAAATCATCGCCCTTCTCCCCGCTCTACTGAATAGTAAGAGCGGCTCCTTCCAGGATATCAGGGAGATTTAAAAACCTTTTTCCTCGCTTTTTCGGCTCGCTCCTTTGCCTCTGCTTCTTCTGGTTTTGGTAAGGAAATAGACGCATTTCAGCTACGTTTACCGGAAAATTTCCCGTAAAATGAAACATTACCCCAAATTTCCTATCTGTTATCATCACTATGAATAAAACCTTGCCCCTATACTCCCTTCTTTGCCTGTTTTTGGGCTTTTCCTTGGTGGACCTTTCCGCCAACCGGTTCCAGCAATATACGGAACGCTGGGAAAACCCTGACCGCCCAGCCACACCTTTAACAGCAGGTTACTTGGGCGGCGAAGGGAACAACTATTTAATCGCAGGAGACTTCCTGACTGACGGCACTCTGTACTTGGCCGGCAATGCTTTCGGACCGTCTTTTTCCTTACCCGGAACTTCCCTGTCTGTCCTGGGGGAGGATACTTCGGCTCCGGAGTATACCTTGCCGACCAGTAATGGTGAGCCCCGAGCACCGGAGGCTTGGAAACACCGCGATGGCGCCGCCTTTATCACCCGCCTTGACGCGGATTACCAAGAGATCACCAAAGCCATCCGCTTTCCCTGGGGAGCCGGAGTCATCACTGATTTGGTTACCGATCCCCAAGACAACCTCTACGTAACCGGCACCGTAGGCGCCAATTTCACTTCCCTCGGCGACTTCCGCGAAGCCGGAGCCGATGGTTTGAAAGACGATGGGAAGATCTTTTTCGGTAAACTCAAAACCGATTTAAGCGGCTTCGACTGGCTCCTCAGATTGCCGGACGCTACCGACAACACCCCGCAATTGCGCTATATCGGCGACGGCATTGTCAGCCTCGTTGGCGAAAACGGCTTTCACTTCAACGAAGACGGAGAATTACTAAAGGCCATCAATCTGGGCATAACCAATGCCTGGACCCGGGCCATTTGTTTCAACACCTTTGCCCGCATGTCGGGACACTTTCACCGCAGCAGCACCGGATGGGAACCCTGGCACCGGCCCTTGACAGTAATCGCAGATCCCGACGGAGAACGGCGATTTTTATTCTACCAATGGGATGCCCGCACCGTCGGCACCAATTGGTCCCGTCTGGTCTCTGATTCGCGCATGGAAGTCGGGCTTTTTGACTTGAACGGGCAACCCGTTATCGGCGGCTGGTCGGACGGTGGAAACTCGGTTTGGACTAGAGTCCCCTACGACATCACCCGCAGCGCAAGAAACGCCGCTCAGGAAAACGCCGGACGCAACACCGGTCTGCCTTTCAGTACCTGGGGCGCGGGTGTAGGCTCCTTCCTGCATCTGAACCGACTTGATTTTGAAACCGGAAACCCGCTTTCCTACTCCCTCTTTATCGCCTACCTCCGCTCGGAAAACGCCCCCAGTTCGGTGGCGCTTAGAAATCTGGATGTGACCGTGGACAACGAGCTTTTATTATCGGGCTCCACCGCCTTTGGGCTGATTCAAACCCGCAGTCTGGCCCTGAACTCCCTGGATTACGAGGAAGACTACATTGGTGGTGATTTCTTTGCGATTCTGGATGAAGACTGGACCGACATTCGCTTCTCGTCGGTCGTTCCGGGATCCCGTCAGGTTGCACTGGAACGTCATTCCAACGAACGGGAAGGCTACTTCCGATTTGGTTCGGCCCATGTTGACGGGAAAACCATGGTCGTCGCTGTAACGGGTGCCCGCCAGCATGATAAATTCAAGCCGGTAAATCCGGTCGCGGAGTTCGGTGATGGTCTCTTGGACGGACTGTTTGTCGTTCTGGAAATGACCCGCTCCGAGCGCCTCCCGGAACCGACTTTTCAATACCCGACATCCTCTTCCCAAAGCGTTGATGATCCTCGCAACGACGAAGACTTAACTGGCATGTACATCGTAAATCGAAGTGGCATGCGCAACAGCGACAGCATGTTGATCATGAAGGACACCAGCGGTAAGAAATGGCCAAAGCTCTATCGCGGCAATCCGGTTGGCGAGAACTTGGTCAATGCCTCCGGACGCGGAAGCTTTACGCTTCGCGGCGAAGATGAACGGGTCCAGCTTAGAGGACAAGGTGACCACATACATTCCATGCGGTTGGGCGGTCACAACGTTTCCGAAACCGATGAATACCCAACCCTGGAGTTGGATATTACGTTCAACTCCCAAACCGAAGCCCAGGGAGTTATTCGCTACCAAGGAAAAGAGATCACCGTCCACGGCCCCTCTGGTTTCCGCAATTCCAGCCCGGTTGGCCGGGGCATTCAGATGTCCGGAAACTTTCGTACCACCAAAGGCGACTTGGGCTTGGCCGAGGATTCCTCGGAAAATGACGAGGAAATTATTATTCAATGGTGGGCTCCCGGACGACCCGCTCCAGATGATGTTCAGGAAGGTGCCCAAGCCCCCGCCCGCGATGATTCCTCCCCAGCCAACGACGATAATGGAGCCACTGAGCAAGCTCGGGCCACCACCACTCCCTCCTCCACCTCTTCTGCGTTGACCAGCGTTCGGACGTGGACCAACCAGCAGGGCCAGGAGGTGCGCGCGACCTTTAAGGAAATCGAAAACTCCTCCGTGGTCTTGGTTATGGAAAACAACCAGGAAGCCCGGGTCCCTCTGTCCAACCTCTCCGAGGAAGACCGCAATTTAGTACTGGAAGAAAAAAATCTGCGCGTTTGGACTAGTCGCGACGGACGGGAAGTCATCGCGCGGAAAGTTCGCTCCGATGAGGATATTGTGGTCATCGAAACCCCCGCCGGACAAGTTTTTGAAGTAAAACTTGCCAATCTCTCGGAGAAGGACCAACAGTTCGTCAAAGAATGACCCGTTAATCCCTTGCCCTGACGAATTTCCCCGAATCGTGAAGAATCAACCCCTCACCCGTTTCCTCCTTACTCTCGGAGGCTGCTTATTCATCTATCCCGCACTCTTTGGGAGCGATTATATTCAGGTCGAGATTACTTATGAAGCCCGCGATCAAGAGCAGATCCAAATCTTCGGGGAACTGCATTTTGAAACATGGCCCCTAACGCTTAAGGACGGACAAAAAGAAAGCCTCACCCCCAGAACTCTACGGGCCACTGAGGAGGGGCAAATCAGCTTCCAACGCGAAAGCACCGAAGCTGATCCTCCGACCTTCACCGTTGTCCACCGTCGCGGGGAAATGTCCGGATCCTTCTCTTTTCAACGTATTCCGGTTCTTCAATCGGACACCGCAACTGCCGAACGAGCCATGGACCGTGGCCTGGATGAGGACGTTGACGATTTTCTTGACATTCGGCTGGAAGACGAGCCCGAGGATGCTGAAGCAAGTTTTCCGGTAAGGCTGGAGGTCAACCATACCCCCGAACGGGAATTTTTGCAGGTGGACCGTATCGCCTCCATTCTGGTTCTGGTTCGACCGGATGATGAACCCTCCCCTCCCACTGGAAGGTTTGTGCAATACAACCGTGCGGCCAAGGGATCCAGCCGCGTCCAATTACAAGCCGCCACCTTCTTCGGAGGTTCGGGTGACGAGCGTTTTCTAGGGGCCGTTTTCTCTCCAGCCGGAGATGCAATCTGGGCAGGAATAAACCTTCGGGATGGCAGTTTTGTCAGTGACCTTCCCCACATTCTCCCCGGAGGCACTACCTTATCCGATCCGACTTACCGCGAAGCCACCGCTTCCCTGGTCCAATATTCCCCGGACCTGGAAAGCGTAAACCAGATCCTTCGTTTCCCTGAAAATAGCGCCCGCATCGAACAAGTTCGCAGTTCCCGTTCTGGGGATGCCGCCTATGTTGTCGGACGTAGCCTTGCGAATTTCGGAGAATTGGTTGAATTGGCCGAAAAGTTTTCAGGTCCCCGGGAGCCCTCCGAGGACCCACTGGCCGATTTTGAAGGGGGCCGGTCCTCTGACCAATACTCGGAACCGGGAACTTTTATCGCCCGAATTTCCGACGACGGAACAGACCTTCTATGGCTGGCTTGGTTGCCGGGAGTGACTGGGGTGAATCTCGATTTTGGTCCGGAAGAGACTCTTTTACTCGAATCACGCCGCCGCTTCTGGCATCTAACCCCGGAAGGTGAATTGTCCGAAGCCCCTTCCCTCGAAGCTAACTTTCGTGCCCGGGTCGTGACCCCAATTGCGGTCAGCCCGGTTGATGGCAGCTTTTATCTCGGCGGCGAGTATCATAGCGGCACCGGCCTCGAACCTTGGCGAAACCCTTTCCTGCACCGCTTCAAGCCCTCTGGCCAACCAGAATGGACTGCTTGGAACTGGACCGGCCCACTGGTCGGTGTACAGTGGTCCCGGCAAGTCTCCGATTCCGCCGTGCGGCAGGTCTTGGTTGAAGATGACGGTCAACTTCTCATCCGAGGTTGGTCCGACGGAGGCAACAGCGTTTTCACCAACCACCCCTACGATTTTCGCAAATCACATGGGAAAGGAGGATTTGCCGGTTCCATTTGGGGCGCCAATGTTCTCTCCGTGAGTTACCTCATGCGCATGGATCCTGAAAGCATGGAAATCACCGCTTTCAATCGCTGGCTTTCCTATATGCCTTCCAGCGGCACCCCCAATGCCGCGAATATTCGCGACTTCGCCCAGACGGAGAATCGCGAAGTCGTATTCACCGGGTCCTCCGCCGCGTCGCTTATTGAAACCCACAATGCCTTTGTCGAGCCGTGGTATCTTCAGCACCAACGGGATCCGTCGAATGCCCGTCCCAAGGGAGGACCTTATGTCGCCATTTTTGATCACGATTTCAAAAACCTTCTCCTTTCGACCTCCGTTCCGGGGCTACGCCACGGTAAGGTTCACACCCGCGGGCAAGACATTCTTCTAAGCGGTGAAACCCTCCCTCTCGAAGGGGCCTACGGCATCAACCTTCCCCCGATTATCAAAAACGCCCCCCAGGATGAATTCGGGGGAGGCTCAACCGATGCCTATCTGATGCTTATTACCGTTGCGCCATGATCCGATTGTTTTCCCTTTCCCTCCTCCTGCCAGCCTTAACCTTTCCAACCATTGGTGCTGGCCAATCCTCCGAAGTAAGGGAGATACTGACCTTATTGAGCGCCGAATGGAATATGCAGGAACGACCTCGCGGCTTCCCCACTTTTTTGGAAATGCATCAGGAGGGAAACAAAATTCCCACCTATTGGGCTGGTCGGTTCACCGGGGATATGTTCCAACTTTCTCCCGATTACGATATTCTCAGTGGCGAGGTGCAAATCACCTCAACAGGGGAATTTACGGCCCAATTTAAAAACACCGCTCCACGTCTCGGCATGCGTGATATCGTTCCCGGAGGGCCCTGGGCCGAGGAACCGGGAGAGGAGGGCATTCGAGTTACCATCAAGGAAATCACCGACTGGCAATACCCTATCCCCGGAGAAGAACCAAACCCCGAAGACGTTCGCGCGCAGGCCAAGTTCACCGGAACCTTTCGCGTGCACGACGAAGAAGCTGCCTTGTCCGGCCCCGTGCATTTCCTCTTCAATACCGAGACCGGCGCCTTTACGCTAAGAGCCGAAAGCACCTTGGTAGGGAAAGAAGCAGGCTTGAAAGATCCCCACGAAGGCCCTATCCAGTTGACCTTTCACCTCCAATCCGCTACCCCTGCACCCATTGCCCTTCCTGATCCCGACATTGGCATGGAAGAGGACGACTTGGATATGCCTGGGTTTTAAGGCAATAGCTTCATTCCACCAACCCTTCGTGCCGCAGGCACCTTGGACTGCGGAATTATCCTTTGAAAAATCTTTCGCTTCTACTTCCATCAGCAACGGCGTTGCAAGAGTTCAAGCCCTACCTAAGATTTCTGTAGTGCCGCCCGTGAAGACTCTCGCCCTGGCCAAAGGTTTACGCAGGCCATCGGGAAAGGCGGTCCTTGTGGAGATCCTTCGCTTGCCCTCACCGCGACGGCATCACACAAGTGGCGAGCCCTACAGAAAGATGGGACGATTTTTCCAGCCGCAGCCTGCGACAGCGTTATCGAACCATACAAGTTCGGCAGCAGGATGACCTATTCCGTGAGTTTCATCCATGTTGCCCCATATCACCCCGAAACGTACCCCCCTACTTGTTACCGCTCAGACTCTCATCGTAGGATGATGGGTCATTTGGCCGAATTCATGATCGTAAAGTAGAGCTTGGCTACAATGGCAATTTGGGCTTGTTGCCAGGGTCGGTTTGGGACATTTTTTGATCCCGTGTAAACGTTT
>JAFIGF010000095.1 GCA_020831535.1 Opitutales bacterium | reverse complement strand
CCATTCCCAAGCTGGCAGAACCTCGATAGGAGAGGGAACTGCCGGAGAAGGCAATCGGGATTCAGCGGTCAATAGGAGCTGTCGGTCAACCCGGATTTCCCCGGCCGCCGCTTGGAGGGCACGACATTCGCGCTTGCGGGTCTGCGCGTCATCGATATCCGCTGCGACTTGGATCAGCCCATGGGAGCCATCCGTATTGCGCACCAAAAAATCCACTTCGTAACCTTCCTTTGTTTTGACATAGGCCGCTTCAGCTCTTCGTCGGAAAAGCTCATTATGGACCGCCACTTCCAGGGCATATCCCAGGTTTTGCTTTTGACTGCGATCAAATACCGGGCCCAGCGCGGGATCAAGAGGATAAACTTTCCGTGGATTGACCTGCCGACGCTTTTCAGAATCGGTGGCAATCGGGACGATTTGCAGCAAAAACGCATCCTCCAGATAGGCCAAAAACTGATAGAGCGTTTCCCGCCCCACCCCAATGCCCTGGGATTTCAGTTCCGCTTCAAATTTTGTCACACTGAACAGTCCGGCGGGATTGGCCAGAAGTCGACGAGTCATCCAGCGCAAGGCGGTTGCATTAGAAACTTTGTGCCTTTCAATAATATCTCGAAGAAGCACCACATCAACATAACTCTGCAAGAGTTGTCGGCGGTCAGAATCCGGCAAACCCTGAGCTTCCGGAAAGCCGCCCGTTACTAAAAAATTCTGAAATTCAGTGTCTAACCGCATTTTTTCCCGGGATTGCAAAAACTTCGGCTTTTGTTCCGGTTCTCGATTATGATGGCGCAGATACTCAGGAAAACTGAAAGGGGTGATGACAACTTCCCAACCCCGGCCCCGCATAGCCGTAGCCACCTCCCGACTCAGCAGACGGGCCGAAGGGCCGGAGAGAAAAATGTCGCATTCGCCCTCATCCAGAAGACGCCGCACGAATTGTTCCCATTCAGGGACCAGTTGAATCTCATCCAGAAAATAGGAGCGCCTGCCGTCTGTTGGATCAGGAAAAAGGCGTTGGTGGAGAGACGGGATAAGATTCAGATCCTGTGCTGTGAATCCGGCCAGTCTCTCATCCTCGAAATTAAAATACACCATAGATTCCCGCCGAATCCCCTCCTTCAGACGGTCTCCTCTAAGCTGTTGCAAATAACAGGTTTTTCCCGACCGACGCATCCCAATGACCGTCACCGCTTTGCCCTTGAGCAGGGGAGGGGACGCTTCACGTCTGGTGAGGGTGAGACCAACCGAAGGTTTCTCCACCCCTTGCAAAATTTTCTCCCGAACAACTTCCTTGAATTGGCTTTTCATTAAGACTAATTAACCATAAATATGGACTTTTTAAAAGTCTAAATTTATCCACCTAACTCGAAACAAAAGTCTACCCAAACAAGTTGGGATCTCGCGCCCCTGCGCGGAGTGCTTCTCTAAGGAGCAAGGACACTCCAGTCCTTGGGGGAGCCGACCAAGCGATCCGACTGTTCCGTAGCGAGCGGGTTTACCCCGCGATCCGGGAGGGCGAGTGTCCTCACGAGCCGAGAAGCCGTGGAAATAAAGTAGCTGCGGACTTTAGCCGCAGTTCGACGAGGAAAAAACCGAATGCACCCGCCCAAATCTCCCGCCAAGCAATAGCCAACACCGTAGCCCGCCGTTCCGTAGCGAGCGGGTTTACCCCGCGATCCGGGAGGGCGAGTGTCCGCACGAGCCGAGACGCCGTGGAAATATAGTAGCTGCGGACTTTAGCCGCAGTTCGACGAGGAAAAAACCGAATGCACCCGCCCAAAATCTCCCGCCAAGCAATAGCCAACACCGTAGCCCCGTTCCGTAGCGAGCGGGTTTACCCCGCGATCCGCAAGGGTTCATTCCCCCCTCTTTCAAATCTCAAATCCCCAAATTTCCCACTTCCTATTTCCCCCCTTTCCCCTGGCTGGGTTGCCAAATCTCAATTCGCAATCCAGGAATTCTACCAAAATGAGCCTCGTCATTGGGGCCAATAAGAACGCCTGCTTTGAGACTTCGAGCGGTTGCCGCGACTTGGATATCGTTTTGCGGAATTAACTGACCAGCCTGCGATAGCGTGAAAAAAATGTCCGCATAGTGTTCCGCAACGACATCCGAAAAAGGTTCGATTCCCAATATCCTGCGAATGGCCTGCAGTCGGGCCAATCGGGTCGCTGCACGGTGCGCATTGGGAGCCATGCGCACGCCTATCAGAGCTTCTGCCCAAACGATTGCCGGAAGGTGAATTCTTTCTTCGCCAAATGACGCTTCGGGCAAGTTCCCGTAACCCGAACGTTCCCAAGCGATCAACGCAGAGGTGTCAAGAATCAGTCCCATCGGTTCTCTGGCAGTTGGTCCAGGGCATTGACCTTCTCCAGGTCATCGGCAAAGGTCGGGTCATCGGGCAAGGCGTTTACGGCAGCGACGATGTCGTTCCAAGTGCCTCCACCACCTTCGGGAGCCGGAACCAATTCCGCGATGGTTTCGTTGTTTTTTACGATTAGGAAGGAATCTCCCCGGTATTTGACCTTAG
>JAFIGF010000094.1 GCA_020831535.1 Opitutales bacterium | reverse complement strand
GGACGCTTAAACAGGGCGGCAAGGAAGCGGAGGAGTTGCGGGAGGCTTTGTACAAGCGGATGCACAATCTGCCGGAGTTTGTGAAGGCGTTCAAACAGCGGGTGAGTATCTGGTACAACAGTGAGTATCGACGTTATGGTCCGTTGTGGAGTGAAAAGTTCAAGAGTGTGTTGGTGGAGGGGCGGGCGAGCGCCTTGAAGGTAGTGGCGGCCTATATTGATTTGAATCCGGTGCGGGCTGGCTTGGTGGATGATCCGGGGAAATATGCCTACAGCGGCTACGGGGAGTCGGTGATGGCGGGAGAGCCGAAGACGGATCTGGGGTATATCGTGGATGCGATAGATAAGGATACGGGCAGCGATGTGTTGCGGTTTTACCGGATGCTGGTGCTGGGGCAGGGGCGAATGCCGCGTGAAGGCAAGGGGCATCTGGCCGATCAGGAAGCCCAGGAGGAGATCACTCGTTTACTTGTTGAGCAGGCCGCAAGCGAAAGGGAACGTCGCGCTCGGGAAAAGATCTTCGCCTCGATTACCAGAGCTCAGCTTGTTGGTTCAGAGTCTTTCGTTGGGTGTCTGTTGAAGGAAGCACGAGATTGCCTTTCGCGTAAAGTCCGTCGTCCCAGTCTGACCTTTGAGACGCCTTTGCCCGGCTTGTATTCGCCCAATTTCTTCCGTTTCAACAAAGCGAAATCACCAAAAGCCAAATGAATAAGAGGGATATCGGGAAGATTTCTGGAGATCAGCCTATACTCGATTTAAGTTCTAAGGACTTAAATATTGACAAATATCGAAGCTGCTTGGAGAGTTTGGGGCTACGCCTTTGTGGAGGCGGGTTTTTTGACGACTGACTGTTTTTTGCGCTGGTTTAAGAGGCGGCGCAGGCGTTTGCGTTGGTCGCGGTGGACGATGTAGCCGACACAGTTGGGGCTGCCGCAGCGGCAGGGGTGGTCCATGAAGTGGGAGATATCGTAGCCGTAGTCGATGGAAAGTTCCTCGCCTTTTTTTATCTTACAGATGGCTTCAAAGTATATTTTTCCGCGCACATTCACCGCGTCACAATTGTTGTCACAGCTATGGTTGACCAAGCGGGCGGTGTTCTCGGGGACATTGCCGTCGAGGTCGTAGCGTTTGTTCAGTTCAAAAATATACACCGCGCCCTCGGAGGTGCTTTTAGACTTTTCTTCTTGGGCCAAGCCGCGGCGGTTGGATTCGGCTTTGGTGATTTTTTCGCCGATATATTCCAGGAGGCGTTCTCCTTCCTCGATATCGCGGCGGGCAAAAACGCCGCTTCCATGGATGGGGGAGTTTCGAACTTCGACAGCATCAGGTAAGAGAATAGAGGCCATTTTTTGGATGATTAGAATTGGTAGGCGGTGGAAAACTCAAAAAAAGCAGTGACGTTCGCGTCCTCACTAAAAAGGCGGTTGCTGTTGCCGTCCCGGATTTCGTTTTTTCTGAGAAAGAGGGCTTTGGCCTGTCCGCGGAGAACCCAGCCGGGCGATACGGTGTATTCGGTGGCCAGACCACTGGAGATATAACGGTCGCGGAAGGCTCCTTTGGAGGTGGTGCCGGTTTGGCCGAGAGCCCATTCCCGGTTTTCATAAAGGGTTTTCCAGCTTATGGCCCAGTGTTCCTCTGCTTGGTAGCGAAGAATCGCGCCGTTGCGGGTGGTGAGTAAAAGGTCTTCGGTGATTTGCCAGCGTACAAAGGGGAGGGGAAAGAGCGAGTTGCTACGCTCCAGGTTCAGACTGCCGCCGAGGCCGAGACCAACCACAATGTCATCATTTAGCCTAGTGCTTACTCCGGCCCCGCCAAAGCCATAGAATCCGTCGGAGAATTTTCCGTTATCTTCTGCTGCGACACCGAGCACACCCATGGCAAAAAAGCCCCATTGGTCGAGAGGGACTTTTTGCAGATTGAACCCCATCGAGAAGCGACTCGCTTGGTCGAAGGTGAAATTTCCGGGCGTGGCCGGCCCGCGAATGCTATAGAAATCCCTCTCAGCCGATACATTCAGAACCCCGAAAAACCCTGGACCAAAGGGTTGGGTAAGGTGAAGTTCCGGACGAACCCTGGTGAAGCGAACATCCCCAGCGACATCATCAAAGGAAGCTCTGGTCGTGGCCGCGGTAATGAGACGCCATTCAAATTCCGGACCGGGGAGAGAGCGTGGAGGGGATTCGCCGTAGGCAAAACTGCCAAATAAAATCAACAGCGTTCCGAGACTCGAGAAAAATATACGCATACTCATGAGGTGGGGGAAAAGCCCTTTCAAGGCAAGGGCGAAACCCTTTCCTCCCCTAAAATTCGTTGTTAAAATCAAATTTAAGATTTTGTTCTGGATAAAGCTACTTGGATGAAAAGTGAATGAGGAATTGGTTTGCCATCTCAGGCTGCCAATATCTCGAACTTTTTGTCGAGAGGTCGCCGATTTTGAAGGAAAAATGAAGTTAATTTTCTTCTTTGAAAGGCTATTGAGGCACTTTCAGGGTGAGAAAAAGGCTTACTTGCTGTGGTTTGGAAAGGATAACCTAATCGTATTGAGTGAGTTAAGAGATTTTTTAAAAAACGAAAAAAACTGGGGTATTGATTTGACAAAACCGAGAAATACCATGGGAATATTTTAGCTAAATTATAGTAAATGAAAAACTAAAACATAACAATACCATAACAAAAACGTAACACCATGAGACATGAATCATTTTTAATCTGTATTTGCGCTATCCTTTCCTTTCAACTCAGCCAGGCAAAGGCTGAAGAGAGTCTGAAAGTCGAATTGCAAAATTTTCTCGTTGTAGAGAACGACGGAGGAGAGGTTTTGCAGGAAACCGATGAGGCGCAGCCGGGAGACGTAATTCTGTATCGAGCGGAATTTCGCAATCAAAGTGGCGGTCCTTTGACGAATCTACGGCCGTCGCTACCAATCCCGGATATTTTAGCTTATTTGGAAGAAACCGTCACTCCGCAACCGGATCGAGTTCTGGTTGAAGGCAATGAAACTCTTTCTTTTGAGGATTGGAAGGAGAGTCAACAATCCGTCCGATCCTTTGAATGGCATCTTCCGGAATTATCGGAGGGTGAGATTTTCGTCGTGGAGCTACGTGCTCTCTTTCCGGCGGAATAGAATTCTCCCTGGCGCTACGTCTCAAACCAATTTGAACGCAACTGATTAAACCTAAAACACCTATGAAAAAACCACACGCTAAACGTCACTCCTTTGGGAGTGTAATCGTAGCAGTGCTCGCTCTCTTTCTCGGGAGTGTCGCTGCCTCTGCCGCGCCTTTGGCGGGGACCCCTATTGGAAATCAGGCTAAGGCAACTTATACTGATGATTCTGGAATTGAACGAGAAGTATTTTCCAACACGGTAGTAACTTTGGTTGCGGAAATCTATGGTCTGACACTTTTGGACGATCAGAGTAAAAACGCTGGCCCTGGAACAATCGTATATTTCTCCCATACGGTGATTAATGATGGAAATGCGCCGGATACCTTTGATCTCTCGGCGATCAATGCCGGCGGAGATTTCAATTTGTCAAATATTGAGATTTATACCGATAGCAACCAAGATGGTTTACCGGATAATTTCAGTAATATTTCCGCAACCAGTGAATTGGCGCCGGGTGAGGAATTTCATTTCGTGGTGGCGGGAAATCTTCCTCCAGGAGCGACCATTGGGCAGGATGCGGTCCTGACAGTTACGGCAACCTCCCAAGCTGAGGTAACCCTATTGGAGACCAATACCGATACAGTAACGGCAACCGATGGTGCGGTGATGCAGGTTACGAAATCCATCAACCAATCTTCCGGAGCGCCCGGAAGTGGCCCCTATACCTACACCATCACTTACACCAATACCGGTAGTTCGGCCGCTGAATTAACCATTGAGGATCTTATTCCGGCGGGGATGGAGTATGTATCCGGTTCGGCTCGCTGGTCGGTGAGTGGTTCGACTGCTTTGGATGATGATCCCGGCGGTGACCCAGCCGGAATTGAGTATGATTTCGATGATTCTACCATCGATACGGCAACTTTTGTGATCGACAATGTCAATCCAGGACAATCCGGTTTTGTGCGTTTTCAGGTCAATGTTGTTGCGGGGCAAGCTCCGGGGATCATCAACAACACGGCTGAATTTACTTATGATGGCAGTACCTTCAACACCAATACAGTTCCCTTTACCGTCTTGTCGGCTCCGGGGGTAACTTTGGATGGGGATACCATTCCTGATGCCAATGCGGGTTCAACCATTCTCTTCGAGAATGAATTGACTAACACCGGAACCGGAACGGATACCTTCAATATCACCTTTGTGACTGATGATTACCCTGTGGGAACGACGTTTCAGTTGTTGCAGGATGATGGTGCGACGCCGATGACGGACTCCACCGGTAACGGTATTCCGGATACCGGCCCGGTGGCAGCTGGTGGTACCTATACGGTGCATGTCAGGGTTTCTGTGCCTTCCAATGCAGTGGATGGCACAGGGCCTTTCACCTTAACCAAACGGGCTACCTCCTCGGTCGACAGTTCGGTTTCGGATGATGCCGATGATGTTCTTACCTTGATTTCCGGGGCTAGTGTTGATTTAACCCTAAATGCGGAATTGGGTGACGGTTCGGAATTGGGTGGCGGCAATGAGGCCCCTAGTGGTGAAGCTGCTGCGGTGGAAACCCAAACAGCGAATCCCGGAACGACGGTAACCTTCCCGCTTTTTGTGAACAATACCGGTCCGACCTCTGATTCGTACAATATGAATGTTTCGAATTCGAGTCCTTTTAATGAAGGGGTTTTTGCGAATTCACTTCCTTCCGGCTGGACGGTTAGTTTCCGTTCCGTTCCCGGTGGCTCTTCGTTGACCAATACGGGTTCGATTGCCTCGGGTGCCTTTCGTGAAATCGAGGCTCGTATCACTATTCCGGCCGGGGAAACACCGGGAGCACGCTCTCTGTATTTCAAATCAAATTCCCCGACTTCCGGTGCGACCGATGTGCTGCATGTGGCCATTGACGTGAATGAGGTCCGCAGTATTTCCCTGCAAACCAATAACACCGCGCAAACGTTCCCAGGGGGATCGGTGGTCTATGAACACATTCTGACCAATACCGGTAATGTTACTGAAGGGAATGATACTGATAGTGTTATCGACTTTACCTTGGTGAACACGCCGGCCAGTGCGGGATGGACCAGCAATCTGTTCTATGATGCCGACAATAACGGAACCCTGGATCCCAGCGATCCCATCTTCGATGTGTCAACCCAAACTCTGGCCGACGTCACTGGTAGCGGATTAGCTCCAGGAGAGTCGGTTCGCTTGTTTGTCCGCGTGGTTGCTCCTTTGGGTGCTTCGGACGGGGCCACTTTGGCCACGGTGTTGACGGCAACAACGACGCAAGGCACCTACACCACCTCAGCTCCCGATCCGGTGGTCAACACCGATACCACCTCGGTGGTCCGGGGCGATTTGTCGGTCCTGAAGGAACAGCGGGTTGACGAAGGTTCAGGATTTGGGGCCTTTACCACGGATCAATTAACTGCTATCCCCGGTTCTACGATCGAATACCGGATCACGGTGACCAATATCGGTTCGGAAACGGCGACCGGAATTTCGGTAAATGATACGGTGCCCTCGAACACGACCTTTGTCAACGCTCAAACAGGAAGCACTGGCACTTCCATTACGACTCAACCAAGTGCGGGCGCCTCAGCTGGCAGTTCGGTTGTTTTCGGTATTCCTGATCTTGAACCTACCGAAACGGCGGATGTTACCTTCCAGGTAGAGATCAACGATTAAGATAAAAGATTTGGCGAATGTTTTTCCGAACCAGGTCCGATCCCTGGTTCGGAAAAACGACCGCAAGGCATTGGTGATTCAATACTATTGTAAGAATTATGCAAAAGCTGTCTTTATCGTTCTACCATACTCATCCGGACCTTTTAAGACCGGTAAATTTCAGAGGTCCATCGGATCAATCCGTTTTGTCTTTAGGTACGCTGCGCCTCTTCATTCCTTTAAAAATATGGCCTTGATAGCCGGGAAGCTGACTTTCAGGCCCATGGCGCTGACGCAATGCTAGGCAGACAAACAGTACAGGTTTTCCTACTTCTTTTGGGAAGTCTGTTTGGCTATGCTTTGTTCGGATTGATTTCCGACCTTGAGGCATCGTCACCCAATCCCGGCACCCTGGTGGATAACCAGGCAAGTGTCTACTATCTTGATCCTGTTACGCTGGTTGAGCGTGAACGGTTAACCAATTTGACTCGGATTACCATCGCTGGACTCCCGAGCCTTGATTTACGGGAGGATCAGAATCTAGCGGTTGCTCCGGGATCCCTATTTCAATTTTCCCACCGGTTGGAAAATACCGGCAATACCTCCGAAGTGTTTCGTGTGGAAGCTCGACTGAGCGGTGGTCCGACCGGAGTTTTGCAAAATCTGGTACTTGCTCTGGACGCGAACCAAAACCAAATCGTGGATGCTGGGGAAACCAATCTGCCTTTCGGCCAAAGCATAGACATTCAATTGGCTCCTGGAGAGGTTCGTGATTTTATCATCGCGGGAGGGGTACCGGCTGGCACCGCCGGAGGGACCAGTTGGCAATTTGAAATCGAAGCGCAAATTCCGGCACATGGTCTTCAGGAAACGAATACGGATACCTTGGTCGTCGGGAGTGGAGAACTGTTTTTGCAAAAATCGGCTTCGGCATCCGAAGTGCAGCCCGGACAAGAGGTGATCTATACTTTAACGGGGACGAATGCCTCTCCTTTTACGGCTGAACCCCGTTCGGTAATGATCGATGGAAGCCCCGCTTCAGCGGTGATCGTGAGGGATCAAATCCCCTCCAATTTGGCTTTGGTGGAGGTTTTGCAAACGAATTCCGGGCAAGTTCTGTACCATTTGGCAGGCGATCCTCTGCACACCTATCAGAGCACTCCTCCAGCTCAGTTGGAGGATGTTGATGCGGTGGCTTTTGCTTTTTCCGAATTGGTTTCAGGGCAATCGTTCCAGGTTAGCTTTCGGGTTCGCTTGGAACCTTTGGCCACGGGTGAAATTATCAACGTTGCCGAAGTCTGGTCCCGCCGAGGCTTGGAGTCAGTAGTGACTAATTCCAATCCCAGCCGGATATTTGCACCACCGCAACCTGTGCAGATTGCCTATTATGAAAATAGCTTCACCCACATTATTCCCACTACCGGAAGAGACGATGATTTGTTCGTGCAGGTGGAAGCAGGAGGCTGCAATCTTGATCCAGGCGTTATTGATACGGTAGAGGTGCAAATTACTAATGAGAGGACGGAGGAAACCCGTCTTTTTACGGGGACCGAGACCGGCCCGAACTCTGGAGTTTTTCGTTTCCAGGCGGCGGACATTGAACTCTTTCCCCGTGAGCCGGGAGATGTTTTGGAGGCCCGGGTTCTGAATCCATGTGCCGGGGATGGTGTGGTACGCACGGAAATTGTGGTCGAGCCCTTTGGGGTGGTTTTCGATTCCCGGACGAATCAACCGGTGGGAGGAGCAGAGGTTACACTGATTGACCAAACCACCGGATTGCCCGCTGTATTGCTTGATGTATTGGGGGATGGGTTACCAGGCGCGGAGCGGCAGGTGACCAATGAAGCCGGGCAATTTCAATTTCCTCCGGTTGCTCCGGGAACTTATTATTTTCGTGTAATCCCGCCTCCTGAATACGATTTCCCCAGTGTGATTCCATTAGGGGGGCAACCGGTCGGACGTCGGGTTGACCGGGATGCTTCTTACGGGGATCCGTTTATGGTCGGTCCCGGGGGGGCAGCTTTGCCTACCGGTTCGCTGGGGTTTTTATTTTTTGATTTGCCAGTGGATACGACAGTGGCCGATGGGTTGACGTTGACTAAGGAGGTTTCGCGGGAGGAGGCCGATATTGGGGATTCGGTTTTGTACTTTATTACCCTGACCAATGATTCCGGTGCGCCTTTTCCCCGGACTCATATTGATGATTTCTTGCCTGTTGGTTTCCGTTACGAAAGCGGAACGACCTTGCGAAATGGTCAACCAGCGGATGATCCCGTGGGGGCTTCCGGGCGAAATCTTCGTTTTCCCGTGGGCAATTTGGCGGACGGAGAAGAGGTTACCTTTGTGTATCGGGCGCGTTTGGATTTTGGGGCGGATAAGGGTTCCGGGATAAACACTGCCCAAGCGACTTCTCTGGGACCGCCTCAGTTGGTCAGTAACCGTGCTTCGGCGCAGGTGGAAGTTGGTGAAGGGGCTTTCGATTCACGGGCGACTGTGATCGGAAGTGTATATGTGGATTTGGAAGGAACTGGGATGCGCAATGAGGGGGACCCTGGGGTGCCCGGGGTACGCTTATTCTTGGAGGACGGAACCTGGGTTATTACCGATTCTGAGGGCCGTTTCAGTTTGTATGGTCAACGGCCCATTACCCGTGTCTTGAAAGTAGATCCCCACACCCTGCCTGGTGGAGCGATATTGGGGACATCCGGTGCTAGCCGTTTTGCGGGGGATCCGGGATCACGTTTTGTTGATTTTCGGCGACATGAATTGCATAAGGCGAATTTTGCTTTGATCGAACCCACAGAGGCGCTGCTGGCAGAAGTGGAGGCGCGACAAGAGGCCGCCCGGGAGTGGGGAACCGAGGTTTCCCGTGCCTTGCAGCGAAATTTTCGCGCGGATGGAACTTCTCCAACCGTGGGGGATGTCAAAGGGCGTCCTGCGGCGGGGATCATGGAGGGCGGGGGAGCCCGGTCTGTGCCAGCGCCTTTCGCTTCGGTTTTGGAGGGTCGGTCTTCGCTCGGATTGCCCGTTGGGGATGGAACGGGTATCGGCCTTCCGGCAGATCCGGTGGTGGCGGGAGACTTGGAAGAACTGATGGAGACGGTTCCTGATGCTTCCTTGGCTTTTTTATATGGGGAAGATGGTGATATTCTTCCTGGTTCGCGGGCGACGATTCGGGTAAAAGGGCCTTTGGAGGGGCGACTGGTACTCCTGGTTAATGGCGAGGAAGTTTCTGCCGACCGGATCGGAATGGCCTTGGAGAAACCATCACCAGCAGTGCAGGCGATAGAATATGTTGCGGTGCCTCATCGCCCGGGGACGAACCACTGGGCTTTGGTTTATTTTGACCAGTTCGGCAATGAGCGGGAACGAATCGAGCGTACTGTTCGGGTTCCGGGTCCTCCCGCACGGCTGCATTTGTATTTTGATCACACCGAGGCCAAAGCCGATGGGCAAAGCGGTGTGCCGGTGGAAGTTGTATTGACAGATGAAGCCGGGCTTCCGGTTAGTCGCAGTGCGCCCTTGGTCCTGGAATCCACTATCGGTCGTTGGCAGGAGAAAGATTTGCGCCCGGATGAAAGAGGCATCCAGGTGGTTCTGAATCATGGGCGAGGAGTTTTTACCCTCCGATCTCCCCTTGAACCAGGGCGCGGGAAAATTGCTGCTCATATCGGCAGTATTCGAGCGGAACGTGAGATTGAATTTCTGCCGGATCTTCGCCCTATTGTGGCCACTGGTATTCTGGAAGGGCGGATCAATTTTAACCGCTTGTCCAGCAATGACATTCTACCGCTGGATCCCCATGATGCGTTTCAGGAGAGTTTTCGTCAGGGAACCGATTTTGGGAGTGACCACCGCGCCTCTGGGCGGGCGGCTTTTTATCTCAAAGGGAAAATCAAAGGCGAGACTTTGCTGACCATTGCTTATGACTCTGACAAGAAACGGGATGATGTGGAGTTGTTCCGGGATTTGGATCCGGATGCCTTTTATCCGGTGTATGGAGATTCCTCGGTACGAGGTTTTGATGCCCAGTCAACGGGGAATTTGTATGTGCGTCTCGACCACCGGCGATCCTTCTTGCTTTTGGGAGATTTCAATACCCGGAGCGATCACCAAGTGCGTCAGTTGGGAGATTACAACCGTTCTTTGTATGGGGTTCAGGGTAAACATGAAACCAGTGATTATGAAATTGGGGCTTGGGTCAGTGATGATTCAACGACCCAGGTGGTTGAGGAATTTCCGGCCAATGGAACCTCTGGGCCCTTCCGTTTCAGTCGCCGCACCGGTCTATTGGGGAGTGAACAGGTCGAAGTGGTGGTCCGTGATCGGAACCAACGATCTATAGTTTTGGAGACCCGAACTTTACGCCGCAACCAAGACTACGAGTTTGAACCTTTTGCAGGCCGGTTGCTCTTACGCCGTCCTTTACCATCTTTGGATGCCAATATGAATCCCCAATTTATCCGTGTTACCTATGAAGTTGACGAAGGGTTGGGGGAGCGGTTTTTTACCTATGGAATTTACGCACAGAAAAAATTACGGGAATGGTTGGAAGTCGGTGGGGCGGCGGTGCGGGACGATAATCCGGCTGAACGCTATGAATTGGACAGTGCGAACGTGACGGTGGCCTTGAGGGAGGGAACTTACGTCATCGCAGAGGGTGCGCGAAGCGAGAGTATCGAAGAGGGTGAAGGTCTGGCGGGGCGAGTGGAACTCTTACACCATGGAGAAAAAACCGAGGGACGGATTCATTATGGTTCAACCGAAAGTGCGTTTACTAATCCCGCAGCCCCTCTTGACCGAGGAAGGGAAGAGGCGGGGGTGGAAGTAACCCGGCGCTTGGCGGATCGAACGCACTGGATCACCAAAGCGATTCACAGCCGTGATCGGGAAACCGACGGCGAGCGGCAAGGGGTACGTTCCGAAATTAGTCATCTCTTTGAAAATCAAGTGCGGTGGACTTTCGGTGGTCGTTTGGCGCGGGAAACCGCGACCAGTGCAGGCCCGGATGTAATCACTTCGGTGGGGGGAGAGAATGAGGAAACACTGGAACCGGAGGGGGATATTCAGATCCGTAGCTTGCGTACTCGAATCGATACGCCTTTGCCGGGGCGTACCGATACGACGATTTTTGGCGAATATGAACAGGATGTCCGGGAATCACGACAGCGCATTGTGGCGGCGGGTGGACAGTGGCAGGCCAATCCTCGGACTCGGCTTTATGGAAGGCATGAATTCATTTCCTCGCTCGGCGGAGAATTTCAGTTGAATCGCAGCCAACGCAATCACCAAACTCTTTTAGGCGTCGAGACGGAGTATTTGCAGGATGCACATTTTTTCAATGAATACCGGGTCGAGAATGCGATTGATGGAAGGCAGGCAGAGGCTGCCACTGGCTTACGCAATTCTTGGGATGTTGGGGCGCATACGCGCTTGAATACCACTTTTGAAAGGGTGACTCCTTTCGACGGTGAACAAACCCGGCGATCCACTGCGGCCACGGCGGGAATTGAATACTTGGCCCCCGAAGACTGGAAAGCCACAGCCCGGCTGGAGGGTCGTTGGGCCGGGCAGGGGGATACCTATTTGACGACCCTCGGTTATGCCCGGCGATTGAATCAGGAATGGACGCTGCTCTCCCGTTCCATTCTGAATCTTGAATTACGGGATGAAGGTCGGGACCTGACTCAGGGACGAATTCTGACCGGCTTGGCTTGGCGGCAACATGGGGATGACCGTTGGAATGCTCTCTTTCGCTATGAATATAAATACGAGGATATGGGGTTAGGGGGCTCCTTTGATGATTTCTCCACCCGGCGGCAGGTCCACCAGATGGCGGTTTCAACGAATTATCAACCTGATCGCGATTGGATTTTCTCTGCTACCTGGGCCGGAAAGTACGTCACTGAATCTTTTTCAGGAATGCCTGACGGCAGTTATTTTGGCCAGTTGCTGGCCGGTCGGGTGCTTTATGACCTCACCGAAAAGTGGGATACCGGATTAAATCTAGGAGTGACCTTTTCCGATTCGTTTAGCAATCGTCAATATGCGGTGGGACCGGAGATCGGGTATCGTATTCGGGAGAATGCCCGGGTCGGGGTGGGCTACAATTTGGTGGGCTTCCGTGATCGGGATTTTGATGATTCCTCGACGGCCCAAGGGTTTTTTCTCAGTTTGCGGATTAAATTTGACGAAAACCTTTTCCGGTGGGCGAACTTTAGTGGGGAGGATGAATCCTAATGAAAAATTACCAGTCACTCAGTAAATCCTCTGATAGCGGTATTCTTCGTCCTTTGAAGGTATGTCGCCACCACAGGTTTTTCCACCTCTTTTTGTTTCTTATTCTTTGGCTGGGGCTGGTTCCGTTGCTCCATTCTCAGGCTGACCTTAACCTAACGACATCCTGGACATCGGCGGATCCAACACGGTCTTGGATGGATGTTGGTGGGGTCTGGGATGGAACTCAGGAGATCACCCCGGCGGCGGGTGATACGCTAACCCTGTCAATTACAAACACGGGCGATGAACCAGCTTACAGTCTTGGTGGACGGGTCCCGATTCCTTCCGGGTTTTCCTACATTGTGGGGACCGAAGCGGTTTCATCTTCTGGCGGAATAGACCCTGACTTCAATTTTTCAATGGTTGGTTCAGAGTTGCAGTTCAACTTGGTCGATTCAAGCGATCCCACTAGCGGTTATGATCTTCCAGCGGGGGAATCCCTGACGATCACTTTTGATATTACAGCCGATTCGGCGGTTTCCGGGACCTTCGTTTATATTTTCGCGGTAGATTACGAGGAATTGCCTTCCGGTGGCCCAACGATTACGGAAAATCGTTCTCAAAGCGTTTTAGTGCAGGAAGGCGCGACGGTGATTACGGTCACACCGAAAGACCAGGAAAAGGCGGTTGGGGAGGTGGCAGAGTTTACCATCAACGTGACCAATACCGGATTGGGTGGATTGTTCGATTTGACCATA
Organism: Opitutales bacterium; assembly: GCA_020831535.1. Lineage (GTDB taxonomy): Bacteria > Verrucomicrobiota > Verrucomicrobiia > Opitutales > T3Sed10-336 > JAIUMY01. Next base: position 20,992 of record JAFIGF010000094.1, on the reverse strand, counting down.
GAGCAGACTTCCATCAATCCGGGCAATAATTTGGCTTTACAAAGCTTAGTCCAATCGGCTCCGGGTAGTCCGGTGGCGACTCTCAATGTCGATGGGGATATCCTTACGCTACCTTATCTTGGGACGGACGAGGAATTTGAGGCCGAGGTAACAGCGGAGGTTCTCAGCTGTGGTTCTATTGTCAATATTGCGGTTACGAATGAACGAATGGGAAATTTCTCCGATACCGATCAGGCTTCGGTGTTATTGGACTTAAATCAACCTTTGATTAACTTTTCGACTCCAGTTTTCTCACTCGTCTATGGGGTTCCGGTTTCGGTGAGTATTCCTTTGGAGAATACCGGTGCTGGGGATGCCCGCAATTTTGTTTTGGACACGACCTTGCCAGCACGAGCGGTGACCATCACCAATGTGCATTCAGATTGGATCTATGATGATGGGAGCGGTGAATTCATCCTTTTAGCCAACTCGGGAACCATTGCCAATGGCACTGTACAGACACTGACTTTTGATGTGCAGTCGAGTGATATTTGTACCAGTTCGGGAGCGGGAAATGTTTTTTATCAGGCTTTTTATGAGAATGCCTGTGCCGATCAATACGTGATTCCGCAAACGTTTGGATCCATCGGTGCCCCGAGTGACAGCCCGTCCATCAATTTATCCAAAACGGTTTCTGCTCCCCGTATTGCTATTCAGGAAAGTGGATTTTTCACGTTGACGGTTTCCGGTAGTAATTTGAACAACCTTCAAACCGATCCTTTGGTGATCGCAGATACTCTACCGGATGGTATTACCTATTTTGCTCACACGGCGACCCATGGCAGTGTACTGGTCAATGGTCAGGACATTGAATGGACGGTTGATCTGGCCGATGTGGCGTCATCGCCCGAGTTGGAGATCGACTTTGAGGTCGATTTGGAGCCGTGTTTGGCCGGGGATATCCTGAGCAACTCAGCTTCGGTGTCGGCAGTTAGTACGGAGGGTTGTACGCTAGATGCCTCGGCCTCGGCCAGTTTCCTTGTTTCCAATAATCCGGGTCTGGAATCCAATCAATTCTTCGAAGTGGGGAGCCCTGCGGGCAATTTCTTTGAAGCGGGCTTATCGCCAATCGATTACCCCAACCGGGATTCGGGGGAAGGGGAGGCTATTCCATTCGAGTTACAGTTTGAGTTTGGCGCAACCTATCCCGGAACGTGGAATGGGTCGAGATTGGTGGAGGATTTTGGCGGGATTTCCCAGCAAGCCCTTATTCAGGAATCGCTGGTGTATGAACTAAATGGTGGAGGAGAGATTGCTGTTCCCTCCTCGGCGGTAACGATTTTGTCCACTGGTTTTGAAATTTCCCTTGATTTTCTGGGGAATGAGGTTGCGGGGGACACGATTGTTTTCCGGTATGCGACAACCATCCCGGATGAGGCTATTAGCGGAGTGACCCGTTCGGTCACGCAACGGGCGACCTTGTTTCTGGAGGGAATTGATGCCAATAATTTGCCTGATGGTATTTGTGAGGAAACGGTGGAATTTCGGTTTACTCAAGGGGTTTTTTATACAGTCGGGCGGGCTGCGGCTTCGCTGAACCTTTCCTTTCCTTCGATTCTTGAAGTTTGTAAAGAGGAAACCTTGACTTTGACCCTTTCAAACCAGAATGACCAGGAGATTGAAAATCCCCGAATCACCTTGGAGAATGGGGGGACTGCTTTTATTATTCCTACCGGACAAACCCCGGTGTATGGAGGAGACTTTAATTCTGGGAATATCACCTTTGAGGAAAACGGTGGGGTAGATCCCACCTTTACGTTTACCGGCGGAGCGCTCCCTGACTCGGGAACGATCCAGCTGACAGTCATCCGGGACCCGGTTACGCAGATCGATTCGAGTGGATTTTCGGCTTCGGTGGACTATGACAGTTGGCAAACCGGACCTGATGAGAACCGGGTTTACCAGAGTTCGGCGAGTTATTCTCCCTTGGCTGTTCGGAAGGCCGAATTGGCGGTAACAGTTACCCCGGGAACGGTTTCTGTTTTAGGAGAAACCATAAAGTACCGGGTGTACATTTCCAACACTGACGCTGGTACTGCTTTCGGCAGTATCGCTACGATAACTCTGCCGTCGGGAATGTTACCGGACGAAGCGGCGATGAATGCGATCAATCCCGGACCTGATGTGGTGGTTAATGGGGCGGAATTGTTTTTTGATTTGGAGAATATTCCATCGGGTCAAACACGCCAGATAAAAGTTGTTGGCTTGGTTGACTCGAGTCAGATCTCGGATTGTGCGATTCCGATTACGGATGAAACCATCGAAGTTTCCTGGGGCTGTCAGGGCGAAGAGTTTGCCAAAAAAACCAAGGTTCATCCATCTTTCTTTTTCCCTTCAGGGAGGTTACAGACCGTTCATGATACCACGCAATCACAGATCAGCTTTTGCGGAGGTGGTTTGGTTGCAGTGACCATTCGTAATACTGGAGCATCCGCAGTACAAAATATTGTTCTCGAGGAAGTTTTACCTTCGGCGGCGGGGATTGGCATTGTTCCTGGTAGCGTTCAGTACAGCATAAATGGGGGCTCGCTGGTTTCTGGTGACGATCCCTCTATCAGTGGGGATATACATACTTGGACTTCAGCAGAAATTCCTCCTCTGGCCCAATTGGTGCCTTCGAACCAAACGGTTGATGGAAATACCGATAATCGAGTACGGATTGTCTTTGAATTGGAACAAAGTACCGCTGTGGCGGGGCAATCACCAACCCTGAATGCGGTGGTGACTGGCGAGTTAGCCTGTGGTGGTGCCCCCACTTCGCCTGGAGAAAATTTTCTTCTTCCTGTTTTCGAGCCGGAAATCAACTTGACTAAGGTGGGACGTAATATCACGGCCGGAGACACCTCTTTCGGGACAATCGTTTATGGAGGGGATGGCGATGAAATTGAGTGGCGCATTACCGTCCAAAATGTTGGTTCGGAAACAGCGCAGTTTTTCTTTTTGACCGATGAATTGTCCGGATCGGGTGGAACCGCAACAATCAGTGGCGGCAGCCTAAGTGGAGTGGCTTTTTCTGCCGGAATCCCGGTACAACTTGATGATTTGCCGGCGGGCGATACAGGGACATATTTTATCACTGAAATTCTTGGGGATACCTGCGTCGACAACGAACCCGAAGCTTCGGTTGAATGGGGCTGTGGTGCCCCGGGTGATGAGGTTTCGGAGCCGGGGAATTCCTCGGATACGGCTCGTATCAACATGGTGCCTGAAGTTTTGAGCGGAGATGAATTTACCCAAACTATTGAACCGCTCTCCAATGGCCGATCCAGAGTTACGGTGACCATCGAAAACAGTGGGGGAACTCTCTACAATCCCGTGGTCACGGCCAGCATTCCGAGTTATGCGGTCTTTGATGATACCGGTCCGGTGGAGATGGTGCAAACCAGCAGTGACATTACGACGGTGGCGGTTACCGATTCCTCAGCCAATGCCCCGGAATTTACCCTTACGGGTTCTTCCGCCCCACACATTCTTCGCTTTGGAGAAACCATTGCCTTTAGCTACTACATTCGTCCGGATATCTTCGATACCAATAAGGCGGAGAGCTTCCCGGATTTAGCCGAGGTGGAGACGGCCCCCGGTTTGGATCCGGCTCTTCCTTCGACCGAGGATTTGTCTGCAACAGTGGATTTTACCAATAGTTGTGGAACGCCTTTCACCCAGACGGTGGACAATCCGTTTCCGTTGCTTCTGCCCGATTTGGACATTGATTTTGTCGGCCCCAACGGGGGGAATCATTTATTGAGTGGGCCGACTACACAGGATTACTTTTTCCATGTTCGGAATACCGGGCCGAGTGGCTCGGTCGCCGAAAACATTGAATTCACCCTTCCGGATCTCGGGAGTGGGTGGACTTTTAATTCGGCCACTTTGGATCAAACTGGGGTCGGAGGTTCCGGTGGGAATTCCAGCAATGTAGGTGGTGTTGAAACCTTCACCTCCTCGCAAATTGGGACTCTGGCGGCGGGGGAGAATGCCATAGTGCGGGTCAATTTAACCTTTGATCCCGGGAATACGGGAAATCTGCGGTTGCGTTTGCGATCACGTGGGGAGGCTCGGAGCTTTGATGGAACGGTGACGGGAAATTACGCTTTGGACCAAAGAGCGCACCGGGTGATTGCGGTGCAATTGGAAAAAGAACTTATCGACAGCACGGAGCCGACGACGACTGGTCCCCGTGTGTTGATTGGGGAAGATTTGACTTGGCGGGTGAGAGCCGAGTTCCGGGGTGGAGAAGGGGTCGTGGAAAACATCAATTTGGTGGACCAACTGCGCCGTGGGGCGGGAACGGGATCCAATCAGGATAATTTTGGGTTTATTCCCGATAGTGGAGGGGCCCCATTTGTCCGCACAACCGGTAATCACAATGCGACCGGGCTGGCTCTTTCGACCAGCTTGGGCTCGGAAAGCAGTACGGAGGTCATCAGTGATCGTTTGTCCTTTACGATTGATGATTTGAGCGATACGGCGACTGCGGATGGGGTGGTGGTGGAATTTGAATTGGATGCTCGGGTAATGAATGTGGGCAATAACAGCGATAATGCGACCCGAAGCAATCGCCTCGGACTTCAGTTCGACTATTTGGGGGTTACCTATCATCCCCCGACGAACAATAATTCCCAAGGCCTTACCGGTATGGCCACTGGGGGCATTGCTTTCGGCGATTTGTTTCTCACAGATTCGGTGAATATTCGCCGACCGCAATTGGATATTGTGAAAGAGGTGCGCAACATCACTCTTGGGGAAACGGGTTTTTCGGCCTCCACCAGTGGGGAAGCTGATGATGAGATTGAATACCGCCTTACCGTAACCAATCCCGCTCCGGGGGGCGAGAGGCCGTTGCACAATCTTCGGGTGACCGATACCGTGTCGGGCAAGTTCGAACTTTCATCCTCAAACCAAGGGGCCGATACCTCTGGTGATGGTGATGTTGATGTGGCCAATACGGGAACCTTCTCCGGGGTGGGGGAAACGATCATTTTCGATCAGGGAAATACGTCCATTGGCTCCACGGGGCAGGATTTGGAACAACTCAATCCAGGGGAGACTTTGGTGCTGCTCTATCGTGGCATCTTAACGTCCGCGGTGAATCCGGACGAGGAGATTGAAAATGAGGTCAGTGCGACAGGTTTCTCCATTCCTCATGATTTCCCTGACCTTGATTCCCCGACGAATCAGCTGGAACCGAAGGGGGATCCCGGCAATTCTTCCGGAGCGTTGGTCGTGGATGCTTCTGATGAGGCTTCGGTGGTGATTGATTCGATTGATCAGGAGAAAATATTCATGGAAGCTTCGGAGCCGGGATCCACTTTTCCGGAAGTCGTGATTGGAGAGCAAATACGCTATCGTATTGCCGTTGTTCTGCCACAGGGGACCTCACCTGATTTTGTGGTTCAGGATCGATTGCCCGAGGGGTTGGCCTTGTTGGAAACCCCTGTGGTAACGATTGGGCCGGGAATCAGCGATGATTCGACGCAGCCTACGATAACTCCGGGGGCTCTACCAGCTTCCGGCGATCCGCTCACGATTGAATGGGATTTCGGCACTCGGGTGGCCTCGGGGTCGGAGACGGACCGAACCGTTATCATAGAGTATATCACCCAGGTGCAAAACATCCCTGGCAATGAGCGAGAAAGTGAATTGTTAAATGAAGCTTCGTATAGTTTCGGGGGAACGGATAGCACTGATCTAAACCAAATTACGGCCGAAATTCAGGAACCCAACCTTACGTTTAACCAAGAAGTGCGAAATGTAACCCGTGGTGAGACGGGTTTTTCCTCCACGACCGAGTTTGATGCGGGTGATGTTTTGGAGTTTCGGGTGCAGTTCAGTAATACCGGAGCTCCGGCCTTGAGCAATGCGTACGATCTCAATTTGGTTGAGGAGCTTCCGGCTGGTTTGACCTATGAGGCCAGCAGTACCTCGACCATAGAGAGTAGCGGCTTAACCGGAACTTTAGGGGAACCCGATATAAATGGTCAGGAACTCGTTTGGGGTCGGGAGCAAACCTCCCCGGTGAATCTGGACTTGGGAACAGGGGCTGAAGTATTTGCTTTTGTGTACCGGGCTACGGTGGATGACACCACCTCCCCGTTGCAGGTTTATGAAACCGGATTTTCTGCCAGTTGGGCCTCTTTGGATGGTGACCCAGTGGGAGATCTGGCTGACCTGGGTGTTGCCCATGAGGCGGATGATCTACCCCTGGGGCGACGAATTTATGAAGGGGACACCTCCCTTGAGGTAACGGCTTTCGATAGCACAACGATTGCCAAGTCGGCATCCGGAGATACTTTGCCGGGGCCGGAGGAAGGGTTTCGGATCGGAGATATTGTGACTTATACCATCACGATGGACATTCAGGAGGGAACTTTGGATGACTTTCGCCTCACTGATGTCTTGCCTGATGGGATGGTTTTTCTGGAAACGGTCAGTCTTTCTCCGGTTGATGGCGACGACGGGTTTTCCTACACCGCTCCGGTGAGTGGTTCAACTGCTCCCGAGACTTTGGACACCGGAATTCTGGAATGGAATTTCGGTACGGTGGTCAATACGGGTGACAATGATGATACCAACAACGAGTTAACGTTGGTGTACACCGCCAGGGTGAGTGATGATGCGACCAACATTCCGGCAGAGCCCACGGAGGCCGATTTGGAGAATGCTATGACGCTGACCTATGAGGCGGCAGATGGGGCAACTCTCTCTCCGGATCCCGCCGCTGCGGAGATAACGGCTCGCCAGCCTTTACTAACGATTGCGCAAAGCTCATTGGATCCGCCGGTTGATTTGCTCGGTTTTCGGGTGGTTCGCCCGGATGAAACGGCGGAATTCCGTGTCGTGGTAGAAAACACCGGTGATGCCCCTGCCTACAACAGTGCTCTTAAAATTTCCCTCCCCATAGGCTTGCGCGGTACCGAGCCGGTAATTACTGCCCAGGCCTTGGGTGGAGACCCGGTGACGCTGGCTCCGGAAACTTTCACCGCCGGTGATGACGAATGGGTTATTCTTTTGGGTGACAGCCAGGTATTGGAACCGGGACAGTCATTGGAATTCGATTTTGAAGTCACTGTTGACACCGGAGCGACCAAGGGTGCGACTTTGGAAGTGTCGTCCGAGGTTGAGGATTACTTTTCCTTACCAAGCGGAGATGCGGAAGCAGCCCATCGTAGAAGTTATGGCCAAGTCGGTCCGGAGAGCGGCGAAATTGTGGTGGGCCTGCGTATTGATGGATTTGTTTATGAGGATGCGAATGAAAACGATGTCCGTGATTCCGGGGAAGATTGGAGTGGGGTGAACAAACCAACGGTTTGGGTCAATTTACTGGTGGAAATCGGTGGAGCTGATCAGGTCTTCCGAACGGAGGAAGTACCCGAGGGTGATGGCGATTTTGCTTTTGACCATTTGCCGCCGGGCAATTACCGCATCATCCTGACCGACGGGAGCTCCGCCCTGGAAGCCCAGCGACCGGCTAATTGGCTCTTTCAGGAACCGGATGACGGTTTGTTGGATATCACTATCAATCAGGGAACGGGGGATTTGGTCGACCAAAACCTCGGGCTTATTGAGGGGCCATTTGAAATCACTGATGCGCCTACGATCAGTAAGACTGCGAGTGGAGGCACACTTCCTTTAAGTTCACCCGATGCAAAAACATTTCGTATCGGGGATTTGGTGACCTATACCATCGATATTTTCCCCCATGAGGGAGAGAACGAAAATTTTGTCATTACCGATGAATTGCCTAATGGTTTGGCTTTTCATGATACGGTGGAAATCGTGCAAGTGTCCGGTCCTCCTCGATTCAGTTTCACCAATCCCGTTGCCGGGACGACGGCCCCCGATACAGGAGATGAGGACACAATCTCCTGGGATTTAGGAACCTTGCAAAATGCCATCGCCGATCCGGCCGACAATCTTCTCCGATTGGTGTACCGGGCCCGGGTGATTGACAGTGGGGACTCGCCATTGCCGGTGCCTGATTCTGATCCGGCTACCGATACTTCCGATGATCTGACGAACTCGGCGGAGATTTCTTATGACAATTCCGCGATTGACCCGGATCCATTGAGTGCTGGTCCTGATGACGATGAAATCACGGTCTTTCAACCGCGGTTGACTATTGCAAAAGAGCGAGTTTCACCAAGTGCCAACAACCTTGTATCACCAGGCAATGAGGCGACTTTTCGCCTGACCGTAGCGAACAACGGTTCGGCGCCAGCGTACAATGTGACGTTGCGGGATACTTTACCATCGGGGATGCGGCAGACGACCCCATCTTTGCTGATGTCGACCTTGAATGGAGATTCGGTGGGGGGAAGTCTTTCCCCAACATACAGTAGCGGTAATGGTCAATGGGAGGTTTCCCTTGCCGATGGCCAGCCACTATTGCCCGGAGAGGAATGGGTGGTGGACGTGGAAGTAACCGTTGACAGCGGGGCGACGCCAGGGAGTGTTCTGACCAATGACGCCAGAATTATGTCTTTTGCCTCGCAGCCAACGTCCTCTCCGGATGAGCGACGGGTGTATGCCGAGGTTGGCCCGGATTCCGAGGACCTTATTGTGGGGATCAGTTTGGCGGGTTTTGTTTACCACCAAATTATCCCCAACGGGATCAAAGACCCTTCCGAGGATTGGACGACCGGGGTGCCGGTTACTTTGAATTTGATCACTAACACTGAAATCACCTTGCCCGGTTTGACGATTCCGGAGGATACAATATTTCAGTCGATCGTGGTCACTGCCGGGCCCGGGGACTATTTGTTCAACAATCTTCCTCCCGGTGATTTTCGTTTGGTTATAACCGATAATGATTCCAACTTATCACCTGTGGTACCTTCGGGATGGGCCTTTGATACTCCGCTCTCAGGGCAGGTTGATTCCATTGAGCTAGACGATGCCAATCTGACCGATCAGAATCTTGGGCTTTACGAGATCCGGCAGATCAGTGGCCAGGTCTATCGGGATTTTTCCCCTTACCGGCAAAAGCAGGCAGGTGCAGATTGGAATGATGGCACAAATGTTGTCGTCAACCTCATTGATATTTTTGATGGGGCGAATACTGTAGTGGATTCGCAGGCGGTAAATGCTGGAGGCAGTGGAGAGTATGAGTTTACTGATCTCGCTCCCGGAACCTATAGGATTATTGTCGCTCCTGCAGGTCAAACTACGGCAACCACTGCTTCCGCCCCTTCCGGTTTTGCCTTTATGGAGCCACGGGATGGGGTGATCGACGAATTGGTGGTTACCTTTTCCGATCCCGAAGACCAGGATTTTGGGCTGGCCCCACCACGTGATATCAGCGGCTTTGTGTACGATGATGTGAATCTCAATGATGTTCGGGATGCCGGTGAGGATTGGACTGATGCGCCTGCAGTGTACATCAATTTAGTCGACTTGGATGATGGGCTGCTGGTGGCTTCCGCGTTGGTTGATGACGATACCGGTTTTTTTGAGTTCCTGGAGTTCATTCCGGGGAATTACCGTTTGGTCTTGACGAATTCATCCACCTCGCTAGTTGCTTCAGAGCCCGGAGGTTGGCTTTTCCAGAGTCCTGACACGGGTGACCAAACGTTTGAATTGGCCGAGGCGGATCAGGAGAATCGTAACTTTGGATTGATCCGGGTTCGGGTGATTGAAGGCGTGGTGTTTCTGGATACCGGAATTGGAGGCGGGGTGGCTAATGACGGCGAGCGGAATGGGGGAGAAAACGGCCTTGGCAATGTCCGTGTGCGTCTGCTGGAGGGGGCGACGGTTTTAAGTCAGGCCACCACTGGAGGTGGGGGAGCTTTTATTCTATCCATTCCCCCTGGAACGACCGCTGGCACAACGTTGACGATTGAGAAAACCAATCCTGGTGCACATCTTTCCACGGGTGCCCAAGTCGGCACCACTGGTGGAACCTATGATCGTGATACCGATCAGCTTATTTTCACCTACCCCGGGGGAGACCTCGAAGGGATTGAAATGGGAGTCGTTCCCGAAAATGCCTTTCTGAATGATGGGAGCCAGAGCATTCTCCCCGGAGCGGTCGCATTTTACCGTCATAGCTATTTTGCCAAAACCTCGGGAACAGTGACTTTTACTTTGTCGAATCAACAGCAACCCACAATTCCCTGGTCCCGGTTGCTTTATCAGGATTTGGCCTGCAATGGTCAGATTTCCGGAGGTGATCCCATTATTGAAGGGGTGCCTATTACGGTCACGGCGGGAGAGGAAATTTGTTTGATTTTACGGGAAACGGCACCTCAAGGCGCTCCTTTTGGCGCAAAAAGTGAGACCGAAATCACCGCTACCTTCAGTTTTGACAACGCAACTCCTCCTTTGCCGGATGATCTTCGGGTCCGGCGTGATGTCACTATCGTAGCCGCCTCCGGGACCCCGGGGCTTAGTTTGACCAAGGAGGTGGACAAGGCCACCGCTGCTCCGGGAGAGACGATTACCTACACTATCACTTACACAAATGATGGGAGTGAGGACTTACAGGAACTTTTCATATTTGACCGCACTCCTGCCTGGACCTCTTTCGATGCGGCATCCAGTGGATCATTGCCCGATAATTTGACCGGAGTAACCATAACCGATCCTGGAAACGAAGGCACTGGGGCGATCCAATGGGAATTTTCAGGAACCCTTGGCCCCGGCCAAAGTGGAACGGTCACTTTTAGTGTCGTCGTGGATGAGTGAGGGAACAAGAATCAAGAAGGAAGGACGAGACAAGTTTAGTTAAGAATTATGATTTAAGAAGTAGTGAAGGTAAGGCCAGGACATAGGTGACACTTTGAAGTGGCTTACCGTGTCCCTGAGAGGTGAGTAAACCGAGTTTTGTAACCTTTGCAAATTTGTGGGGTCTCTTGCTTTACGGGAAATTGCCCGTATTCTCTAGTTATGAAAAATAATGTTATCCTGTCGGTGGTGGTTATCGTACTGGTGCTCTTGATTGTAGGGGCGGGAGTGCTTCGCCGCGCCATGGAGGACGGTGACGGGGAGCGTGGGCGCGGAAGTGGCCAGGCGGTGGCGGTCGAAGTGGAACCCATTGAGTACCGGCCCATTCGGGAGGTTCGGGTCTTTACGGGGACTCTTCAGCCGGCCAGGGAATTTGTGGTGGCGGCCAAGGTCGGGGGACGGTTGTTGAATCTCGAAGTGGACATCGGGGATTTGGTTGAGCGCGGGCAGTTGTTGGCCCGGTTGGAGGATGATGAATTCCGTGAGGAGGTCGAACAAGCGCGGGCTGACTTGGCGGTGGCGGAGGCCAATAAGGAAGAAGCGCAAAGTTCTCTCGAACTGGCTTCGGCGGAACTTGAGCGGGAACGGGTGTTGCGGGAGCGGGATATTTCCTCCCAAGCCGATTTGGATACCGCGAAAGCTCGTTTGCGGGCGGCGGAATCCAGTCTGGCGGTGGCGGAAGCGACGATTCGTCAAAGGGAGGCCACTTTAAGGGCGGCCGAAGTGCGGCTTTCGCATACGCGGATCTATGCCACCTGGGAAGGAAGTGACACGGAGCGGGTCGTGGGGGAACGCTATGCCAATGAGGGGGGCAATTTGAGTGCGAATGAGGCGATTGTCTCGCTTTTGCGAATCGATGAATTGCGGGCCAATGTCGAAGTGACGGAACGAGACTATGGACGGATTACGGTTGGCATGGAGGGGTTCTTGCGCGTTGATACGTATCCGGGGGAGGATTTTCCTGCGGAAGTATCCCGAAAGTCACCACGGTTTGCCGAGCAAACCCGTCAGGCCCGGGTGGAGCTTAGTGTTCCCAATGCGGAGCAAAGTTTGCGACCGGGAATGTTTGCCCGGGTTCATATGACTCTCAGTGAGCGCGATGAGGTGATTGCGGTTCCCCGTGATGCGGTGGTGCGGCGGGAATCGCGGCAGGGCCTTTTTCTGGTTGAGGGAGATGAGGACGAACCCCGGGCTCGTTTTGTTGAGGTAGAGCCGGGAATCGTTGATGGACGGTGGCTGGAGATCCGGTCACCGGAGCTTGAGGGGCGGGTGGTGACCCTTGGTCAGGATCAGCTGGTTGATGGCTCTTATCTCCGTATCGTCGGGGAGGATACGGAAGCTGAACTTGTGGAAAGCCCCCGAAACGGAAACGAAAGATGAGGTTGATTCCCGCATTCACGGTTGAGCGCCCGGTTTTTACTTCCATGGCGACTCTGGTGGTCGTCTTGATCGGGGCCATTTCCTTCTGGCGTTTGCCGATAGACCTTTTACCGGAAATCGAATTGCCGAATCTGACCATTTCGACGAGCTATGAGGACGCCAGTCCGGAGGAAGTGGAAGAGTTGGTTACGAGAGTCATCGAAGAAGCGGTGGCGAGGGTTCCGGGAGTGGAAGAGATGGTTTCCAACTCGACCGAGGGAAACAGTCAGGTGACGATTTCCTTTGTCTGGGGAACCAATCTGGATGAAGCTTCGAATGATGTTCGCGACAGTCTGGACCGGGTAATCAATCGTTTGCCGGATGAGGTTGACCGGCCCCGTCTGCGAAAATTTGATCCCAGCCAAGCGCCCGTGGTTATTCTTGGGGTTGGGTCGAATCTCGATCCTTTGTCGCTTCGCCGGTTGTTGGACAATCAGGTACAAAACCGTTTGGAGCGGGTGGCCGGGGTGGCGGCCGTGGATACCTGGGGTGGTTTGCAGCCGGAGATCCGGGTGGAGTTGGACCTTGATCGGGTCAATGCCTTGAACTTGTCTCTCAGCGAAATCACCAATCGTCTGCGGGACGCCAATGTGGTGGTGCCTGCGGGGGAGATTGAAGAGGGGCGTTTGAAAATCGCCTTGCGCACGCCCGGCCTATGGCAGTCCCTGGATGAAATTGAGAATACGGTGATTGTGCGCCGGGAGTCGGGGACCATAAGACTTCGTGATATTGGGGTGGTGGAGGATACCCATGAGGAAATCAGCAGGATTGTCCGTATCAACGGGGAGCCGGGAGTGCGAATGGCGATTCGGCGGCAGTCAGGGACGAATACGGTTGATGTGGCGAGGGCAGTTCTTGCTGAAGCCGAGCGGATTAACCAGGATTTCGGGCAAATCAATTTGGTGCCGATTTATGATTCCTCGACCTTTATTCAACGGAGTATCGACAATGTAAGTAGAGCCATTTTGTTTGGTGGGATACTGGCGGCTGTGTCGCTGTTTTTCTTTTTGCGTAATTTTCGTAGTACCCTGGTCATTACGCTGGCTATTCCCATCTCCTTGATCGGGACCTTTACTTTGATCTACTTCGGGGGGTATACGTTGAACTTGATGACTCTTGGAGGTCTTGCCTTGGGAGTCGGAATGATGGTGGACAGTGCTATTGTGGTGTTGGAGAATATTTTCCGTTGGCGGGAGAATGGGCATCGTCGAAAAGAGGCGGCGGTCGGGGGAACTTCCGAAGTCGCGGCGGCGATTATTGCCAGCACGCTGACCACCTTGGCTATTTTTCTACCGCTGATTTATCTTGAGGGGGTGACTGGTATTCTCTTCCGGCAGTTGGCGGTGGTGATTGGTTTTGCCTTATTCTGTTCCTTGGTCGTGGCCCTTACGCTGATGCCCATGCTGGCCTCGCGCTTGCCGAAGAAAGAGGAGGATCAAGCGGACAGTTCATTGGTTAAGGCATTATTGGCGGTTTACGAAAAGATCGAACGTCAGTACCGGAAGGTTCTGGAAGTCGTTTTAGCTAATCGCATGCTCACCTTGGTTGGAGCTGCGGCCTTGATGGCAGCGAGTGTATCGCTGGTACCCACGCTGGGAACCGAGTTTATGCCGGAGAGTGATGAAGGGGAGGTTCGGGTGAACGTGGAATTAGCCGGGGGCACCCGGGTGGAGGTATTGGAAGAATTCATGCGTCAGGTTGAGGATATTGTTATTCCAGCGGTACCGGAGGCCGAAAATCATCTGGTGGACATGGGGGCCTCGAGTTGGCGTCCGACGGCAGGGGCCACGGGCAATATCCGTATGTACTTGGTGCCTCAGACCCAAAGGTCCCGCTCTTCCGAGGAGATCGCCGCGGATTTGCGTAATCGTTTGCAAGATATTGCCGGAGCCCGGATAACGGTTCGTGCGGGTGGGGGATTGTTTGTTTTTCGTCGCTTGGGTATCGGCGGGGACGATGGAGCTCAGTTGTCGCTGGAGGTTCGCGGGTTCGATTTGGATACGCTTGATGCGTTGGCCGCTCAGGCGGTTGCTGCGGTAGAGGATATTCCCGGGGTGACTGACGCCCGGGCAAGTCGGGAGGCCGGGGTTCCGCGGCAATTGATTGATATTGATCGTGACCGGGCGGCTGATTTTGGTTTTACCGTTCGGCAGGTTGCGGAGGCATTGCGCACGGCGGTTAGTGGTACGGTGGCGACAACGTTTCGTGATGGCACCGGGGATGAAACCGATGTGCGGGTTCGTTTGCGGGATGCCGACCGAATGGAGGTAGAGGATTTGCTCGACCTGACCATCCGCAATGGGGCCGAGGAGGCGGTGGCTTTGCGTAGTATGGTTTCTTTTCGGGTAGAGCCCGGGCCTACCCAGATTGAGCGCCGGGATCAACAGCGGGTGGTGGCGATTGCTATCAATACGGAGGGTCGCGATATGGGCTCGGTTGCCTTAGACGTTCAAGAAGCCCTGGCGGGGATTGCCACTCCGCCGAACCATGATTTCATTTTACGGGGCGATTTTGAGGAACAGCAGCAGGCTTTTCGGGAATTGATGATCAGTCTGCTGCTGTCCTTGCTGTTGGTTTATATGGTAATGGCGTGCTTGTATGAGTCGTTGCGTGATCCGGTCATTGTCATGTTCACCGTCCCTTTGGCGATGATCGGGGCGATTCTGGCCCTTTTTGTGACGGGCTCTACCTTGAATGTGAATTCGTTTATCGGGCTCATCATGCTGGGGGGGATTGTGGTGAATAATGCCATTCTGATTGTGGATCAGGCTACGCGTTTGCGAATGATTGACGGAAAAACTGTCGATGCGGCCATTCGTGAGGCGAGTCGTCGGCGGTTGAGACCGATTTTGATGACGACCTTCACCACGGTGTTTGCTCTTATGCCTCTGGCCATTGGAATCGGCGAGGGGGCGGAGGCGCAAGCTCCGTTGGCCCGGGTGGTGGTCGGCGGGCTGATCAGTTCGGCGATGATCACATTGTTGGTGATCCCGGTGGTGTACACCCTTTTTCACCGTGAGGCCTTGCCTTCGTCGGAAAAGGCCTGAGAAAAAGGAAAAGTTCTCTCGGCTCTTGCCCGCAAGAGGTGAAGTGCTTTATGTTGAGGGTATGCCAGAAACTGTAAATCAACCCCGGGAAGCGGATGAACGTCTGCTGAAGCTTACGCCTGAAGCGGAGGTAAAGGTTGCCGACCTCATCGCCCGTGAGTCTGACGCGTCCTATCTCAGGGTTGCTATTACCGGTGGCGGGTGCAATGGCTTGTCCTATAAAATGAAGTTTGTGGCCGAGCCGAAAAACGGGGATTTTTTGGTGCGGAAGGGTGATGTTGAGGTTTTGGTAGATCGCAAAAGTGCGCTTTATTTGAAGGGAACGGTTTTGGATTATTCGCAAAAGTTGGTAGCCGGAGGGTTTAAGTTCTCCAATCCCAATGCCAAGGCCAGTTGCTCTTGTGGGGAAAGTTTTTCTTTGTAAACCCGGATTCCTGTTGTGCCGGAGTTGGCTGAAGTTTTGTATCACAGCCGCCAGTGGAAAGGCGGTTTGGGAAAGACTATTGAACGGGTTGAGACCCACGACCATGCCCGCGATTTTTGTGATACCGATATTGCCGCGTTGCGGAAGGGGTTGACCGGTGACTCTTTGCGGGTTGCGGAAACTTTTGGGAAGAAAATGCGTTTTCTCACCGAAGGGGGAGGCTCTCTGGGGATTCATCTTGGCATGACCGGACGGCTGGTGGTTCGGCGGGAATCCGATCTTCTGCGTAAGGAAGACCGTTACGAACATCTGTCTCTCTATCTGGCCGACGGCATGGTTTTAGGATTTCAGGACTATAGACAGTTTGGACGGGTCTGGTGGCATCAGGGTGAGGGGATGCCTTCCTGGTGGAGGATAACCGGTCCCCAACCGCACGAGCCGGATTTTGATTTAACCTTGTTTAGAAAATTTATTGGGAAAGGACGTCAGGCACCGATAAAAGCGTTGCTTCTGAAGCAGGACCTTTTCCCCGGCATTGGTAACTGGATGGCTGACGAAATTCTGTGGCGGGCCCGCATTCGTCCCTCGACCCCCGTTGGGGCTCTGGGGGTGGTTCGGCAAAAGCGTTTGTTTGCTGAAATGGTGGCGGTCAGCCGTTGGGCGGTGGAGGTGATTGGTCAAACCCATGAGGATCCGCCGGAAGATTGGCTTTTTCCGCACCGGTGGCGCGATGGTGGTTTTTGTCCGCAAACCGGCAAGCCCCTCCGCCGGGAAACGATTGGCGGACGCACTACTTGTTGGTCCCCGGCCTGGCAGCGGTGAAAAGTTTTCCTGCTTTGTGCTTTCCGCCAGCGGGGAAGTTTGGCAGATTTTAAAAAATGAAATCTCTTTCCGTGGCCTTGGCCGACCGTTCCTATCCTATTCGCTTTGTTCATGACGTGGCTTCGGCCAACCCGTTGGTCGAAGAGTTTCTGGCGGACCGTGAGGGTCCTGTGGCGACGGTGATCGATGCGACGGTGGCGGAGAAACATCCTTTGGTCTGTGAATTTCTGGGTCAGCTGGGTCCTGTTTTGCGGGTTCCGGGGGGAGAGGGAAGTAAGTCCCTCGGTTGGATGGAAAAGGGCTGGGACTTTTTAGCGCAGGAAGGGATCGACCGGACCGGTTGTTTGGTCGTGGTCGGGGGAGGGGTTGTCGGTGATCTCGGAGGGTTTCTGGCGGCTTCCTGGTTGCGGGGGATCGATTTTATTCAGATCCCGACCACCTTGCTGGCAATGGTGGACAGCAGTGTTGGGGGAAAAACCGGAATCAATACCTCGGCTGGCAAAAATCTGGTCGGGGCCTTCCACCAGCCCCGGCTGGTGGTGATCGGAAACTTTTTTCTGGAAACCCTGCCTCCGCGGGAATTTTCCGCCGGAATGGCGGAGGTCATCAAAGCCGGGATGTTGGCGGAGGCCAGTCTGTTCGAGAGGCTGGAGGAATTGCCTCCGTTGCAGCCTGGGGCGGCGGAGTTGTTGGAAGTGATTCAGGCAGCTTGTGCGATCAAAGCCAGAGTCGTCGCCGAAGATGAAAAAGAAACGGCGGCAGAGGGTGGACGGGCGCTGTTGAATTTGGGGCACACCTTTGCCCATGCCATTGAGAAGGTGGCTGGCTACGGAACCTACCTGCACGGCGAGGCGGTGGCTATCGGCTTGCACATGGCGGCAAAGTTTTCCGCGGAAACCGGGGCTTTGCCAGAAAGTATGGTGAACCGGGTCAGGGGCCTTTTAGAAAAATACCAATTGCCGGTAACCCTGCGCGAGCCCCTCTCAACCGAGGTTTTGGTTCAGGCCATGGGTAAAGACAAAAAAAACCGTGGGGCTTCGCTTCGTCTCGTCCTCTTGAAATCCATCGGCGAGGCCTACACCAAAGGCGGTTTCACTCCGGACCAGTTGGCCCGGTTCTGGGACGCGTTTCAAACTCCTTTGCGCTAGCCCCGCATCAAAGGCAAAAATATAAAATGAAGAAAAGGTACGGCTTGCCCTTTTCGGTGGCTCCTTTGGTGGTTGCAAGATCGCTGGAATCTAACCGCTGAAGCGGTTTCTGCGGTGGAGTAGAGAGTCTTTTACAGGCTCAAACGGAGGGCAGTACGACGTTTTAACTTTGTTAATAATCGTCAATAAATAGGTTAAAGGTTAATAGAACTTAATTTGACTTTTCATGTCCAGAATAGCTCCTTTCCTCATTCCTGTTCTGGCACCTTGGTTTTATTGAACCGGAAGAAATTTGGCGTAAACAATCCGGGGAGGGGAGTCTCGAAAGTCAGGCTGGGGCGGCGGACTTTGCGCGAAAGGCATTGCTTCGCTTCCTTCAAGAGTCCCCCTACGAAAGACTCTGAACCTACGACTTGCCCTTTGGTTATAGACGCAAATATCTTTTCCCGACTGCGGCTAACACCTTCACTTTCCGCCTGGTCGCAGAGCAAGCGTGTAATCTCTTCCTGCACGTCCTGGTTATCGAGGTGCCCCTTGCCCTCTCGCGGCATTCGCCCCTGCCCCAAAACCAGCATACGATAAAATCGCAACACATCGTTGCCCGTATCCTTGTCAACCGCATTCACAATATAGCCCAGATCACTAACTGGCTTCCCCGCCATCACCGATTCCCCGTAGCCGCTGTAGGCATATTTCCCCGGCTCATCCACCAATCCGGCTCGCACCGGGTTCAGATCAATGTAGGCAGCCACCACCTTCAAGGTATTCGCTCGACCCTCCACCAGGACACTCTTAAACTTCTCACTCCACAACGGACCATAACGCCGGTACTCACTGTTGTACCAGATGCTCACCCGCTGTTTGAACGTCTTCACAAACTCCGGCAGATTATGCATCCGCTTGTGCAAGGCCTCCCGCAGCTCTTCCGCTTCCTTGCCCCCCTGTTCCAGCGTCCGCTGCACCTGTTCCACCGAATTGGGCGCATAGGCTATCGAACGAGGCGTTTTGCGCAGATGATTGTTCTCCCCGTGCAGGTGCCAATACCGCTCCACCAACTCCTCATCGGTCAGCTCAATCCCCTCCGCACTGGGCACTTCCACCAGAATATGGAAGTGGTTGGCCATAATACAGTAGGTCAAGACCTTGACCCCTGAAAAAGCCGCCACCCGGTGTAACATCTTGGCGAGAACGGCTTTCTCCTTCTCTCCAAAAATCTTTTCTCCATTCACTGTCCGCGACATCACATGATAAACCGCTGGACAATCTGTAAAATGTAATCTGCGTCGTTGCATACCCCAAAAAAAACAAAAATCAACCACCGGTCAATAACTAAGTCCTAGAATCTTAAAATTCTTTTGTGTTATGTGATGATGAAGGGTATCTTTTCTCAAAGAGAGGTTAATTTCGTTTCATGCTTTCCACTACGAGTCGATCTTCTTGGACGTGGATTTCGAAGATGTACCTTTGGCCGACGTAGAGACTATCGTCTAGGGAGGGGGGGATTAGTAGGGGTACGCGCACGTCATTCTGCGGGACTTCAACGGAAATTAAGCGACCGACATCGTTCTGGGCATCGAGTTGTCGGTGAATTACCGCTTCGAGGGTGTAGCGGTTGCCATGGTGGGAAAGGGGAGGGTCATTTAGGTAGCGGACCACCGGCATGGGGTCATGGGAACTTCCGGTGGGACCACTGCGAAGGAATAAAAGGATGACGACCACGAGGGCCAGAACGATGGCGACGATAACACCAGAAAAATAGACGGCAGGTTTCATAAGGTTTGGGAGTTGGGGCGTTTATTAGTTCATTTTTGGTGTAACCAGGAAAGGAGAGTTTGGATGACCTCGTGTCGTTCGTCCGGAGTCATTTCGGGAAAGATGGGAAGGCTGAGGCAGCGGGCGGCGAGGGAATCGGCAATGGGGAGTTCCGGTTTCTCGCTGGAGGCGAAGCATTCTTGTTGGTGAAGGGGAACCGGGTAGTAAATTTCGGCCCCGACGCCGTTCTCCCGCAAATGTTTCTGCAAGCTGTCCCGAGCTTCCCCGGTAGCTGCTCCGGGGCCATCGACAAGAATCGTGAATTGGTTCCAGATAGAGTCGTTGTGCTGGTAGGCATGAGGGAGCCAGAGCTTTCTTGGCGAGGGGTTTGGATTGGGGGAGGCGGGATCTTTGAGGCAGTGACATTGTCCTTCGCTAGGGAGAAAAACCTGATCGTTGGGGAGGAGGGTGTCCTGGTAGCCTTTGGCGTGGGTGGCTCGGGCTGCGGAGAAATCTGCCAAGTGTGGCAATTTCACGCGAAGCAGGGCCGCTTGCAGGGCATCAAGGCGGAAATTTCCACCAATCATGGAATGGTAGTATTTAGGGTGGCCACCGTGGACCCGCATCAGTCGGGCTTTGTGGGCCAAGGCGGGGTCGTGGGCAAACAAGGCTCCTCCGTCCCCGAAGCCGCCGAGGTTTTTGGTGGGGAAGAAACTGAAGGCGCCGAAATCTCCCATGGTACCGGCGGGTTTTCCGCGGTAGCGGGCACTAAGAGCCTGGGCAGCATCTTCGAGGACCATGATCCCATGGTCCTTGGCGATTTCATTAATTCGGTCCATTTCGGCGCATTGACCGAAAAGGTGAACGGGAATGACGGCCTTAGTGCGGGGGGTAAGGGAGGCGGCGAAGGAGTCTGGGTCGAGGTTGAAACAGACCGGACAGACATCTGCGAAAACCGGTTTGGCACCGACACGGGCGATGCATCCGGCGGTGGCAAAAAAGCTAAAGGAGGGGCAAACGACCTCATCACCGGGGCCTATATCCATGGTCATGAGGGCCAGTAAGAGGGCATCGGTGCCGGAGGAAACCCCAATGACTTGGTCTGGGGAAAGGCCGTTGGCGTGGGCGAGTTCGGCTTCGAATTCAGCGACTTCCTTACCTAGAATATACATGCCGCTGTCGAGGACTTTTTCGAAGGTGCGGTGGAGTTCTTCGCGGAGCGGTTGGTTGTGTCGGGCTAGAGTAAAAAGGGGGACGGCCATGGGATAAGTAGGCGGGAAAAGGGGTGTCGGGTCAAGACGGGATAGAAACGTCCGGAAAGCAGGGAGATTCAGATTGCAGGGAATTTAAAAAAAGTATTTTTTGGAAGGCAATATGGAAAGTGAGAATCGAATTCTTTTCGGGTTAACAGTGTTGGCCCTTCCGGTGGCTGGGGGTTCTTTGGTTTTTGCCCTGACCTCGCGTTCCCGTCTGCAGGAGGAAAGTGCGAAATGGGGAGAGCTGCGAATGCAGATCGGGGAGTTTGAGGACCGTATGGCAATGTTGTGGGAGCTGGAGCAGGATTTAACGGAGTTGCGGGACCAAAGCGAGGCGACCGCCCGCCGGGCGGGAATGGCTTC
>JAFIGF010000090.1 GCA_020831535.1 Opitutales bacterium | reverse complement strand
CTGCTGACAGGATTCGCCAGGTTGTGGCGTCAAGGATTAGGGGCAATAAATCAGGAGGAAGTCGCCATTCGGGCACTCCGGGCTGGTCCGGTGGAGAATAATGAAAGGCGGCTTCCTGCTGATATTGGCAGAGGCGCCGGTATCTTTGCCGGAGGGAAGCCGGACTGTGCTGCTGAAGGATGGGGGCAAGGAAATTCAGTTCCTCAAACGCGTCTCCCAGGGTCTCCGGGGAAAAGGCCGTGGCGGGGAGGTTTTCTTTTGGGGGATTTGGCATGGGACAAGGGTCAGTCAAAGTCGGTGCTCAATTGATTTGCCCGGTGAGGACAAGCAGTAGGATTTGGACCAACCCCACCAAAAACCCCAGAACCGCACCCATCCACTGGATCGATTGAAATTCCCGATGGGCGACCCGGTGAATCATACCCTCCAGTTGGTCCAGTTCCAGCGCTAAAATTCGTTCCTGCACCATTTCCCGCAGGGGAAGCCGTTGTTGCATGTCGTCGGCCATTTGTTCCAGCATGGGTCGCACCTGCCGGACCATTTCCTGGGTGAGCCAGTCTTCGAGGCGCCGGAGGCTTTCCGGTGACACCAAATTTCCCAAAAACGGAACCCGGATCACCTGGGCCAATACTTTTTCCCGGGTTAGTTTGTGGGCGAGTTTCCGCAAATGAGGCTCCAGGTTGAGCTGGCCAAGTTGTTGTCGCAGAAAATCGCTTTGCAGGAGTTCCCGTTCAACGATTTCTCCCATGCGCGAGGCTAATTCGACCCGGCGGCGCGGAACCACCCCTTGAACGGTGAACCGTCCCCAACCCATCGGGGTGCGGGGGCGAAACAGCATCTTTATGGCGGCGTAGTTGGTCAGCCACCCGATAAAGGCACTGAGAAAGGGAAG
Organism: Opitutales bacterium; assembly: GCA_020831535.1. GTDB lineage: Bacteria > Verrucomicrobiota > Verrucomicrobiia > Opitutales > T3Sed10-336 > JAIUMY01. The sequence goes on along the minus strand of JAFIGF010000090.1, from coordinate 2,569 downwards.
TAAAGAGAGTAGAAACCAGTTCACCGGAAATATTAGGTCTTGGCTGACTCGGGCGACTGCCCTCGGTGGAGACAGACAATGCCTCCGGTCAGGGGAGTTGCTTCTTTGACCAGGAAGCCTGCCGTTTTCAACTCCTCGCTGATTTCCTCGCGGTCGGGGAAAGCTTCGATGGATTGGTTCAGGTATCGGTACGCCGATAAATCTCCACTGAGAAAACCGGCCAGGTAGGGGAGTATCCGGCGCAGATAAAAGAAATAAAAGGGCCGGATGAAACGATAGGGTTGGGTGAATTCCAGAATGATCAACTCGCCCCCGGGGCGGAGGACCCGGCGGATTTCGGCCAGGCCCCGGGCGCGGTCGGCGAGATTGCGGAGCCCGAAGGAGATAGTGACCGCATCGGCCGATTGGTCTTCCAGGTCAAGCTGGAGGATATCTCCCTGGCGAAAGGCAATAGGGGGTTCGACCTTTTTCTTATCCTGTCGCCGCATCGCCTGGTCGAGCATCGGCTGACAAAAGTCGATGCCGATGACCGCGCAATCCCCGGGCAGGGTGCGGCGCAGGGCGAAGGCGACATCTCCACTGCCGGTCGCGAGATCCACCACGCTGCGGGGATGGAGGGCGGCGACCCGGCGGGTAAGAAGCTTGCGCCAATACAGGTCTATGCCCCCGGTCAAAATGCGATTCACTAAATCGTAACGGGGGGCGATGCGCGCGAACATAGCGTTCACTGCCTGAGGATCGGGAGCACTCATGGTTTGGATTACCGAAGCTCGTGTAAATTCCCCTCGCCGTCAACTACCTGGAAGGCAAAGGGAACGGTGGCACTGCCGATAAAAGGGGAAAAGGCCTTGCGGATGCATTCGAGGTTATTGCAATCCCCGCTTAGGTGGCCCAGGATGACTTTTTTCCAGGAAGAGTGGGGCTGGATTTCGGTCAGGGTTTCGCAGCAAGCCTCGTTCGATAAATGACCTTGCCGGCCACCGATGCGCTGTTTGACCTGCCAGGGACGTTTTTGGTCCAGGCGCAGCAATTGATGATCGTGGTTCGCCTCAATCACCAGCGTATCCACTTTGGCGATTCTTTCCTTCACCAGATTCGTCGCATAGCCGAGATCCAGCACCCAGCCGATCCGGTGAACGGGGTTGAAAAGATCCTGTCCTCCGAATTGAAACACAAAACCAACCGGATCACTGCTGTCATGGGGGATGGAAAACGAGGAGATCTCCAGATCCCGAAAGGTAAAGGTTGTGCCCGACTCGAAAAGCCCCCACTCCGGATTGCGTCGCAGCCCTCGCCGGGCCGCTTCGGCGGTGTAATGGTTGGCGAAGATTTTCAGATTCTTAAAACGGGACAATCCCCGCAAGCCGTTGATGTGGTCGGAGTGTTCGTGGGTCAGGAAAATCGCGTCCAAATCGTCCGGGCGTTCGCCGATTTCCTCCAACATCTCCGCCGTTCGCCGACCGGAGAATCCGGCATCAATGAGGATTTTGGCGTCGGCGGTTTGGAGAAAAGCGCAATTTCCTGAGCTGCTGCTCCCGAGGATTTGGAAACGGCAATTCATCGGCAAACCTTCCACGGAAGAAGGAAATTATTTGGCGGTTTTTTTGGTGGCCGTCTTCTTCTCTTTTTCGAGGGTGGCAATCCGGGCTTCCAGTTTGGCCATTTCCTCCTTACGGACAAAACCGGCTTTCCCCACCCATTCGTCAAAGAGCTTGGTCATTTCAGATTTGCTCTTTTCGTATTCTTCTTTGCCTTCCTTGACCACTTCGTCGGCCATTTTCTCGGCTTCTTCCTTGGAGAGTTTTCCTTGCTCGACCATTTGGTGCAGCACTTTTTGCACTTGCTCTTTGGTGGTCACGGTAGCGCCGATGCCGGCGTAGAGGGTCTTTTTGAGTAGATCGATCATAACGCTCTAAGAATAGGAATTTTTTAGCGGAAAAGCAAAGAAAACTTTGCCATGATGCGTTTTTCGGATTCTTTTGAGAAATGAAAGATTTTTCTCCCATTTCACGGGTTGTCGTTCACCATCGGGTTCAATTCAGCGAGACGGATATGGCCGGATTGGTACACTTTTCGCAGTTTTTCCGCTATATGGAAAAAGCGGAGGCGGAATTCTTTCGCCAAGTGGGGGTTTCCATGGTGCAGCAGGATGGGTCGGTTTTCCGGGGATGGCCCCGGGGACGGGTCAGCGCCAAGTTTATGGCGCCTTTGTATTTCGAGGATGTGGTGGAAATCGAATTGCTCGTGAAGGAAATCAAGGAAAGAGCGTTGACCTTCTTCTATCGTTTTCGCCGCCGGGAGAGCCCGTTTCTCTCCGCCGAGGGACGACCGGTGGAGGAAAACCTGGCGAAGGGGGAAATGACGACGGTTTTGGTTGAGAAGTCGGGTCTGGCTGGTTCCATGCAATCTCTGCCCCTTCCGCAGTCCCTTCGGGACAGGATCCGCGAGGCCGACCCCATCGCCATGCGACCTTAGGGGCATTCGCTTGTTTGCACGGAATCAGGGGACACTCCGTAGCGTGGTGATGACGAAGCGTGTACATGAATTGGATCAAGTTCTTAAACTGCGG
>JAFIGF010000088.1 GCA_020831535.1 Opitutales bacterium | reverse complement strand
CCGCGTGACTATGCCTTTAGTGGGTATGGGGAAGGGGAGAAGGAGGGCGAGCCGCAGGCGCGGTTGGTGGAGATTCTGCGTGGTTTGCGGGGGGATGAATGGGGTAAGGAGGTGTTGCGGGAGTACCGGATGTTGTTGTTGGGGCAGGCCGGGGGTGATGGGGCGAAGGAGGAGATGGCCCGGATTTTGCGGGAACGCCACGGGGGGGAGGGACAAGGGAACCGGGAGCGGTTTAGGTTGTTTGCTGCTTTGCGGTGCGGAATGGTTTTGGGGGCGAAGACTTTCGTGGAAAAATGGATTCCAGGTTTGGTAGGGGATGGGAAAGAAGGTTTTCGAGAATTGTCTTTGGACCTCTTCTCAGGTCGAAGAAAGTTCAGGGGAATGAAGAAGTAGCTGTTTTGCGTCCGCTGACCAGCGTCCTTGCAAAGAGTTGATTTTAGACCTTTACTTTTTTCGTGTTTTCAGGTGATTTCCCCTTTTGCCCCACTTATGAAAACCCGTTACATTGCCTACTTGCTCAGCGCCTTTGGCGCCGTGATTTTGTTGGCACAATGGTCAGTGGTGACCGACCGCTTGGTTTATCGGGAGGGGGCGGATAGGCCGAAAGAGGTTACGATTTGGAGTAGTAGTGGCGATCCTTCGCTAACCCGGCGAATTGCCCAGGATTTTATGGAGGAAAATCCGGATGTGAATGTGTCTTTGCATTTCCGTGAATCCGGAAGCATGGGGGAAGTGATTTTCGTGAGCTTCCTCAGTGGGAATCCCCCTGATGTGATGGACATCCCGATTAATCAAATACGGGACTATATTGCCGATGGGATGGTGCGGCCGATCGATGATCTGCTCGAGCGGGAGTTGGAGCGAAATCCTGAGTACCTGGAAATGCGCTTGGGCCGGGACAGTGAAATCTATCGGTGGCAAACCAATCCGAATGACTACTACATTCGCAATCGCGATCGGTACCCCGAACAGGCCGCGCGATTGATTAACATGCACAATCGGGTGATCGGGTTTACGCAAGTTGGTTTTCCACGGATGATGACCTTCAATCGAAGGGTCTTTCGGGAAGCGGCAGAGGTTTTTCCCGATGCCGGGCTGGTCGATGAGGAGGGGGAGCCCATTCCCCCGGTCACTTGGTCGGAGTTGGTGAGAGTGGCCAAGGTGATCACCGAATACGGGAAAACGCTCGATGAGGAGGAAAACCGTCCTTATGGCGTTATTTTGCAGGGACGCCAACCGAGGGATATTATGCGGGGAATTACCCCATTGGCGGCGGTGGCCGGGTCTATCGGGTTTAATTTTGAAGGGAAGGATTGGATTCCTTCATTGGATCAAGAGGCTGGATTTTATGAATATGATAGTCCTGCTTTTTTGGGGGCCTTGGCGTTAATTTTGCAACTTCAAGAGGATGGATCCATCCTGCCCGGGACGGCTGGGCGCCATTTTGAGGAACCGCGAACTCTTATCGGTGAGGGTCGGGCGGCAATTTTGATTGAGGACTGGCATGCCGCTTTGCGGGCGGCTATCACGGTGCCGATCAATCGAAGGGACATTGGCTCGGCGCCTATTCCGGTTCCTGATGAGGCTTTTGCGGAAGAGTTTGGCTTGGAATTGGGGCGGGGGACAAATCCGGCTCCGATGGGTCAGGGGATTACAGTAATTACTTCGGGCGCGAGTCATCCCGAGGCGGTTTGGCGCTGGATTCATCACGGGCTTTCAGTGGAGCGGCAAAAACGCCGGATGGAGATGAATTTAACGCTACCGGTAACCTGGGAGGCGGCGGAGCGAATCTTTTCCCCGGAAACCGAGGAAGACCAACAATGGGCCCGCGAGAATCTTATGCCGTTTCAGCGCATGGCTTGGGAGGTCTTTGAAGAGTCCGCCATCTGGCCGACCCCGCCGGTGCACGGACCGGTTCGGGTGGATAATCCGGAAACGGTGCTGCACCGGGCTTTTCTGGATTATCAAAGGCAGTCGGACCTGTCGATCGAAGAGGCCCTGGCGAAGGCCCGGGAAGGTTTGGAGCGGTTCACGCAAGCAGTGAACCAGGATTTGTCGCAACGTATCCAGTCCGGGGTGCATGATCCGGGCTCCTTCACTTTTTCCGAATGGGATCCGGAAAATCCCACCCCGTTTTTTCTCCAGCAGCGAGCGTATCATCCCGAGGGAGCCGATGAACAAATTGCCCTGGCCCGGGAGGATTTACCGGAAGAGTTCAGGGATCTGACTTATGGATTCATCCGGTCTCCCGGATGGCCTCACCTGGCGGGGATCCTCTTGCTCATTTTACTGACCATATTGGCGTTTCTTGGTTGGAAGGCCTGGAAGGATTGGCGGGGCGGAAATCCCTTGCTGGGAACCACACGGAAGGAATCCCGGGAACAGTGGTATGCCTACCTCTTTGTGTTTCCGGCGATTGTGTCCCTCTTTGCCTTTATCCTCTATCCTTCGCTCTACCAGTTTTATCTGGCCCTGCATTCGGGCACCGGATTGGGGATCCTCCAGTCGGTCGGGTTTGAGCATTTCCGAACCATTCTGTTTTTTGAGGACACCCGGTTTTGGACGGAAGTCGTGCCCAACACCTTTCGCTATATGCTAATGGTGGCGGCGGGGGAGGTTTTGATCGGCTTGGCATTGGCGTTGGTTCTGGTTTTGCCCTTCCGGGCCAATCGGGTGTACCGGACGCTCTTTTTTATTCCCTTGGTTACCTCCTTGGCGGCGATCAGTATCATCTTCTTCGGTTTGTTCGCGGGAACGGATTCGACGGTCAATCAGATTCTTTTTCATCTGGACGGGTTTTGGGAAAGGTTCACGGGTTATAGCTTGTATCCGGAGGATTCCGCACGGGATTTTCTAAATGATCCGGCCCTGGCGCTTTACACCGTCATCGGGGTCGCGATTTGGAGCGGTATTCCGTTCAACACGATTCTTTGTATGGCCGGTCTTCAGTCGATTTCCCCCGATTTGTATGAGGCCGCGAAAGTGGATGGGGCTGGCCCCTGGCGGCGTTTTATTTATATCACCATTCCGCAGATGCTACCGATATTGGTGATCATTGTCTTCAATTCCCTGGTTGGGGCGGCCCGTCACTTCGGGACGGTTTACATCATGACCGAAGGGGAGCATGGGACCGAAATCGCTTCCACCTATATTTTCAAATGGGGGTTTGTCCGGACCGATACGCAAATTCCCGATGTGGGGTATGCGTCCGCGCTCGGGCTGGTGTACGCGCTCTTGCTGGGGGTGTTTATCGTTTTCAATGTGTGGTTTATCGCCCAGCGGTGGAAGAAGCGTTTGGCGCCTGCCGAACCCGAAAAGAAGGAGGGGGGTAAATAATGGAGTCTCAGTCGTCAGAAGATTTACGGAAACCAAAAAGTCCCGGCAAAAAGAACCTATTTTGGCGACGCTTGCGTGGTTGGTGGGAGAGAACTGGGTGGACCCTGCCGCTTCACGCGGGTCTTTTGTTCTTTGGTTTTCTGAACATCTATCCATTTCTCTGGATGGCTTCGACCAGTCTCAAGACGGGTTCTGAAGCGAAGAGTGAAAAGGAGATTCTGGTTCCTGGTTTGAAATACAATTTGGTCGCCGAGGCCGAACCCGTTTATTGGGATGAGCGGGATTTGCATGAGCGGCAGGAAGAAATTCTGGAGATTCTTTGGTCGGAAGATGAGCGCCGCCGAAGTTTCAATGAAACTTTTGTCCCTTATCGGGTTACGCCGCGGGAATATGCGGTGCAATTCGGGATGCGGGACGAGGAGGGGAACCGGAATATCGCCACGGCCCGGGAAGAGCTTGAGGAGCTAAGGGAGATGGGGATAGTGTCAACGAAGCGTTGGCAAACGGAGAATTACCGGGTGGTCTGGACCGATTTGCGATTTTATCTGCATACGCTAACCAGTTTTGTTATTACTGTGGCGGTGGTGGTGATCACCGTTCTCACGTCTTCGATGCTTGGTTATGCTTTGGCCAAGTTTCAATTTCCGGGTAAGATGTTGGTGTTCGGACTTTTGATACTGGGGGCGGTGGCGCCGAGGGAGGCGGTGATTATCCCGATCTTCCACATGATACAGTCCCTTCGTCTGATGGAAGGGCTTTGGGGGATGGTTCTGTGGTTGTCGGCGATCTCCATCGGAAACACCTTTCTCATGGCAGGGTATTTTCTGACTATTCCCAAGGAAGTGGAAGAATCTGCCGCGGTCGATGGGGCGGGGCCGTTACGGACCTTTTTCACCATCTCCTTGCCAATGGCCAAACCCATTGTCATGACGGTGGGGCTTTTTGCGTTCCTGAATGCCTGGAATGACTTTTTGATCCCGCTGCTGTGTACGATGGCGATGCCCGATATGCAGCCCTTGGCGGTGGCGATCTATAGTTTTCGCGGAGCCCACCAGGACGACTGGCACTTAACCAGCTCGGCGGCGGCCATTATGGTGGTCCCGGTGATTCTTATCTTTTTGTTCTGCCAGCGGCAGATCGTCAATAGTATCGCGGTGGGGGCGGTCAAAGGTTAACCCGTACAAACAAACGATTATGGCAACAATTGAACTGGAAAACATCCGCAAGGTCTATCCCGGCAATACGGTCGCGGTACAGGATTTGAATCTACAGATCGCCGACGGCGAGTTCCTGGTCATGGTGGGCCCATCCGGTTGTGGAAAATCGACCGCCTTGCGAATGATTGCCGGATTGGAAAAAATCTCTGGGGGCGAGTTGCGCATCGATGGGGAGGTGGTCAACGATCTCAGTCCCCAGCGCAGGAATATTTCCATGGTTTTCCAAAACTATGCTTTGTATCCGCACATGTCGGTCCGGGCGAATTTGGAATTTCCCCTGAAAATGAGAAATATGTCCAAAGGGGAGATCACGACCAAAGTCAATGAACTGGCCCGCTTGCTTTCCTTGCAGGATCTTTTGCACCGGAAACCCAAAGCGCTTTCCGGAGGGCAGCGCCAAAGGGTTGCTATGGGACGAGCCCTGGTGCGGGATCCGGTGGCGTTTTTGATGGATGAGCCTCTTTCCAATCTCGATGCGAAGTTGCGGGTGCAAATGCGTGCGGAGATCGGCGCGTTGCAACGTAAAACGAAAACCACCACGGTGTATGTGACCCATGACCAGGTCGAGGCGATGACCATGGGAGAACGGGTGGCGGTTATGCGGGGAGGTATATTACAGCAGGTGGCGCCGCCGCAGGAATTGTACGAAAAACCCGCGAATATTTTCGTGGCCGCCTTTATTGGTTCCCCTTCAATGAATTTGTTTCGCGGGCGTTTGGAAAGGCAGGACCAAGGGTTTTCCCTGGTTCTTCGCGACCTCCGTCTGGAGATCGACCGTTCGGTTCTGGAACGGTACCCTTCGCTTCCCGAATATGTCGGAAAAGAGATTGTCCTGGGGTTTCGTCCGGAGGCCGTGCGGATGTCAGAGGACTTGCCTGGTGCCGTGGAACTGGAAGTTGTGCCCGAGACGGTGGAAGCGCTTGGACACGAGAAGATGATTTACTTTTCCTTTCCCGGAGAGGCGGTTCGGGTCGATGTTGAACCCAGTGAGGAAGAGGAAAGCAAAGAGGTCCTTACTTCCCTCGCGGTCGGGCGTTTGCCGGGCGAGGTAAATCCGCAAATGGGGGAATCTTTGCGCCTTTCCCTGGATTCCAGAAAGTTCTATTTCTTCGAGGATAGCAGCGGCATGGCCTTGTAGATGGGGTTCAGGGTTTTCCGGTGAGTTGTGAGGATTCCGGTTCCGTGGGTTTGGTCACCCGCAGCTCCATTCTCATCGTCCCTTCGGAACTAAAATGGTCCCTAGGAACCTCGCTCTAGCCCGAAAAACTCACAGAAAAAAGTTGCCTGAGACTGTTTTATTGTTTAAATTATTGGATAATAACTCATTGCAAATAACCAAGAAACAGAAACAGGCAAAACAATGTGCAAACAATATTGCATCGATTTTCAAGACCACAATGGACGTAAGGTTGTTGCTTCCTTTGACAGTCGCTATGTAAGTAGCGATTGCGGCGGGGGCACTTCTTTTCCGGGAGTTGGAGTTGAAAACGCCAACCATTCGACGATTAGCCGGATGCTTTCGTGACAAACGCAATCGCAATTTGGTTGAGCACAGTGTGGAAGAGTTGCTGCTCCAGCGCATCGGAGCTTTGGCGATGGGATACGAAGATCTGAACGACCACGACAGCTTGCGCCATGATCCGGTCCATGGATTGATGTCAGGCAAGACCGACCTCGAAGCAGGAGAGCGCAGTGAAAAGAGCAAAGCTAAAGCCTTGGCCGGGCACAGTACGCTCAATCGTCTGGAGCAAAGCGCGCTGGGCGGGAATGGGCGTTACAAGAAGACGATTCCCGATGAGGCGGCGATTGAACGTTTTTTACTACAAAAGGGGCTCAAGGCGATCCCACGCAAGAGCAAACGTATCGTTTTGGATTTCGACGCGACTGACGACCCCTTGCATAAACGAACATTCGCAAAGTGCGGAATACTTCACCGTGCCCGGAAAAAGCGGGAAAAGCCGAATTTTGATCCATTACGGGCACTTCAAACACTAAAATGCCGCAACGAAGCGGAGAAACCGTAAAACGAGCAACCACTCAGGGAAAAATCAGCGCAAATTTACGCGTTCTGGCTCGGGCTGTGAACAATGCGGGCTAAATCTTTGAGGCTGGCAAATGAATGAATCCGGAGATAAAAATAATGAATCACCTGAACTGCAGAATTAAGTCTGAACCTGACTGCTCAATTCTCACTTTCGGACGAATTGTTCTTGTTGAAACGAAAGAAATTAGGCGAAAACAATCCGGGGAGCGGCGTCTCAAAAGTTAGACTGGGACGACGCACTTTACGGGAAAGGCATTGCTTCGCTTGCTTCAGGAGTCCTCCTACGAAAGACTCTGACCCAACGACCTGCCCTTTGGTAATGGCCGCGAAAACCTTCTGTCGTTTTCGGCGATCCGCCTCACTTTCCGCCTGCTCGCTGAGCAAACGGGTGATCTCTTCCTGCGCCTCCTGACCATCGAGGTGCCCCTTGCCGTCCCGGGGCATCCGCCCCTGCCCAAGCACCAGCATCCGGTAAAATCGCAACACGTCACTGCCCGTATCCTTATCAATCGCATCCACTACATACCCCAGATCACTCACCGGCTCTCCCGCCATCACCGATTCCCCGTACCCACTGTACGCATACTTGCCCGGGTCATCCACCAAGCCCGCCCGTACC
>JAFIGF010000086.1 GCA_020831535.1 Opitutales bacterium | reverse complement strand
AAAGCCTCCTGAATGAAACCGCGCCGCCCTCCTCCGGAGGAGGGCGGTTGACAAGAAACCTAAAACCATACAAAAACAGAAAACCAGATCCTCAGCTCAAAGACAGACTACACCAATTTGCGAAAGATTTCGGACACTAACTTCATGAATCCTCCTTTAACCTGAATTCCGTAGTTTAAGAACTTGATCCAATCTATGTACACGCTTCGTCTATTCGACGGCGAAGCCGTCCTTGGACTGCGGTCCCGTCAGAACAGGATTGCCGCTTTTTCCAGCCGCAGCCTGCGGCGGCGTTTATAGATTGAACGCCCCCCCCCGGATCAAGCGCGCTCTTCCTCGTCCGACGTAGTTTGCGAGATTTTTTCCGTAGACACCCCCTCCTGGCGGAGCCAACCTTTCCGCGAGTAAACATCCTTCCCATAAGTGTAGAGAAACAAAGCCACTAGGGTCAGCAGTAGCCCCCCCGCGACAAAACCTCCAGCCGCTTGCCAGACTTTATTCGGATACAGGAATAATATATAGTAGTTTCCCTGGAAATACCAACTGTCATCAGTAAATAGAAGATTATGAAAAGTGTGAAAAAAATGCCGCCAGGAAAGCCAAATCCATACCCCACACACCGCAATTGAAAAAAAGAAAAGAAGGGTTGTATTGACCGCTAGTTGCCTTGCGGTAAATGGCTTTGGCATAAAACAAAAGGCCAACAACAAAATGATCAGGAAGACCAGGGCAATACGAAGCAACCGCCGGACATCCTCGTAGTGCTTAATCTCCTGACCCGTCAAAGGCACCACCTCCAGACGTCTGCTGACCTGCGCAAAAGGTTCGCGAGTCCACATCGCCGTACTGATTTTAGCCTCATCGCGGTGGTAAGCCTCAGCCAAGGGGAAGGCCTGCAAATTCTCCCCCATCACCTTTTCGTAAAAAGAACTCCAGACGGGCGGAAGCGAAAGAACCAGCACCCAAAAAAGAAGAACGCATAGAAAAAAACAGACGGTCCCGAGCAGCGTCCATCCCCACGGAGCAAATCCCCAGGTCTTCGCGGTCATTCCAAAATCTCCCCTACCGGACGGCGAAGAGCCACAAATACAGGTAAGCTGCTGAGCAGAATTCCCACATTGACCGCAACAAAGATCCACATCGTCTCCGTTCCCCAGTACAATTCCTGAAGATCCGCCGCAGTATCGACCCTCAGAGCGGCAAAGAGATTCTCATGCTGCCATTGGAGAAGAGAAATAACCACCAAAGCGACCCCATTGGCGATAAAAGCGTTCTCAAAAATCGTCCGAATTCCCAGAAAAAAGGATGAGACCCCGAAACTGCGCAAGAGAGCTGACACATAGAGGCTTTGCCGAAACTCAAGAATCGAGAGAACCCCATAAATCAGCGCCAGCGCCCCACCGAGAATTCCACCCAACCAAAGTCGCAGCAAATTCTGTTGCTCTTCCATTTCGCGCAATCGCTCCAGCAAATGATCCGAACTGCGAACCTCCACTTGCCGCGCTTCTTCGGCTTGCGCTAATACGCGCAACGAAGCCGACAATTTGTCCAACGGCGGAGCGTTAGGAGCCCGTTCAAAAAAGTAAACCATGGAAAAACCTCGCCTTTCCAAAGCCCGGGCCCGATGAGAAGGAACAAACAGTACATCCTCCGAAAACACCAGTCCATGCCGTTCCTCCATCCGCAGTGCCACAGCGGTGATTGACATGTCGCCGGTTTGATAATCAACCACTAAGCCTTCCGGCAGGTCACTGCTCAAAACAAAAACCGGATGCCCAAACTGCAGATAGGACAAAAGTCCAGGTATATCGGCATCCGTGTAGGACACAATGCGAGCCCTTCGCCCCTGATCGCTCCGGGCCACATGGCTGAGCACCCGACCACTCAGCAAATCCCCCCACTGCTGTAAGTCGCGGAAGCGATCCGTTGGAGCTCCCCGCTCCACCACTTCCGGCCCCATACGTTCCTCGATGATGATGTTGCGCAGACCGAAGGATTCGATTTGTTCGCGGACATTCTCCACTTGCATACGGAAGCCGACCAGAAGAACCGTCGCGAGCCCCACCATGATCAGTGTTACCACTGAACGGGCGAGTACACTGCCTGGTTGCTCAAGCCAGCGCTTCCAGGTGTCTTTCCAAAGGTAGGAAACGGTTAAAATCCAAGAGTTCATCAGCAATTCTTTCCAAGCGTGCGTCATGGGTACAGATTATCGCAATCCGGTCCCCTTCTCCGATAAATTCTCGGAGCACTTTGATTATTATATTGGTATTAAGATCATCCAAGCCAGAGGTTGGCTCGTCCAATAGGAGCACTTGAGGCTCCTTGATCAAGGCACGGGCAATGGTGGCCCGTTGTTGTTGTCCGCCGGACATGGTTTTTGGCATCCGTCGGTGAAATTCACTCAAGCCCAGGCGGTCCAGAATATGGGCCGCCCGCTCTCTTCGCTCCCCTGCACCTAAACCGGCTAAAGCCGCCGCTAAATCTAGATTTCGACGAACCGAAGCTAGAGGAAGTAGATTGAGTTGCTGGAAAACAAACCCCAACCCCCTTTTTTGAAAACGTTTGTTCGGTCGGCCATAACCGGCAATTTCAATGCCCCCTTCGGCCGGCTTTAAATACCCTCCGATCAACCGTAGCAAGGTCGATTTTCCACAACCGGAATACCCCTTGATCAAATGAATGCCCGCAGGAAAACTATGGGAAAACTGATCAAGCACCCAAGGGGCCCGGCGGGCATATCGATAGCGAATGCTCCGGCACTTAATCATCGGTTTGCTCAAGCCCCCCCGGAGGCACAATTGCCAGTTCATTTTCTCCCACCGCCAAGAGTTCAGCCTCCGGCCAAAGCTGGGAGACCATCATATTCCAATCGGTGGTCTGCGTCCGGTTCAAGGAATAAAGGGCCAAATCAAATTTTGGGACCAACAACGCTTTCTCCGGAAGCTGATACACCAGTTGCCCTTCCATTTGCGCGCCAACAAGCCTTTTCAACCCTTCGTGGTCAACCAAAGGTACGCGAAATACATAGAGACGATCCCCCCTTTGCCCACGGTCGTCCCGCTCATAACGGTCTTCGTAATACGTAAAAGTCGAAGGGGTCCGACCAGTCAGCCGAAGCTCCAAACGCGAAGGGTCCAAATCCACCCAAGGAGCCCGGTCAACACTAATGACCGCATGGATATCGGTGTAGTCATTGAGAATAGCAACCACCTCCCGGGAGCTGACCGAATAATCCCGTTGACCTTCGATCCATTCGACTTCCAGCCGAAGTTCCCCGTCGAAAGGCACGTCGAAAATCGATTGATCAATCGATTCTTCAAGCTGCCTTCGCGAGCGGTCCATGTCCATTTCCTGAAGTCGTATAGATCCCTCACGCAGTACCGGTTCATTTTCCTGGGCCCATTCAAACTCACGCTCGATCAAGGTTAGTTCCCGCCGGGCATTCGCCAGCGCCTGCTCGGTCAGGTTCGAGACATCACGATCAAAAAGAGAGCTGGCGATTTCCTCTAGACCTGGATTGGCCAACATTATCTCCAAGAGCGCAAAATCTCTGCGAGCCTCTTCCAAGGCCTCCAGCGCCGCCCTCTCCCGTTCCGGTTGTTCGAGATTTTCTTCCTTCTCCCGCTCCAACCGAAACCTCTTCTCCCGAATAGCCAATCGCTCGGTCTGTTCATCCAAGGCCTCGACATCCATGCGAGCAAATACATCCCCCGCCGAAACCTCACTTACCCGCTCGTCCACTTCCACCGTCAAAGTTCCACTTTTTTCACTCCGCAAATTAACCGAGCGACGGGGACGCACCTCCAGAGGCACATCGCCCATACTAAGATTTTCGCTCACCGCAAAATTGTCCCAGTCCCATTCAGGCCTCGCCGTCTCGCGCTCCTCAGGGGAATCAAGGTTTTGCTCCTCCTCTGCGCAACCTGCCCCCAGAACAAAGAGTAGAAGTATCAGCAGACACTGATTTCTCTTAGAGTTTTTCCATTGTTTCATTCGTGCAATAATCCTTGATGTTTTTTTAAAAATTGCTGAATGGCCCTATATAAGCCATTTCCTTGTCGATTCTTTCCAGTCTTTTTTCTCTTCCTCCAACCCAGCGGTCCACCAACTCATCCCAGTTTTTCTCGTCGAAAAGCCAGAATTCAGTAAAAATTTTGATTTCTTCCTCCCGCAGGGATAATTCCAATTCGCGGACCCTCGTCACTCCCTCAATCAGACTTTGCGGATTTTGTGAACTTTCCACAGAAAGCCACTCGATATAAAATTCCTTGGCTTCTTCTAACTTACGCCGATTCTCCTGCACCTCGCGTAATTGTTCGATTCCTTCCAATAAATTCTTCACCTCTTCGTCTTGTCGGCGGTCTCTTCGCCAGTCATTGACATATTTGTTGCGTTTAAGCCTTTCCAATTGTCGTCCAATATCACCGCGGGTATCCAAGCGCCAGTTAGCCGAGCTGGACAAACGCACATCGTCCACATCAAACTGAAATCCGTCGGTGTCCGTAAAAAGAGGGGGCGTCGATACATTGAAATTTACCCTGGGCAAATACCGCATATACGTATCCCGAAATCTACCCTGCTCCGCCAGATCTTCCATCGCCATCACCGAAAGCTGTAAATGTCCCCAACGCTCGGTGTCGCGTAAATTCAAATCCTCCGGGGTGTAATGCAATTCCGGCAACGAGTCGATATCCACACGAATTTGCGTGTACTTGGACATAAGAAGATCGTTCATCTGACTCGTCCACTGGCTCTCCCGTTCCTTCCACCTTTCCTGGCGCCGTTCGAAATCATGTAGACGCCTGGCATCCCGCAAATTTCTATCTTTCTGTATCTCACGAATGAGTTCTTCTTCCAGCGCAAGGAATTCTCTCTGCTCATCCAGCAACTGCCGTTGGCGGAAAAGACGGTAGAGTCGAACGGTCTCTTGCCGAAAAGTGAGTTCAGCATTTAAATGAGCACCAATGAGAGTGATTTTCTGCTGATAAAACCGGGCTGGCAGGTCAAACAAATTGCCTAAACCGATAAAACTTCTGATGCGATAGTTTGGGGAATCAAAGGCATCACTGAGATTCCCTAATAAAAAACTGTCCGATACTGATGCCGTCAGGGAGGGGATAAAGCGGCGCCAAATTTGTTTTCGGCCATCCTCCACCTGTACGATCCGAAAATCAGCTTGGATTAAGGTCGTATTTCCAACCATCATTTTATCGATGGCTTCCTCCCAGGTAAGCTCTACCTTTTCTTCCGGTCCGGGATATTCCTTTCTTTCCAAGGCCGTCAAATACTGTTCTTCAATCTTTAGCCGACTGGTCTCAATACGCTCTTCAGCTGGAGTCATCCATACGCAGGAAACCTGCAAAAGAGAAACAATAAACAGAGCAATAAATCGTAATCCTTTTTTCACAAAAAATGCAACTGAATGTCCATAAATAAAAGTGGTGGCAACAGATAGTTGCCACCACTTTAAAGAACAAGAAGTACTTTCAGAAAAAACTTCTTAGAATCCGAAGAAGATTCCGGAGAGTCCTTCAGTGTCAAGGAGACCTGTGCCACCTTGGGAAGGATTCATATCCAGACGGAAAGTACCCGCTACTGAATCATCTTCAACTCCGGCAGTGATCTCGATTTTTCTCCACGCGGTCTCATCACCAGCGTCGTATTCTGTTTGGAGTTCACCGGACAGATCGTTAGCGCCGGTTGTGCCATCGAGCAGGAGAAGATCTGTAGTAGGATCATAATTATCGATAGCATCAGCAAGAGAGGGTGCCACAGTAGTATCGAACTCGTCATTGGTATCATCAACATCAACTTCGGAAGCATCGATAATCCAAACGGAACTGTCGTCGAGAAGAACAACCAAAGCACCTTCGGGAATATTGGCAAACTGATTGTTGCCACCAGTACCAGCAGTAATCGTAGGTCTGTTAGCGCCAGTACGGCCCAAACCGGCATTAGTGGCAATGTTATTGTCCGTATTACCGAGATCACTGTTCTCAATATCAATACCGTCTGAACCAAAGACATTCAGCGCAAAGGTATCAACCAGAATTTGCGAACCGGTCAAGAATGTACCAATCAGGGTGTAACCTTCTGAATCCAAAACGGTGAAGTTGATTTCAATTTCGCCTGGAGTTCCAGAAAGATTTTCCGTTTGATAAATAACCGAGAATTCAGTCTCGTCGGCTTCTTCAACATACTCGTAACTGGTTTGGGCATTCGGACCACCGTTGGTGAAGTTCTCGAAAATCTCAATCTGAGAAGCACTGAGGAAGTTGAACCGGAACCGGTGACCGACTTCGATCGCAGCACCGTCAGACCAAGAAGCGGTACTACCAGTTAATACTTCATCCACCACTGCATTCAGGGTGGAAAGTGGCAACTGCGTTTCGGTCGGAGCAATCGGCTCGATATCAGCCGCTTCCCCGGAAGCATTGACATTGGTTGTGTCACCATCGCAGGCAACGAAGGCTGCAGACGTTGCTGTCAACGCAGCAATACCAGCAACCTTACGGAATGTTTTAAGTGATTTGTTCATATTTTTCTTATGTTTAGTTTGTGTTTAGGTGGTTAATTTGAACTTGAAGGAATATGGCTGCAGGAGAACTGCAAACTCATATGGCCTCGATAAAAAGAGCTTTAGAGGGATGCGTCAAGGTGTTTTTTAGAAATTTTTCTTTTTTTCAGCGGCCTTTTTCCCTTCCTTCTGCTCCTGAAGCCCCATTTTTTTCCCACAAAAAATCAAAGACAGACCCGCTATATCAATCTAATACCCATAGTCTGAAAACTAATTCCCCAGAATTCAATAGCTAATAACTTACCCCCCTCCCACGTTGCCAAAAAGAACACAAAACCCAATTTCACCTTTTAGGTGAGCCCAGAATATGTCCGTCAATCGATTTTCTGGTTATTCCGTGCCGATAGGCACCTTGGACTGCGGCAAGCTTCCGCAGTCCAAGAACTGCTCTGCCGTCGAATGGAAAAACATCTCGAAGCGCAGCAGAGATCACGCCATAGCCCGCAGGGTGACGGCGCCACCCCTCAATACAGCCGTCGCTCTATCGGGACAACTTTCTCGAGCTTTCGGTCCTTGACCGCGAAAAAGGGTTGTTTCATCTCCAAGGCCACCACCTTGGCGTGACGCACCAGGCGGCTGAGCGCAAGAACCGTCTCGGAGAAGTACAATCCCGTCAACGGATCTTCCTCATGGTTGGCCACTTTGTGATTAAACCAAGATTCCGTTTTTTCAGCATTCTCGGAAAACACATCCCGGGCCTCCAGAATGAGATCCGCATGCCTCGTATAATCCCGATTCTCCGGATCAAGCCCCCGCTCCAACCGCTCCAAAACCTCTCCGGCCTGCTCCATCAATTCCCGCAGCCGCATGCGGGCTTTGGTTGACAACCGAATACGCCCCTTGGCCTTGTATTCCATGACCAATTCCCCCATCGCCAGAAGATGGTCCCCAATGCGCTCGATGTTCACCGCCGCCCGAGTCAGGTACTGCACCATCAAAGCCTGCCGCCGGGAGAGATAATGCCGCGTCATTTGCGTCAGATAATCCCGCGTTGCCCCTTTTAATTCATTGAGCACACTCTCGTTCAATTGCATTCTCCGGAAATACTTCCTCTTCGCCCGCCCTTGCAAAACTCCCGCCAGACGCAAACTGCTGCGGGTCACCTCCAAACTGCGGTGAATTTCCCGCAGAACAGCCCGCAACGCTGCCTCCGGTCGGGGGAATAGGGTCGGGTCCAGATGACTGGATGACGGGATCGGCGATTGCGAGGGCGTCACTTTGCGCACCACCCGCACATACCCCACCACCACCGGTAACAGCACCAATCCGGCCACCAACATAACCAGCGTATGCGCATGGGCCGCCTGCCGCACCACATCATCCGACCACCAGACAATCAGGGCGATAAACAAGGGCGCCAGAAGCACTCCTAACAACACATTGAAAAGGTTGAAAAACAAATTCGCCACCGCCGTACGACGCGCTTCGATATGCGTTCCAATACACCCCAAAAGGGCCGTCACACTGGTGCCGATATGGGCCCCCAGAATAATCGGATACACCTGCTCCAACGACGTAAAAAGCCCCGCCTCAATCATCACAAAAGTCATCCCGATTACCGCCCCGCTACTCTGCAAAATTCCCGTGATCAGCGCCGCCACCAAAATCCCCAACAGCATACCGGTCCAGGTGGCCCCATCGATACGGGTCAAATGCGGAGCCAAGTCCTCGCGAAAAACTTCGAGTTGCGAGCCCATCAAGTCCATCCCCAGAAACAACATCCCAAAACCCATCAACCCCTTGGCCCCCTCCCGCCACCAGCCGGCGGGCAAAATCAGTTGCAGAAAAAACCCGAGAAACAAAAAGACATAGGCCAGATCGGTCAGCCGAAAGGAAATCAACTGCATCGACAACGTAGTCCCCAGATTCAACCCAAACAAAATCGGCAAAGCCCCCAGCAATCCCAATAAACCGGCGTTGACAAAACCCACCGTCATCACACTGGCCGCACTGCTGTGCATCAAAAAGCCCAACGTCGTCCCCAACCCGTAACCCGCCGCCCGGTTCCGCGTCGCCACCGAAAGGACCTGACGAATCCGCTCCCCGGCCGCCGCCTTCAGCCCCTGGGTCATCGTCCGCATGCCCAGCAGAAATAAAGACAATCCTCCCAGAATCACCATCAAGGCAGAGAGGATTGTCGGATCTTCAGGCATTCAGTAGTGTAGCAAGGGAGTCAAGGCGTTTAAGGGTGGTCCGGAGCCTCCCTCACAGTTCCTTCCTGGCACGACGCACGTCCCACCAGGTTACTTGATCGGAACCCCGGACAAACGCCGCCAGCAGCGCCTTGTCGCAAAGGTTGTTAATAAGTCGTGGCACCCCTCCGGAACGACGGTGGATCGATTTGATGGCCCACCGCGTAAAACGGGGCCGCCCACGTCCTCCGGCCAGAGTCAGCCGGTGATGAATATAATGCTCGAGTTCGGGCAAATTGAGTTTTCCCAATTCATAATACACCAAAATTCGCTGCCGCAATTGCCGCAGTTCCTTACGCGCCAGTTTTTCGCTCAACTCGGGCTGCCCCATGAGAATGATCTGCAATAGTTTTTGCTCATCGGTCTCCAGGTTCGACAACATCCTGATTTGCTCCAACAGCTCCAAGGAAAGATTCTGGGCCTCGTCAATGATCAGAACAATCTCCTTACCCGCCTCAATACGGGCCAACAACACCCGATTCAACTGGTCCAGCAGATCCACCTTGGCATTGCTTTCCACCGTCTCCCCCAACTCGGTCAGGATCGCCCGCAACAATTGCTCCTCCGAAAGCGAAGGGTTCAGAATCAAGGCCGTCTCATAAACCTCACTATCCAATTCTTCCAACAACCTCCGACACAAAGTGGTTTTCCCACAACCAACTTCCCCCACCAACGCAATAAACCCCTTCCGCTGCTCAACCCCATAACGGAGGTGCTGCAACGCATCCAGGTGGGTTCCACTCAAAAACAAAAACCGCGGATTCGGGGTTATGTTGAAAGGGAACGATTCAAATCCATAAAATTCCTTGTACATAGGAGGAGACTCAAGAAGTAAGACTTAAGATTTATGAAGTAAGAACCCGCTGTCGAGTCCTGAAGAAAAGTTGACAGTTTAGTTTCGTATTTTGGTTTTGGGTTATAGGCAAGAAGTTGGCCTTGCCAAAGGTATTTGGATGAGTTGAATGGGATGTACAGAAGGAGAGGATAGGGCCCTGCAGGGATGCA
>JAFIGF010000084.1 GCA_020831535.1 Opitutales bacterium | reverse complement strand
ATGCTGCGGAAAATGGTTATGTCGCCCCTTTTGGAGGGCGAGCGGTGTCCCCGGTTGGCGGAAAACAGGGAACGGGGGCCTTGCGACCCGGTGCGCAATGCTTCGGAAATGGAAATGTCGCCCCTATTGGACAGCGAGCGGGGACCCCGCTTGGCGGGATCCCTGCTAGCAACACTCCGGAGGCCCCGGAAACACCCTAGCCTCACATTAGGTCCCCGCTTGGGCTCTGCCGTGCTCATAATCAAAAAATGCCTTACGGTGACGAAAAACTCAAGGAATCTTTCTCCCCAGTCGACGGGTTTACCCGAGGATTACCAAGGCATCGCGATGAACCACTTCCCACCGCCGTTTGCCGGGTTTTTGTTTTTTAAGATCCTCCGAAGTGTGCCCGAGGAAGGAAGCCAATTCCTTACTCGCAAGCTGCACCATGCCGCGGGCAAAGGCTTGGTTTTCGTTCGCCGTTTTGATTTCCACCACTGCGCCTTTGTCGAACGAGCCGATGATTTGCACCACACCAACCGGCAGCAAGCTGGACCCTTTGGATACGAGGGCCGTCTTCGCCCCCTCGTCCACCACCACCGTTCCACTGGGTTTTTCAAAAAATGCAATCCACCGTTTGCGCGCTGCCAGGGGTAGCCCATGGGGCGCAAAGAAGGTTCCATTCCCTTTGCCTTTCAAGGCCGAGACAATGGCCCCATCCTGCTCTCCACTGGTCAGGTAAAGGGCACAGCCGGAGCGATTGGCCAGCCGGGCGGCAGCAATTTTCGTAACCATACCACCGACCGCCAGAGGGTTGTCTGTGCCTCCGGCAAGGGCCTCGATTTCGGGAGTTACCCGTTCAACCACCGGGATAACCTTCTCACTTCCCCCACGGTCCACCAATCCCGGAGCGGTGCTTAGGATAAAGAGAATTTCCGCCCGCAGCAAGGACGCCACCATGGCAGAGAGAATGTCGTTGTCGCCGAAGCGAATCTCCTCGGTACTGATCGAGTCATTCTCGTTAATCAATGGAACCACTCCATCCTTGAGCAGGCATTCCAAAGTGGACTTCGCCGCCAGATGACGGTTTCGCGACCGAAGATCCTCCCGGGTCAGAAGCATTTGCCCGATTTTGATACCGAAGGGGGCCAAACTTTCCTGCCAAATCTGCCAAAGCAATCCCTGCCCAACGGCCGCACAGCTTTGCAAACGTTCCAGCTTTTGGGGACGCCGCGACAGTTGCAACGCTCCGATCCCCAGACCGATCGCGCCGGAACTCACTACCACCACCCGGGCCCCCTCTTGCCGCAGGAGATTGATCTGCCCGGCAATTTCGGCAATCCGTTCCTTGTTCAACGAACCCCCACCGCGGGTCAGTAACCCGGTGCCGAGTTTGAGAACAATGGTCTTTGGTCGTACTGGTAGCATAGATAAAATAAGGCCTGCCTAAGAGCGTGTGAAAAATCCCCTCGCCGACAAGAGTCTTTCTTTCGCCAAGGCCTTTTATTCCTTTTGATTGACCACTTCCTGCGGAGAACTCGCCGACAAGCCCAAAAGCCGCCGCGGGGTGGGTAAAAGCAGTTCCTCGGCCAGGGAAGGGTCCCGGGCCAACAAGGTGAGCTGTTGGCGATTGGCTACCAGGGAGGGGTCAATGCCCATTTCCCGAGCCACCTGGTCGCGCTTCTTTTGCATTTACGCCTGCCGCCCCAATTCCTCCGGATTGAGCGGATCGGGACGCAGTTTTCGCGGCGGCGGAGGGGGCAAATCCTTCGGGGAGGCCGCGGCGGCCTGCCGTAGAACATTCTCCAAATCCTTGCCGCGGGAGTTGAACAAACGGGGGGTCATCGCCTTGCGCCAATCGCCATGGGGAAAATCCTGGGCCGCCTTGGCCAAACCGAAGAGCATTTCGTTGTGCAAGACTTTGAATGGCGGCAAATCCCACTCCTTGGCCCGCTTTTCCCGCCATTGATACAGATAATACAAATTGACCTGCCCTCTTGGCGAAAGATTGCGCCAACTCAGAATCCGCCAGGCATTCTTATCCTTTTCGGCAAACCCGATATTCCCCTGTTCCACCTGCCATTGACAGCGTTCCCGCAGCCATTCTTCCCGACCCGCGTCACGGATTTCTTTTTCCATCACCTCCTTCAAACCATGGAGAATATGGGCATCCAGAGCCGCATAGGTGAGCATTTTGGGCGGCAAGGGCCGTTTGGACCAATCACTCTTCTGATGCCCCTTGGTCATTTTTATCCCCAGATAATGCTCTGCCAAAAACCCCAGCCCGATTTTCGGCAACCCCAACAATTGGGCCGCGTGCATCGTATCGAAGAGATTTTTCGGGCGAAACCCGCCGTGCTGGGAGAGTAAGCGGAAGTCAAAGTCCGACCCGTGCATCACCAGCCGTTTTTTCTCCATGAGGCCAAGGAGAGGGGTCCAGTCGAGATCTCCCAGGGGATCGACGAGGGCCACTTGATCCTCAACCCCGATCTGGAGGAGACAAAGCCGCGTCTCGTAGTGGTGCATATTGTCAGCCTCGGTATCCAGACATACCGTCTCCCCCTGTTCCAAAACGGGCAGAAAACGCTCCAACTCCTCCTGCTGATTGATAAAAGTATAATCGGTTTCCACGAAGACCACTACCCTGCACAACTTCGCCACCCCAAGGCAACGAAAAACCTTGGCCTAAAAAGATTGCCGACAGGCCCCGTGGTCTGTGGCAAGCTCTTGCCGCTTTCTCCAACCGCTGCCTGCTGCGGCGTTATCGAACCTAACGGTTCGCCAGCAGGGCTAGCTTCACGGAGTGCGCCAGCAGGGCTGCCGCACTCCAAAGACGGCTCCGCCGTCGGATAGGCCGATCCGGCAAACCATAACCGGTCACCCTTCGTGCCGTAGGCACCTTGGACTGCGGCAGGCCTATTGCCGCTTTTGCCAGCCGCAGCCTGCTGCGGCGTTACTCGAACCTTACGGTTCGCCAGCAGGCTGCCGCAGTCCAAAGACGGCTCCGCCGTCGGATTGGCCGGTCCGGCAAAGTATAACCGACCACCCCTCGTGCCGCAGGCACCTTGGACTGCGGCAATCCTATTGCCGCTTTCTCCAGCCGCTGCCTGCTGCGGCGTTACCGAACCCTAACGGCTCTGCCGTCGGACTTTTTCTTTCCGATGATCTTAGCATCCACGTTTTGACTTGATTAAATGTATTCCCCTTAAAAAATCACTATCCATGGGTGAAGAAGTTCCAGTTTCCTTGCCAAGTGATTCTGAGAGTCGTAAAGGAAGCCGTGATTGGCCCCATGCCCCTCCTCATCGATTGGACTCCTCGGGAGTTTACTTTCTTACGGCCCGATGTGCACAATCAAGGCCCCTC
>JAFIGF010000074.1 GCA_020831535.1 Opitutales bacterium | reverse complement strand
CCCATTACTCCCCGACTGCGTGCTTCCTGAATTGAAGTTTCGTAGTCTTCCATGAGCAAAGGTTCGACCGGGATTATGCTGCGCAATGCCAGCGTAAGTTCAGTCGCTGCCGTAGTCGGTACCTTGTAGAATCCTGTCAGTGTGGCGAAAGTTTCCGCCAGGGCATGGGCATTCGTGAACGGTCGTTCGAGGTCATGTAGCGCCGATAGGGAGGCCTTGTGTTCAGGGTGATTCTCAAGAACCGCCCCCACCAGGATTCCGGTGTCGAGGAAAGTCATCGGGTGTAATGACGGGCATGGTTGACGGCATCGGAGAGGGCCGTTTCAGGCACTTCCCCCGTCCAAACCTTGAGTTTGCCGCGTTGGACCACCTCCCCGGTTTGATTCGGCTCAATCTCCAGAATGATCCGCCCGGGGGTCGCCGAAACCATCAGTTTCTGTTTGCGGGGAATACCCGCCGCTTCCCGAATTTCGCGGGAAAGCACGATCCGGTTCGAAGAATCCAATGCAATCGTCGATTTCATGCCATAACCATGGCAGAACTTTGGCATGCTGACAATGGCAAAGGTAATCCTCCCGTCCACCCCAACTCAGATTGAAGTCAATTGATCACGATGGAATACCGGCCAAAATAACCGGAGGGCGGAGCTTACGCATTTTCCTCAAAGTGGAAAAAGGTGATTTTTTCTCTTGATACTCTGACCCCTTCGGCTGCCCCTCAAGTCGCAAAGAGTATAGCCCAAGGAGTGGCTGCATCCTGCTGCCACGCGTGAATCCAGCAATGTTTTTCGGGCAGCAGGATGCAGCCTTTTCTTATTCCCTCAATCAAGATAGAGCAGCGTTGCGAAAAGGTGCAGGTGGTTGATGAAAAGTAGATTTTAGAAATTCTCAAGACGGAGTGAAACGGAGATGGCGTAGCAAAACGTGGACTGACTCCTTCGGCTGTCCCTCGGTGTCTTTCAGGCTTTACTTTATACGATAAGTGCTGCATGGTTTTATTTATGAAAGTCGAAGCGAAACAGCTGGCTGATGATCTTATGGCATTGCCCGAGGAAGAGCGGCTCGGTATTTTCTTTCGCTTGGCCGGAAGCTTGCCTTTCGATGCAGCTCAACTTGCGGAAAGTGCCCGGCGTGCCGAGGAGATGCATAGCGGTGTGGTTCGGTCTATCACCGAACCGGAATTTAATGATCGCATGGCTACGTTGAGTGATCGGTTTCGCAAACGTTAACCGTGGCTCCAATCGCTGAGTTTCATCCGCTCTTTTGGAAGGATGTCGAGGGGCATGCCTTGTATTTGGATGAACAAGCCGGGCTTGGTGAGGAATTCTTGGAAAAGGTCCGGGAAGCGATTGATTCGGTGAAGAAAAGCCCGCTGCATAACGCCTTTTTGTACGCCTCCACCCGTCACATCCAGTTGGGAAAATTTCGGCGACACATTATTCACTACGAATACTTTGAGAAGGAAGGCCTGATTCGCTTCTACGGATTGTTCCACGGATCCGAGAATCCTGCGAAGTGGCCCGAACGGATTTAAAATACCGCTTCTTGACCATCTACTAGCGTAGGGCGGATGGAAACAGCCATTAAACCGCAGCCACAACATGTCGATCCTTTTCCTGATTGGTCATGTTAGCGATCAAGGGTTCGACACCTTCGACGATTGCCTCTGGAAAAGCCGAGCAGGATGATCGCTTGATGGATAATAATCAGAACGGTCAAAAATCAAGACGGAGTGAAACGGAGATGGCGTAGCAAATCGTGGACTGGTGCTTTTCTGACCCCTTCCAGCAAAATCTTGCAAAATTTGTTTTGCAAGATCGCTGATCCTTTGCTTTCCTTGCTATTTGAGTCCCCCTTCCCATGAACCAAAAAGACATCTTCAATCTCCAGATTGGTCGCCGGCTAAAGATTGCGCGCGAACGAGCTGGCATGAGCCAGTCCGAATTAGCGGAAAAGCTGCATCTTGGAAAACACCAGATTATCTCGAATATTGAAAACGGTATTCGTGCCGTGAGCAGCGATGAAATGTTTCGGCTCATCGAGATTTTTGGTGAACCCATGGAGTTTTTTACCGACCCCTACCGTATAGTCGATGAAAAGGTTCTCTCATTTCGGGCCCGTAGTGACGCCGAGGGACTTTCATCATTCGAAGATCAGGTGAGCAAATTGGCTTCGGCGGCGATCCGTTTTTCCGATTTGTGCGGGGAAGAAATAAATCCGTTTGATCGGCAACTCAAGGTCGATCATGGCACTACACTCGCATCGGCTTCTTATATCGGGACCCAAGTGGCGAATCGCCTCGAGTTGGGAGCGGTTCCGGCGGAACGCTTGCAGGATGCTATCGAGCGCAAGTTGGGCATTATGGTGTTAAACGTCGATGCGCCTCTAGGAATCTCCGGATCGGCTTGTCACATGCCTCCGCTGGACATGATCACGATCAATCGCAAAGAACCGGATTTTCGACGAAATTTCGATTTGGCCCACGAGTTGTTTCACGTTCTCACTTGGTCTGCCTTGCCTCCTCAACGGCATGATTGGAGCGACCAATCCAGACCAAAGGAGGAAAAGCTGGCCGATGCCTTTGCCGCAGGTCTCCTTTTGCCGGATTCGGCAGTAAGAGCCCGTTGGGAAACGAGGAAAACGAAGGAAACCCTCGCCGATTGGATATTGCGCAATGCCAAGGAGATGAAAGTTTCCGGTCAAGCCTTTTACTACCGCTTGGTGAACCTCCGTTTATTGGGCAAAACCATGCAGGAAGAAATAGACCTTAACAACCTCAGTCGTTCAGACGATGCCAAGGAACAACCCCGCTTGTTCTGTGAGTCCTTTGTCAAACGGATGCACAAGGTGGTGGGGCAAGGAAAAGTATCAACCCGAAAAGCTGCGTCCCTAGCCGGACTTGAAGTCGATGAACTCCCTCCTCTATTTGCATCTTACGGCTTGGCACCCGCATTTTAATGCAATCCGTTGATGAACCCGCCGAAGAAAAGCCTCATCTTTATGGATGCAAACGCGATTGCAGCGGCCGTGACGATCAATCAATGGAATAATCTTAAACAATACTATAAAATCGAGACCGTGCGCAAGTGCGTGGAAGAAGTGCTACGACCAAACCGGCATGGTCAGGTTTTGGTGAATATTCCCGAGGAAAAGTTTGTCGAAGGAATTCAAGTACATGAGGTAAATAATCGATTACGTTTTGAACTAAAAAGCCAAGGAGTTCCGGATTTGGATGAAGGGGAGGAGGACCTTCTGGCTTTTGCGCAAACACAACGGGATTATTGGTGGCTTTGCGGCCCTGACAGGGCATCCATTCGAGCCTTACACGCAATTGGAAAACTGGATCGATCCGTTTCATTGGAAAAACTTATCCAGGGGTATAGTCAAAAAGGACGCGCCCCAAAACTAGAGGTGAACCAGACGGAAGCATGGCTTTCAAAACTGCGTACCCAGTTAATGTTGGGGTAATCCTCCCGTTCCCCTCAACTCAGATTGAAGGCAATTGAACACGATGGAAAACCGGCCAAAATGACCGGAGGGCGGAGCTTACGCATTTTCCTCACGCTGAAAAAAAGTGAACTTTTCTCTTGATACTCTGACTCCTTCGGCTGTCTCACAATTCGCAAAGAGTATAGTCCAAGGAGTGGCTGCATTCTGCTGCCACGCGTGAATCGAGCAATGGCCGGGCTTTGTCGCTTGGCTTTCCGGGCAGTAGAATGCAGCTTTTTCTTATTCCCTCAATCAAGATAGAGCAGCGATGCGAAATGGTGCAGGTGGTTGATGAAAAGTAGGTTTTAGAAATTCTCAAGATTTCGTGGACTGACCCCCTCGGCTGTCCTTTTAGGGTTCAGAAAGGACGGCCTTGAGCATGTGGTGGAAGGCTTGGGCAAGGGGACGGTAGTCGCCGCGCATGGAGGCATCGGCGGCTTCGCTGTAGCCGTAGTTGGGGCGTGGGCGGAGACGGACAAAAGGTGGTAGGCCGTAGCGAAGCGCGATGGCATTGGCGAGGAGGCGGGCAGTGCGGCCGTTGCCGTTGACAAGGGGATGGATGCGCACCCATTCAGAATGCGCCCAGGCGCAGACTTGGAGAACCGCTTCGAGCTGGTCTGCGATCAAGTCCGCTCCGGAAGTGATCGCCGCATCCAGGCTGGAAAGGGCGCGGCCAAGGCGATCCGTGAAGTCACTCAATTCCGCAGCTACCTGGCCGGATGGAGTTCCTGAATGCTTGCCGATCGCAACTTCGATACCCTTGAGGCCCGCTTCACCACGGAAGTATCCAACGAATTTTTTATGCGGCACGTCCAGCCCCTTCATCGTCCCGCGATGCCATCCACGGATAGGGTCAAGGGTCAGTGGTTGACGCTGCTGTGCGGCGTCACGGATGCCACGCAAAACTTTGACCAGGTTTCCGCGAAGTTTTGGACTATCCTCGTCCCAATCAGGCATGGATCACTTCCTGAATGTCGTGGAGCAGGGACCCTTTGGAGGCGGGTAATTCTTTTCCTTCGTGAGTATCTGCACCGGATTCGGCGGTCTCGGCCGCAGCGAACCGTTCGATCCCGGCCTCGAAGTTCGGATCCTTGGCGCGGTAAACGCGGAGGTTCGCCAAGGTGCCTTCAATATCGTCCCGCAGTTGGAGACTGGTCTTCTCCAAATACTCCGCCACCGCCTGGTTGACGATCTTGTTCTTCGGTCGATCCAGATGTTTGCTGACTCGATCCAGGGCGGTTTGCAACTCCGGTCTAAGGCGGATTGTAGAGGCCTTGGGAGATTTTGACCGAAGGGGGGGCTTTTCAAACCCTTTACCTGAGCTGACGCGTTTTTTAGTGGTTTTCCTGGGTGCTGCTTTCTTCATGCTATTAAAATCATCGAATTTGCGATTGATGTCAAATTAGCATTTTGACGTCATTCCATATTCGTGGCTGATAACCGCCGGGAACTCCCGAAGCGACGCAGATATCTATAAAAGATTGAAGGACGGGAATACGTTTCACCAAAAGTAGCCCGCCGCATTCTTTGTCCTGCGTAGCCCGCAGGGCGGAGAAGGAAGCAAGGGTTTCCACCAACCATAGTCCCCAGCCCCTCTGCATCTTTCTGCCAATTCAATGAAGGAGAAAGAGAACGGTGTAAATGAATAATAGACAACGGGTTTTAGAATAAAATCAAGAAAACGTGGACTGACCCCTTCGGCTGTCTCCAAAAATCAAGAAAACGTGGACCCCTTCGGCTGTCCTTTATTGGAAAGGTGCTTGCGGGCCAATTCTATTTACCCTATTTTATGGATCAGGATATCAAAAAACGAAAAATCGACAAAAAAAAGGTTAAATTATGACAAGCGAAAAGAAAACTTGGTCTGATGGACTTAAAAAGCAAACACTAGAGGCATTGTCACTGGATGCCCCTATCGGACCTGACGGGATAATTCACTTAAAGCATTCGAGCGGGAAGTATGGTTCATTATCTTGCGTTGATCTAATGGGGGATAGTTTGAAAATAAAAGTGAAAGACTCAGGAGCGGTTGAAACTTTTTATTCAGTTGAGGAATTAATTGAAAAGGAATGGGTGATTGATTAAATATTGGATTTTATCGATCTCCCTCATTTAATTCCGAAACCCATCCCTTTGAGTATCCAACGTGTTGTTTTCTTATCCAAGGCCTTTGTTCGCCCCTTAAAGCCACGAAGATCGCCGAAAGGCATAAACCCAGCCTCACTATTTAGGAAAATATTCATTTCTTTCGCATAGTCCAAAACGTCACATATAGCTTTTCGCATCTCTGGATCCCTTACTTTTTTTCCATGAAGGACTCGATCTCTGATACTTTCAGCACCTTTTATTTTACTTCTTATATTCGCCGGCAAATCCTTGCCGTAGACATTTTTGAACAAATTTAAAAACCCTTCTCGAGTCATGTGCTGGACATTGATAGCATTTCTGCAAATCTCGTAATCTCCTCGATGCAGTTTAACTACGCCGCAATAAATACTTCTATTCAACCCCAATTCTGTTCTCAAGAAAACGTAGCCTATGGCTACTTCATAATCGAAGTCAGTGACCAGCTTGGGAGTGTTCTCGAAGAATTTTTTTACTTCATCAGGGGAAGTTTCGTAATGCTTGATAATTGCCTTGTAACTTAAAACGCTCATTTTTAAATTTTATTTGTGCTTTTCTAGTTTAGTGAAAGTTATTATTGGAATAGTTGTTTTCGAATGGTCCGAAATCAGGTCTATTTTATAGTGAGTAGATATGTGAAATGTAGTTAAAATCTGTGGTGGCGGATTTCTTTTTAAAATTTTGGGTGGATGATAAGCATAGGGATAATACCGCTTTAGATTAGGTTTGCGTTCTCATGATCTTTCAGCAACCCTGACTACATGAAACGTTACCTTGGAGACGACGAAGAGCGCGAGCGGGTAAAAAGCCTGCTTTTGAAAGAGACGGAGGGATGGCGCAAGGAGCGC
>JAFIGF010000184.1 GCA_020831535.1 Opitutales bacterium | reverse complement strand
TGGCGGGGATTTTCCCGCTGCGAGTCATCGTTTCCAATGCCTCGCGCTCTTCTTTCGTTAGTGTGACTCGGTATCTGGCCATGAACCGATCATGACCGTTAGCAGGGATATTTCAATGCGAAAGTTTATATGGTACAGAATACTAGCCCGCCTTCACTACCCGCCCCACAATTGTTGCGCCGCGACCCTACAGAACAACCCACCCGTCGCCTTTGGCGGGAATTGCGCCCCTATCGCAAACTCCTTCTCGGAGGTATGGCCCTTTTGTTTGTGGCTGGGCCGGCCGCGCTCATCCCAAATTTGATTTGGATGGTAGTCGTGGATGTGGTCTTGCTGGACGAGCAAATCCATCTCCTCCTCCCCGCTCTGGCGGTCGCCGTAGGGACCTATGGCTTTTCCCTACTGTGTGGAGCCTGGCGGGACCGGCTCTTTGAAAAGGCAGGACAAACGTTTATCCATGATCTGCGCGGGCGCCTGTATCATCATCTTTTGCAGCAGCCCCCATCCTACCTGCACCAACAAAAAAGCGGGGACCTGCAATCACGGGTCATCTCCGATGTCGATGCCGTCCAGTCCTCGCTGTTGTCGGGATTCACCAGCATGGTGCAGGAGTGTTACACCTTCCTGCTGGTTTTGGCGGCCATTGTCTGGATCAGCCCCTTGATCGGCGCGGCCGTCTTTATTCCCCTGACCATCGCCTACTTCATGCTGCGGCATTTTAATCCCCGCTTGAAAAACTACTATCGGGAGGCTCGGACGGCCTTGGGAGAAGTTGGCGCCCGTCTGCAAGAGACCCTTGGGGGTTTCCCGGTGATCAAAATTTTCTCCCGCGAGGACAGCGAACAACACACTTTCCGCGCTCTCACTGGAGAGCATTTGCAGAAGACGCTGAAAGCCGTTTACTTGCGGACCCGAATCTTTCCCTTGGTCTTCAGCATGGCCTTCACCACCAACGTACTGATGCTTGGACTGGGTGCATGGCTGGTTTACCTGGGGCATTTCACCATCGGCGGCTTGGTGGCCCTGCGGGGGTTCTGGTGGCAATTGAACAGTCCTGTGCGTACCCTTGCCCAAGTCAACGACCTCCTCCAGCGGGCCCTCGCCGCCTCCAGCCGAATCTACGCATTATTGGATACCCCGATCCAATTACCGGATACGCCGGAAGCCGCTCCGGTGAAAGGGGCATAAAGTTATCCGGGGGGCAACGGCAACGAATCGGCGTGACCCGGGCCTTTTTGGCCAACCCGGAAATCCTTCTGCTTGATGAACCCACGAGCGCCGTCGAACCGGAATCAGAGAGAGTTATTCAGGAAAGTCTCTATGCCTTGATGAAAAACCGTACCGTTCTCCTAAGCTCCCATCGCCCCAGTCTTTTGCAGAAAGCCGACCGCATCATCTACTTGGAAAAAGGGGAAATCATAGAAGTCGGAACTCATGCCGACCTGACTCGGCAAGATGGCCCCTACGCCCGCATGATCCGTCAGTGAGAGCCTGTTTAAAAATCCCCTCTTACCGGGAAATCTCTTTGACAAAACCCTTTTGTCACTAATATAGTGACAAATAAACCTGCTTTCTATGGATCACCTCCCCGCTCAGCCCAATCGAAGCCTAATTGAAGGCTTGGAAGTTCTCTTAGCCGTTGCCCAGAGCAAGGAGCCTGTTCGGGTTCGGCAACTGGCCCGTGAGCTTGGGATGACCCCCACCAGGGTGCAACGATTTTTGGGAACCTTGCGTCATTTGGGAATGATCGACCAACACCCGGACCGGCGTTACGGCGTAGGTTCCGGGATCCACGCTCTCTCCGCCATTGCCTTATCAGCCTCGGGGTTGGCCCAGCAGGCGATGCGCGTATTGCCCCAACTGGACGATCTGAAAATGATTGTCGCCCTGGGCGTTCTCTGGCGAAACACGGTAAACTACTTTTACTTCAATCTTCCCGGCGTCACCGCCTCCCATGCCTTGGGAAAAACGGATGGTTATCCGGCGCGCGATTCCTCTATCGGGTTATTGCTCATGGCACATAAACCTCCAGAATTTGTGGCCGAATTTTTCCCTGATGAGCATGAAGAGTTGCTCCCTCTCCTACGGGTCATTGCCCAACGTGGTTATGCCCTCATCACCCGACCGGAGGGGGAAGCTTCCCTCGCCGTGCCCATTGGGAATCCACCCATTGCCGGGTTGGCTGTCTCCGGCCAACTCCGGGACGACACCTTCGATACGATTCTGCAAAGACTCCGCGAAACAGCGGCACAGATCAGCGCCTACCCTTCCCTTCCCATGAAGGGAGACGAGCCCAACCCCCTATCCTCTTTATGAAAACACTCCAAGAAACCTATGATGTAGTGGTCACCGGCGGTGGCATGGCTGGCTTTTGCGCAGCCATCGCGGCGGCCCGTAACGGGGCGAAAACCTGTCTGATTCAAGACCGCCCGGTACTCGGCGGAAACGCCTCCAGCGAAGTGCGGGTTACCATTCATGGAGCCGCGTGTCACCATACTCACGCCCGCGAAACCGGTATCATTGGCGAGGCCATGCAAGCCGAACGCCGGAGCAATCACCTTTTCCCAATCGAAAACGGTTGGACCAACAGTGTCCATGACATGGCCCTGTATGACATCGCCGTAAAAGAGCCCAACCTCACCTTACACCTCAACACCTCCGTCCGGGACGTGCAACTAGAGGACGGTTCCTGGGGACTCGAGAACTTGGCCCAATGGCCCGTGGCCGACGACCGCAAAGGCTATCTGCACCGCCCCGCCTGTCACGATGGACTTTCGATCAAGGCCATCCGCGCGGAAATTTCCAATGCCGAAACAACTCTTTTGATTGCCGGAAAGACTTTTATCGATTGTACCGGTGACGCCCTGACCGGCAACCTCGCCGGTTGCGAATGGCGTTGGGGCAGCGAAGCGCACAAAGAAACCGGAGAAGTCCATGCGGTCGCCGAAGGGTCCACCGATGTCATGGGCAACAGTATCCATATCCGTTGCATCGATACCGGTCGCCCTGCCCCCTTCAAAGCCCCCGATTGGGCCGTCAAGCACGAGGATGCCAGTTATTTTTATGAACAGGGCCGCAAACCCAACGAGCCGGAAGGGGGGTTCTGGTGGATCGAGATCGGCGTTCCCTACAACACCATTTACGACAATGAGGAGATTCGTCATGAACTGACCCGTCACGCCCTCGGGGGTTGGGATTGGATGAAAAACAAGGATCCAAAGATGATGGATAAATGCCGGAACTACGCCCTTGAGTTTATCGGACAGGTTCCCGGCAAGCGCGAAAGCCGCCGAATCATGGGCAAACACCTCATCTTTGAGAACGAACTTCAGGACCGGGTCGATTTCCCCGACGAATGTGCCTACGGAGGTTGGTTCATCGATTTGCATACTCCCGGCGGATTGCTAGCCGACAGCAGCGAACCGGCATCCAAGGTCGGCTATGATGACAAAGTCAAGGAAGTTGCCCTCAAGTACATCGGACCCTACGGCATTCCGCTGCGGGCGATGATCAGCAACAACGTCCCCAACTTACTCATGGCAGGGCGAAACATCTCCACCACCCACGCCGCCTTGGGAACGGTCCGTGTTATGGCCACTTGCGGTCTGATGGGCCAAGGAATCGGTACTCTGGCTGCCTTGGCGATCGCCGAAAACACCTCCCCAGAGAAAATGATAGAGGAAAATGTGGACCGCGTGCAGCAACAACTCCTGCGGGATGGTTGCTACCTTCCCCACCGTCACAACACCGACCCATCGGACTTGGCCCTCAAGGCTTCGGCGAACGCCTCTTCCGAACACACCCTGCGGGGCATGGGCGCGTGGGAAGAGCCGGAGGACAAGAACCTGCGGGAACATATTTGGAGGCGCGCCAAAGGCCGCACCTTTACCACCGACAACTGCCCCTGCGAATGGCTCCACCTTGACGGCGCAAAACTGGAACGCCTCGGCGTCCATCTCGTTTCCACCGCCAAGGAAACCACTGAAGTCACTCTTCGCTTTCGCAAAGTCGATTCCATCTGGGCTTACGGTCGCGAGGAAGGTGAACTCATTTGGGAAAAGACCATCGCCGTACCGGCAGGCAACGACGAATGTGTCTGGACCGCCGTCGGCTGCACCCCCGCCGAAGCGGGGTGTCACCGTCTGGAGGTGGAGGGGCCCGAAAGCGTCGCCGTCCGCTGGTCGGCTCGCCAAGAATACGGTCTGGCTGGTGGACATCTGATCGGATCCGGACGTTTTCACTGGGACCGGTTGCCCGGACATGTCTCTTGCCAACTGGAACCCGCCCAGAAAATTTACAACGCCAGTCAGGTCCTTAGCGGAGTGACCCGTCCCCGAGAGCAAACCAACCTCTGGCTGAGCGATCCCGGAGCGCCTCTCCCTCAGTGGGCCAGCCTTGAGTGGGCCGAAGAGACCACCTTCCAGCGAGTGGAACTCACCTTCCCCTCCCAGTTGGTTTTGGAAACCCATTGGGAAAACCCCTTCTACGTGGCCCCGCATATTCCTCTGCGCTACCGCCTTCAGGTAAAGCGCGGCGAGGAATGGAAAACCCTTTGCCAGGAAGGCGAAAACGATCGCAGTCGGCGAACCCATATCCTGCCCGAGCCCGTAACCACCAAACAACTACGGGTGGTGGTCGAGGAAACCCACGGCGCCGCCTCCGCCGGTTTGACCGAGATCCGGGTCTACGCCGACCCGGAGGGGTAGACCTTTGAATTCGCTTTAGCATTGGTCTGGTTTTCCTCTCGGTGGAGAAGGCCGGGCCAAGACTGGAGCGAATCCGAACGACCAATCGGGACGTAAAGTCCCTCCGACATACGAACGATCGGGAAGCGAAACCTGCCTCCTTACACCGGGGCCAGCCAGTTGCGGAGCAAACGTTGGCGCACCCCCTCGACGGGAGAAGCACGGAGGGGAAAAATTTCCCGGGCGATATTCTCGCGCTCAATTTGGGAACGAATGATTTGCAGAACCAAAGGCTGACGGAGAATCGGACCACTGGTATAGAAGGGAATCCCGGGATAGTCCGAGAGTCCGCTTTTGCGGGAAACTTCCCGCGCCAAATCGACCAAATGGACAACACTCTCAACCACCGCATCACGGGCCGCGAAGTCACCTTCCCGCGCACAACTCATGATCTCGGAAGCAAAGTTGGCCAAGTATCGTCGGGGTTTGTCCTTGTCGTAAAAATACGCCAGAATATCACCGTAGTCGGTCTTACCGGAAGAGCGCTCAAGAGCCTCCGCCAACATCGTCCGGGGGTACCACCCCTGAATTTGCAACATTGCTTTGGCGAAACCTCGGCGGCCAATGTCCTGCGCACTTCCCGGATCACCGAAAACCACCCCCAGACCGCCGGCAATTTGTACCTCCCCGTTGGTCCCGCGAACGACGATGAAGGACGTCGTCCCGGAATGCAGAACCATCCCCGGCTTGCCCTTGGTGGCTAAGTCGAGAAGTGGTTCAGCATCGCTACAAAAGTTGATTTCACCCCAGCC
This sequence comes from Opitutales bacterium, assembly GCA_020831535.1. GTDB lineage: Bacteria > Verrucomicrobiota > Verrucomicrobiia > Opitutales > T3Sed10-336 > JAIUMY01. Next base: position 7,610 of record JAFIGF010000184.1, on the reverse strand, counting down.
AGTCCATCCCTCGAGAAGTTCTTGCCAGAACCGGGGGTTCCCAGACATGCAAAACTGACTAAAGTCAACCGCCTCGACGCCCAATTCCATTTGCGCCAAAAGCCGATCCCTCCCCTGTTCCAGGAGAAATTTAATTTCCTCTCCCGACAAATAACTGGGAGAGGTCCCGGATATCCGTTCCTCGGCCAGGATCTTCCCTTCCTCATCCATCAGAACAAGATCTGTGCAGGTTCCACCACCATCTATACCTATCGCAAATTTCATAAGCTTGCTGAAAGGTAAGCAAATTTTGCCTTGAAGAACAATTCTAAAAGCGGAAAGAGGGACTTTATCTAAAGGTGACATCGTATTGCCCTACCACATACTTCTTTCCAACCTTTTCTGTTCTTTGCTTTTTTCGTGACCCTTGGGCAAAAAAGTAAGATGCTGAAGACAATCGATGTCACTATCTATGAAAGCCTTTTTTAAAAACCTCCTCTCCTCGTTTCTCGGTACGCTCCTGGCGCTGAGCCTGGTCAGTGTCTTTTCCCTGGCATTGGTCATCGGACTGGTGTTCGCATTTTTACCCGAGAAGGAAAAACCCTTTATCGAGGAGGGCAGTGTTTTGGTCTTCGACCTCTCGGTGAACATCGTTGATGCGCCCGTCCCCTTTGACTTCGATGAGATCCTCAGCGAATTCCTTGGCGGGGGCCAGGTCCCTACCCTCTCCTTGCGACAAACCCTTGAAGGCATCCGCAACGCCGCCCACGATGATCGCATTGATGCTCTGATTCTGCGCGGGGCCTTTCGTCCGGAACTTTACGGGAGTGGCTTCCCCGTCTTACAGGAACTGCGGGAAAACCTGCAATATTTCCGCGAAGTCTCGGGCAAACCGGTCTATGCCTACGTCGAGGCCCCTTCGATGCGGGACTACTTTGTCGCCTCCGCTGCCGATGAAATCTTCCTTAACCCTTCCGGAGTCATCCCTTTCCTGGGGCTAGCCATAGAATCGATCTTTCTCACGGACCTTCTCGATAAATTGGGCATCGGAATTCAAATCATTCGCGCTGGGACCTACAAATCAGCCACGGAGACCTTTACCGAAAGGGAAATGTCTGCGGAAAATCGTGAACAAACAGAGAAGCTTTTGCAGGATTATTGGAATTTCCTCCTCGTCTCGGTAGCCGAAAGCCGCAAGGCCGACCCTGAGACCTGGGCGGAAATTTCACGGTCCAAACCGGTATTGACGCCAGAGGAGGCCAAACGTCTCGACTTTGTGGACCATGCCGGACATTACGATGAGCTTTTAACCCACCTTGCCCAACAATTGAACCGACCGGACGAGGAACTCAACCGGGTCCCCTTTCGCACCTACCTGGAAGGGTTACAATGGAAGCAACCCCGACGGGGCCAGGCCCCAAACCAAATCGCGTTGTTGTACGTCGAAGGCGACATTATGAGAGGGGCTCGCGCAGGGGCCGGACAAGTCAACATGGAAAGTCTGGTCCGCGAAATGAAAGTTTTCCGGGAAGACCCCCAAATCAAAGCCATGGTCTTGCGAATCAACAGCCCCGGTGGGGATGTCCTGACCTCGGAATTGATTCGCCGGGAACTCGCCAAAGTCCGGGAGACCATGCCGGTCGTTGTCTCCTTTGGCACCTATGCCGCTTCCGGAGGCTACTGGGCGGCGATGGCTTCAGACCGGATCTTCGCCAGCCCAGTCACCCTGACGGGAAGCATTGGCGCTTTTGGGATTCTTCCCAATATCGAGGAAATGAGAGAAAAGATCGGTCTCGGCTACGATTTCGTCCGGACCAGTGACTACGCCACCCTCCTCTCCCCCTTCCGGGAAAAAACCGACGACGAAATGGCGATTTGGCAAAACTTCATCGACGACGCCTACCAGGAGTTTACCGACTTGGTGGCCTCCGAAAGGGATCTGAGCCAAGAGGAGATCAGAGCAGTCGCCGAAGGACGCGTCTGGTCGGGCTTTGCCGCCAAGGAAAGGAACCTGGTTGACGAGTTCGGTGGGCTGAGCGCGGCGCTGCGATCTGCCGCTGAGAAAGCCGGTCTGGGCGAGGAATGGGAAATCGTCGAGTATCCGCACGCCAAAACCTTCGCCGATGTATTGGATGAATGGCTGAGCGGGAGCCCCCCCCAGGTACAGCAAACCCAGAGTTTCAACCCCCTCCCCGAAGCCGACCGCGAGATCCGATATTTTCTTCAATCCCACCGGCCCTATCTGGTCCACAGTCGACTTCCCGTGCTTTTTCGCATAGACTAATTCTTTTCCATGACGCAACGAATCCAGGACACTTTCACTCATTCCCGTACAACCGGCGAGCCTTGCTTCATCGCCTACCTCTGCGCTGGCGATCCGGACTTCGACACCTCGCTGGAGCTATGCCGCATTCTGGTCGAAGAGGGCGTTGGCTTGCTCGAACTGGGCATTCCCTTTTCCGACCCCCTGGCCGACGGACTGACCAACCAACTGGCCGCGCAACGAGCCCTGGCCAATGGCATGACGGCCGATCGCAGCTTTCAGCTGGTACGGGAGATTCGCAAATTTGCCCCCGATCTGCCGATCATCTTTTACACCTACTACAACCTGGTCTTCGCCCGGGGCGAAAAGGAATATGTTCGGCTGGCCGCCGAAGCGGGCTTGGACGGTTTACTGACCCTGGATCTCCCCCCCGAGGAAGCCGATTCGCTGGTCGCCGCCTGCCAGGAGCAGGATCTCGCCAATGTCTTTATCGTGGCCCCCACCACGCCACCGGAACGCTATGCCCTGATTGGAAAAAAAGCCAGTGGCTTCATTTACTATGTCTCCCGCGAAGGGGTTACCGGGGAACGCAAGGACCTTCCCACCAACATCGCCGAATCCGTGCAAAACATCCGCCAGGCTATCGACCTTCCGGTCGCCGTCGGCTTTGGCATTTCCACCCGCCCGCAGTTTGAGCAGGTGGGTCAGGTCGCCGACGGGGTCGTTGTCGGCAGTGCTCTGGTCAACTGCATTGCCCGCAACGAAGGACAACCGGAGAAAATGAAAGAAGCTCTACGGGCCAAAGCCCGTGAACTTCTCGGCAAATAGACCCGCTATGCCACGCCCGCTGTATTTCCTCTCCGGACCTACGGCCGTGGGCAAGACCCGCCTGTCGCTCCAATGGGCCCAAGCTCTGGATGCGGAGATCATCTCCTGCGACGCGGTGCAATTCTACCGCGGGCTGGACATTGGGTCGGCCAAAGCCACCAAGGCCGAACAAAAGCAGATCCGTCATCACTTTCTGGATATTCAACCGCCGGACCAACCCTATACCGTCGGCGATTTCCAAAGAGACGTGCGCCCCCTGATCGAATCCCTCCACCGCGCCGGGAAAAATGTTCTGATCACCGGCGGCAGCGGTTTTTATTTGTCGTCCTTTTTTCTTCCCCTGACCCAGGTCCCCGCCCCCGCCCCGGAAATCCGTCAGGAGGTCCGTCACCTTCTGGCCACCGAAGGTCTCGCCGCTCTGACCGACCGCCTCCTCGGCATTGACCCCGAGGCGGGCCAACAGATTGATTTGCAAAATCCCGTACGGGTGGCCCGGGCCCTTGAACGCTGCCTGACCACCGGCGAATCCCTCACCGCCCAAAAGAAAAAACAGGAAACCGCCACCACCGGATGGGAGGACCATTCCCGCCACATGGTCTTGCTCTCCCGTCCCCGGGAGGTTCTGCACCAGCGCGCAGCAGTCAGAGTCAGACAAATGATCGCCGAGGGCCTCCTCGAAGAGGTACGCCGTCTACGCGAACAAGGTTTGGAAAACAACCCCTCCGCCGCCAGGGCCATCGGCTACCGTGAAACCCTCGCCTACCTCAAAGGCGATTTGCCCGGTCCGGAGGAATGGGAGAACGCCATCGTCACCTCCACCCGTCGCCTGATGCGCAAACAGGAAACCTGGTTCCGCCGCTTTTTCCCCGAAGCGTGGGCCACTCGCATCGATTTGGACTCCACGGCAAAGCCACTGGAAAAAATAAACAAGATCGTTGGCCTTGAATCCCTTTCTTGAGTCTTGCCAAGAGGCTCAGTTTTCTTTTTTAATACCATCAATAACTTCCCTGCCGGGATAGCTCAGTTGGTAGAGCAACGGTTTCGTAAACCGTAGGTCGGCGGTTCGAATCCGCTTCCCGGCTCCAGTTTTAAGTTTCTGCAAAGGAAGGACTTAATTAAAATCTGAGGCTCGATGTTTGCCATTCGACAGCGAAGTCGCCTTTGGACTGCGGAAGATGTCCATCATAACAAACGCTCTGAGAGACCTCCACAATCAGTCATTGCCTTTTCCCCGACCACTGATACGGTTACCCATATGAGCGAGCCCTCTTCCTCAAACCTTCAGTGGATTGACCTGCGCGATCTCGGTCTCCGTGGCATAGCCTGGGCAGACGAGCCGCGTGAGAACCCTTATGATCGTTTACCTGCGGCTCTGCAAAAGGATCTCCCTGAAGGCCTCTGGCGCCAAGGCATCTGTAGTGGCGGTCTCTATGTAGACTTTGTCACCGATGCCCCGTGGCTCTACGCTTCCTGGGAAATCGAAGGCGATCCCCCCAACGACCCTTTCACTGCGCCCGCGGGACAAACCGGAGTGGATCTTTACGGGCAAACCGAGAACGGCCACTGGGCGTGGATCGGGGCCCAAGCCCGCTCCAGCAACCCAGCCTCCCCGCCCCCCCTGAATCGTCTCCCCCTTGCCGCTGGCAAACGCCGTTACCGGCTGTACCTCCCCTTGCGCCGCCGCACCACCAAAGCTCTCCTCGGTTACCCCAAAGAAAGCACGGTGCCCCAGGCGGTTCCCGCCCCCTCTCAAAACGTCGCCTATTACGGCACTTCCATTGTCCACGGAGCTGGCGTCAGCCGTGCGGGCCTGTCCCACGCCTCCCAAATCGGCCGATACCTGGCGCCCGAATTAAAAAACCTTGGATTCTGCGGCACCGCCAAACTGGAACCCAAAATGGCGGAAATGCTCGGCAAACTCGACCCCTTGCTTTTCATCATCGACCCCCTGCCCAACAACACCGCCCCCGAGTTCTCGGAAAAACTCCCCCGTTTTCTGAAGATTCTGCGACAACACCGACCGCACACAACGGTGCTCCTTCTCGGGGACCGGCAGTTCGGCGACAGCACCTTTCTCCCCCAACGATTACGCGAATACGAGGAAAAAAACTCCGCTCTGCGGGACGTGTTTGCCAACCTGCCCGAGAACGACCCCACCCACCTTCACATTGACGACAACTGGTATGGCGCCGACTTCGAAGGCACCTCCGACGCCAGCCACCCCAACGACCTCGGGGCCAGCCACATGGCCGAAACCCTCCTCCCCATTATTCGCGAACTTCTGGACTTGCAGGGGTGATACGGTCGTCAGTTTCGGCGTCGGTGTAGGCTTCTGAATGGTCCGACCCGACCCCTGGGACAGGGATCAAAAATAAGGTATTTCGGTGATCGATTCCGACCGAAATATCCCCATAATGACCCTATGTTAAAAAAGTCATTCGAAGATCTGGAGCTGTCTCCGGAAATACTAAAGGCCGTGCGCGCGATGGGATTTGAGGAAGCCTCCCCGATTCAGTCGGCGGCGATTCCGGTGCTACGGGCCGGCGGGGACGTCATCGGACAATCCCAAACCGGCTCCGGGAAAACCGCAGCCTTTGCCATCCCGTCCATTGAGAAAGTGGACCCAAAACTGGCCGCCACCCAGGTTTTGATCCTCTGCCCAACCCGGGAACTGGCCGTGCAGGTGGCCGAGGAAACGGCCCGCTTGGCCGCCTACAAAAAAGGGGTCCGGGAGTTGCCGATTTACGGGGGACAGTCCTATGAACGACAATTCCGGGGTTTAAAGAAAGGGGCCCATATCGTCATCGGAACCCCCGGACGGGTCCTGGACCACTTGGAGAAAGGAACCCTGAAGCTGGAGCATTTACGGACGATCATTCTCGACGAAGCCGACCGGATGCTGGACATGGGCTTCCTCGAAGACATTCAAAAAGTGCTCGAACAAATGCCCGCCGAGCGGCAAACCGTTTTGTTCTCGGCGACCATTCCCCGGCCCATTGCCGAGTTGATCAAGACGTTTACCACCAACCCCACCACCGTAAAGATTGAGAGCCAGCAAATGGCCGTGCCGGAGATTGAACAGGTATGGTACGAGGTGGACCGCCGCACCAAGCTGGATGTCCTGTGCCGAATCATCGACATGGAGGACATTCACTACGGTATCATTTTTTGCGCGACCAAAGTCATGGTCGATGGGTTGACCGAGCATTTGACCGCCCGCGGGTACCTGTCCGATAAATTACACGGTGACATGACCCAAGCCATGCGGGAACGGGTAATGAACCGTTTCCGCAAACGGAATTTGGAGTTTCTGGTCGCGACCGATGTGGCCGCCCGGGGCCTCGATGTGAAGGACATTCAGGTGGTGTTCAATTACGACCTTCCGAACGACGGGGAGGATTATGTTCACCGGATCGGCCGCACTGGCCGGGCCGGGAGCGATGGCAAGGCGATCACCTTTGTCGCGGGACGGGAGTTGTACAAATTGCAAAACATCATGCGATTTACCAAGGGCAAAATTCGCCGCGAAAAGGTTCCCACCGTAGAGATGGTGGAGAAGCGCAAAGCGAATGTCTTTTTTGAAAACCTCCGCGAAACGCTGGAAAAGAAAACTTACCGCCGGTTTGATGACTTCACCGACCGCCTACTGGATCAAGGCTATTCTCCGACCGATATCATCTCCGCCCTAGTCCACTTGCGCGGGGGAGATGGCGGTGGAAACGAAAGCCCGGTAAAAGAAAACCCATTGATCGATTCCCCTCCCAAGGGCAAAGGAAAGGTTTCCAAATACGACCGGACGGCGGACCAGGAGAAATCACCCTTTCGCAAAAAAGAGAAAAAGAACAAAAAAGACCGAAAGAAAAACGCCGTGCCAACAACCGCCATTGTTCTGGAACTCGGTAGTGAAAATGGAATCCGGGTGGCCGACGTTTTGGGCGTCATTCTGGGTGCCGCCCGCATTCCCAAAAACGATATCGGCTTTATCAAACTCAACAAGGACCACGCTATTGTGGAAATGCCGGTCAAACATGCCGAAACCGCCATCGCCAAACTGGATGGTATCCAGTTCAAAAAACAGTTGCTGAAAGTTCACCCGCAAGGTTCACGGTAGCCTGCCCTCAGGCCTGTCCGAATTAGTCGAAGGGGAGGCCGTAGGGAAATAAGCGAGCAGCATCAGGAGTGTGAGCGAATGCGAGTGCCAAAGGGACGGTTATTAGCGGGGGCCCTATGGGCGACAAAAACCGCAAATGACACAGATTCACACAGATAAAAGGCAGAATTTCGATCCATGTCGACACGAACTCTCCCAGGCACGATAACGGCATAACGCTGCGCTCAAGGCTGGGATAGGGTCGGACCGTTGGCCCTGCAAAGGGTCCACCCGGCAACGATTTCAGGGCACCGAAATCGCCAAGGTTTTTGGCCAGTTTTTGGCGAGGTGACAATATAAGATAGGGGTAGGGATGCCGAGTTTCTTCGGCACCCCTCCCTCCGAACCGGACGTGCGGATCTCCCGCATCCGGCTCTCCAGTCAGCAAGT
>JAFIGF010000050.1 GCA_020831535.1 Opitutales bacterium | reverse complement strand
CCGCTGTTCCCATCGATTAATGCCGGATCCACGACCTCCACCTCGACCTCAAAACTGTCCGCGTTAACACTGTTATCGGCCGTGAAGCGCAGCACATAACTCCCATTTTCGGGGAACCAGGCAACAGTTTCCCTGCTGTCGGACGCTTCCCAGGCAACCGTCGCAGGCCCGGACAAGCTTTCCCAGAGGTAAACCAGGGAATCCGAAACCCCGCCGGCCTCCTCAACCTCCGCTTCCAAAACCAGCCCTACTCCGGAGGGTATCCGTACATTTGATACTCCGGGATTTTCCAAATGGGCCACCGGATAAATCTCCGTGAGATCCCTCCGCGTGCTAAAAGCCAGACTTTCCGTTTGCACCGATCCGACTTCATTCTCCGCAAAGAAACGGAAATAATATAAGGTTTCCTCTTCCAGGTTTTCCACCTGGTGGGCAAACATCCCCACCTTTTGTTCCGGGAAGCGGTAGCGGTGTTCCCAAGACTCAGGTTGGTCTCCACCATTCTCCCGCCCATACCAGAGCCATACCTCAACCGGTTCGTCTCCCACTTGCAGATCCGCTCCAAGGGTCGCCTCATACACTCCGCGCTCGAGCACCTGCAGCGGACCGAAATCAGGCAACCCGGCCAACGTTCCTTCCGGATACACCCAAAGGACAAAATTCTGCTCGGCTTCACCAGCATCATTTGTCGCGGTCAAGGTGATCGCGGAACTTCCCAGGTCGTCCACCGAAGGCGTTCCCCGAAGCACATACGTCCGGGGGTTGTCGGTACCCTCAAGCGTCAACCACGCCGGGAGGCCCTCCGCGTCCAGGCTGAGACTGTCCGCATCCTTGGCATAGAGTTTGATCTCCTCATCATATTCCTCTCCCACAATGGCCTGTGGCTCCGCACGAGTCAGGAAGGCCGGACGGTCCCCACCTGTCATCCGTGGCTCAATGGTCAGAAAATACTCCGTCTCCGCAATGTTCACGTAAGTTGTCCGAACCCAATCAGCCGATTTCGGCTCATGGCTGAAACGCACCTCGTCCAAACGCCCCGCCAAACTCCGATCTTCATTAGCGCCCAAGCGCAGGGGAGAAGGATTCTCCGCATACGCGATGCTATGGTTAAAACCAAGGTCTTCGCCGACCTTCACGCCATTGATGTATTGCCGGAGAATATTTCCGTCCCAGGTTGTGCTGAGATAAATCCATTCACCATAGGGAACCTCTGGGAAAACACCGTCCATCTCCGACATCAAACGCTTCCGTCCATTTCCACTTCCCAACCCGGGCGAGACCCCGATAGAAAAGTCAAAACGGTTTGCCGAGAGGAGACTCGACGAATACCCGGCCCCATTACTCCACTGACTGTCCTGGGACAACAGACGCCAGTAGCGGTTGTCATCGTGATTGTTGACCGACGGATCAATATAGATCCATCCTTCCAGACTGAACCGGTTCGTCAGTTGGTGAACCGGCAGGAGTTCCGCCCCTGTCGTTTCCAGACGACTGTTCCCGCCACTGCCGTCAAACCCGGCCGCATAGCCGACAATTCCCGGCACCTGCGCAACGGGCGAGCTGCCGGTCGAGACGACATCCGCACCCTGCGGTGTGGCGTCGGCACGGGGTTCACCAGCCGCCTCACCCAAATGCCAAACACTATCAAAATGCGTTTCCCAAATACTGCCATCCATCGCATACGCCGGAAGCGCATCGCGGGAAGGATCCCCCACCACCATGGTCAATTTCGTTGCCGCATCCAACTCCGGCACCTGAACCCATACGGTGGATTCACCGTCTTCGTTCCACTGTTCAATTTCAAAAGGCAACTCATTGAGCGCTTCGTCGTAAAACCGGAGATCGGCCCCCGACTCCGGATAGGCCAACTCCGCATAGGAGAAACCGCCCAGACCTTCCGCCAGGCGCACCAATAGCGGATATTCCTGAACCGGTCCCTCTCCCGGGTAACCGGGAAAACGAATGGTATAACTCATGCCAACCGGGCCGCCGGAAGTGACAAATTCACCCGTTTCACTCCAGCGGGTCCCCACCTCATTGGTCGCCACAAAGCGATAGAAATAAAGGGTTCCGGGCTCCAGCCCAGGAGCTTCCTTAACGTAGGTTCCATGGTTACGGTAACCGATCGTGAGGTGTTGGTCCCAGGCTCCGGCATTCTCTCCCTCATCGACCAGTCCGACATACAGCTCGAGATAAACCGGGGTCGCTCCCGCTTCCAGGTTCGCCGCCAGCTTCGCCGAGCTGATCCCGATATCGGCGGGTTCACCGAGCGAGAGCACCGGCAGACCGGGAACACTGCCATCGGGAAGAACGGCTAACGTAAAGGTCTGGCTCACCGTGTCGATCCCATCACTGACCGATACCACCAACGAAACGTCCCCGGCTTCGGAGGGCGTGCCGTTCAACAGCGCGGTGCCATCCCCTGCGTCGGACAAATTCAACCAGGCGGGACCATCCTCCAGGGAAAGGGTCAACGATCCGGCCCCGCCACTGGTCTCCAGCAACGCTTCATAGGCAGATCCCTCCACGCCATCAGGCAGCGCCTCGGTGAGAAATTCCGGAGGCAAATGTTCCCCATCGGTACTGACCCCAACCCGTTTCTCGGCAAAAGTCGTAATTTCTCCATCATCCGCATACAGACGGAAGGTCCGCATCCCAACAGTCTCCGGATGGATGTCGGTCTCCAAAGCATGCGGTTGGGGCAAGGTCAACGTCTCCCCGCTGATTTGCTGCCAAAGGGAACTCACTGATCCGGGGACCCTGGGCAATCCATCGTCCTGAACCTGCGCCACCAATTCATACGACTGATCGACCGGAATGCTGACCTCATCCGCAGTAAACTCCACCAACGGCCCGATATTTTCAAAAGTGAGTCCACCACGGACGGGTTCGATCAACAGATCGCTGATTTCAAAACCTTCAATGGTGTTGTGCTCCCGGTTACTGAAGCCAATACCGCTGAACTCGGTCATCGCATACTCCAGCGGGTAAGCTGATTTCACGGTGAGGATTTCTCCCGCCCCCGATGGTTTATGCAGACTCCAAATCACTTCCCGCGTGGTCTCCACCCCACTGAGATTGATGGCCGACGAATGGCTAACCGGAAAACGGCTGGTCATCTCAACATATTCCTCCCCCTCCAAGCGAACCCGCTCGATGGTCAGAACCACCGGAAACGTTTGGTTTGCCTGCGGCGGAAGTCCGCTTTTGGAAAAGAAATTCGAGGTCGTATAACTTGCACTGTGGAACAGATCCAAATTCGGAATCTGCATGCCAAAGCTATAGCTTGCGGTGGACTGACTCCCCATTGTCGAGGGGATATGATGGAAGAACCCAGCCCAGTCATGGTGTTGATCCCAGTGATTCTGATCGGCCTCCGAACCGGAGAAAAAGCCCCAGGCAAAACTGTTCGCCAGCCGGCTGGTGCTGGTACTGCGATTTTGCCGCCAATTAAAGGAGGCCCGGATTTTATCCCCAACCTGATCAAGACGGAAGTCTCCCTTGGTGAAATTCAAAACCACCCCTTGCTGCCCCAACCCTTCAGTATTGGACAATTTCAGGCTTTTGTCACTCACTTCGGTTTCACCAACGACCCCGGTGAGGAAATAATTCTCCAGCGGCAGATACAATTCATTGCCGGGATAACCCGTTAAACCGGTATCCAAAGCACTGGTTTCCACCACCAGAACCTCAACATCCAGAAAATCCTCGGCCAGCGCATTCCACGCATGCAAACGCAGTTGGTATTTCCCCTCGGATGCAAACCGCGCCGTGGTCTGGGTGTGCATGGGATCCCCGAAATGAACCTCCCCGGGGCCCTCCACTTTTTCCCACCGCAAACCAAGCGCCCCGGTATTCTCTCCGTATTCCGTAATCTCCGCCGAAAGCACCAACCCCATCCCCTCCGGAATGGCCACTTCCGAACGCCCCGGGTTGACCAACACGAGATCCAACAAACTGCCCTCCTCAATCAAACCAAGCTGAGCGGTCTCACTCATCTCCTCCCCGTACGCATTTTCCACCTTCACCCAATAGGTTCCCACGGTCTCCGCTGAGGCGGCCAGGGTTAAAACCGGTGACGTGGAACTACTGACCACCTCACCGTCATGGTACCAGGTGTATTCCATCGGCAGCGAACCGGTGGCCGCCACCTCCAGGTGAACCGGTTCTCCCGAGAGACCTTCCGCATCAACGGGCTGCCCCACAATCGACGGAGCCTCCGGCTCATCATTCACATACAGCATGAAAGGATCCGAAACCGCCGTCCCGACCGCATTGCGCACGATCACACGATAACGACCTACATCAAAACTGCTCACACTCGGAATAGTCAGTTGGGCCTGGCTTCCCTGGTGGATGGTTTCATCGTCCTTCTGCCACTCATAGGTAAAAGGCCCGCCCCCGGAAACGGCCAATTCCAAGGTTAGGGTTTGCCCGAAATAGGCGTACTGATCCTCCGGTTGACTGAGGATCGAGGGCCCTTCCATCAGCGTTAGCTCAGCCTCCTCACTCTCCACCGATCCGAAAGTATTGGAAACCGCCACCCGATAGGTTCCGGCATCGGCCTCACTCAAATTGTCCAGAGGCAAGGTCCGCGAAGTCGCCTCCTCCAGTTCCGTTTCCCCGCGATACCATTGGTAGGTGAACGGTTCCTCCCCCATCACCTCGACCGAGAAAGTCGTGCTTCCCCCCAAGGCTGCCGCATGACTGACCGGATGCACTGTAATGAAAGGCGCGTCTCCAATGATCAGTTGCCGGTCCGTAATTCCACTAGGTTCATGGTCCTCGGCAAATGCCCGGGCCCGAACCAAAGTCGGTTCCTCAACCTCGAAGGGGTTCGTGTAAAGAGTCGCATTCTCATCCGGTCGTGTCCCGTCCAGGGTGTAGTAAATACTGGCCCCTTCGGTTGCCGTACTCAGGCTCGCGGTGATCGTCTCGGGATGAATATCCTCCTCCGGATCCAAAACCACCGGCTCCACCGTCGGCAGGGGGTTCGCACTCAAAACGGTCCCCATCGACCCCACCACAATGAAACGCTCATCCTGATACACCGCCCCATAAAGCGAAGTGCGCACCCCGGAAAAATGGGCGTCCCAATTCTTTCCGTCCGCCGAACTGAATAAGGCTCCCCGCTCACCAACGGCCACCAGTTGCCCGCCGCCGGAAGCCAGTCCAAACAATCCATCCTCCGTCTCCAAATCCACTACGCTCCAGTTCTGAAGATCCGCCGAATGCAGAATTTTCCCCGCATCCGCAGTAATGTAATAGCGTCCGGCAAACGGCGCGATGGCAAAAAGATCCTCCCCGACCGGAGCCGCCAGAGGCTGCCAGTTCTGGCCCGTAACACTTCGTAAAAGGGTCCCCTGATTGCCCACCGCAAGGTATTCCTCTCCGGTCCAAAGTACATCGTTCAGCCGTTGGCTGGTGGGACTCGACATCTTGCTCCAGATCCCGTTCCGGCCTTCACTCCGAACGATCAAACCCCGGCTGCCCACGGCTATATAATCTTGTCCGTTTCCGGTGACCCCTCGCAAATGAAGCGTCTGGTTGCTCACCTGCTCCTCCCACTCCTGACCATAAATCGCTGTTTGCACCACCTCTTCGCCGCCATCCAGCGTCGGCGTGGTGGCAAAATGCTCCCGACTGGTGGCCACACTCCCGAATTCTCCCACCGCAATCAATTCTTCCGCATCGGCATCAAAGTACAGCGCAAAATACCGGTTGGCCTCTTCTCCGATCGACCAAACATTCCAGTCCGAGCCCTCCGCGCTGACCAAGGCGGTGGAAGAGTCGCCCACCGCCGTCAAGCGGTTCTTCTGCGGAATCGTCGCCACCGTCTCCATTGTTTGCCGATGACCCCAGCCACCGGACCAGTCCTCACCGTTCTCACTGTGAAGGATGACCCCGACATCGCCGGCCACCTCCATGGAACCCTCCGCCCCATACACCGCCTTTAAAGCGTAGGGGGTTCCCGACTCCACCCATTGCCAAGTGTTTCCATCGGTGGAAATCGCCATCCTTCCCATCTCTCCCACTGCCGCCTGCCATTCATCATTACTGCCGACCGCATAGAGGGGTTCCGGTGAATCCACACTCACCGGGGAAAGCGCCGCCGCGTTGCTGCCTCGATACAAAACCGCCCCCGCATCGTTTCCGCCTACCACCGTCCAGGCATCCTGCCACCAGTCAAGGCCATAAAGGAGCGCCTCCTGTCCTGAGGCCTGCACCTGCCAGGTCTGCCCGTCCCCACTTTGCCACAAGGCCCCCTGCCCGGTAGCCGGATCCCCGCCCACCGCAACAAAGACGGAACCGTTCCAGGCCACATCGTAGAGCACGTCGGTCAACCCGGATGGCGTCACATCAGTCCAATCGTCCCCGTTCTCTGAATACAAAATCACCCCGGCATCAAGTACGCCCCCCACCGCGACAAAATCGCCGTCTCCCAAAGCCAACGAGCGCAACCGGGGCTGCCCGTCGATCTGATGCGTTTCCCACGCCAAACCGTCTCCGGTCAGAATGATTCCCTCATCGCCCACCACGACATAACGGTCCCTGCCCGCATCATAGACGATGTCCGAAAGGGATTGCGCTATCCCCAGGGGCACCGCCGTCCATTCCGAATCCTCCGTCTGCCGCAGCAAGGTTCCACTACCCCCCACCGCAATCTGTTCGTCCTCCGGTCCCCGGGCCAAGCCCCCCAAACCATGGGGTGTCGGCCAGGGATTGAAAGTCGCCCAATCCCCGATTCCCGCCGGATCGATCACCCGGAGATGAACTTCCCGGGTGGCCGTTTCCCCATAGGGATTAAAGGCATGGAGGGTATAGGTTCCAGCGTGCCCCATCTCCAAAGATTCAAAAGAAAGCGTGGCCCCATCCGGTTGCGGACCATCCGGCAAACCGATCATTCCCTCCCGGCGCCACTCATAGGTTTCCGCCCATAAAACTGTTGCCGAAATATCGATCGGGCGACCAAGAATCCCCGTCACCTGCACCGGTGGTTCCTCTTTGACTACCGGAGCCGGGTAATTGGGAATGAGATTTAAGTTCACGCCGCCGGGATACGAATAATGCCCGCCGACCACAAACGTGTACTCAACCCCGGCCTTGGCCTCAAAAACCACCCGCGACCAATTCCGTTTGACCCCCGGCACATCCGGCCATTGATCATTCAAACGATTCGCGCCCACGGTGTAAAGTGTCTCCTTGGGCCAGGTTCCCGTCATCACTGCCAGCAAGGTATCATAGCCGTATTCCTCGGTCCACCAGGTCATGTCCTGGGGCATCGCATCGGGAAGATGTTCACTCCCGTACGTATTTACTTCGGCAACGGTGTCATATTTCGGCGTCCATTTCCACCAAAGTTGTTTGTAACTGCGATACCCGGCAATAAACAGTGGATCGCCAAAGGCTTCGTAATCGTGGGGGCCATCTCCCCAATTGAAATCGGTCCAGGCGTAACGGTTATTGGTGGTATAGGAGCCTCCTTCAATGGGAATGTAAATAGCGGTGGAATAGGCATCATTTTCCGGGGCCGTTTCCGAACTTACCACCAATTCCCGTACCACCGTGTCATAGCCCTCTCCAGACACCGTCAGCGTTAAGGTAACAAAAACCAGGGAACCGGTGTAACCGGGCAACTCAAAACCACTGTTCAACAGGAAACGGTCGATCTCCGTCGGGGGCGAAAGCGTAATAACCTTATCCTCAATCTCGGGAACCTCCTCCCCCGGGCTGATGGGAACAACCTCCATCGAAGCGACCAACTCCACCTCCAAATCCCCCTCTTCCCATTCACCATAGTCAGTGAAACCATAAATGGTCACCCCCACCGGAAACGTCGAACCCGCCAGATAATGCCCCCGCGTAAGGCCTTCCAGAGGTCCCGAAGAGGGCACTCCGAATCCACCCGTCGAAAGCTCATCCATCGGATTGGGCCGGATGTGCATTGCCACCGTAAGATGCTCATCAGGATCTTCAGTCAGCGCCCGGTACAGGTTGATCATCCCACTGACCAAATTGAAACCCGCCAGATCATTGGACCAGTCCGAGGTCTTTAATATCCTTTCCCGAATTCCAATTACATCCAGGTCCGGAAACTCCGCCCGGAGCAAAGCCATCGCCCCCGCCACATGAGGGGCCGCCATACTGGTGCCGCTCATGCGGCGGTATAGGTTACCATCCTCTTCCCAAAGGCTGTTTAAACTGTAAATATTAACCCCATGCGCGCCAATCTGCGTCGCCGTCCCATAAGAGGAGAAAAAATCTTTTCCCCCAGTTGGAGTGTTCGTACCCGGAAGACTCGTCTCCCGCTTGGTCGCCGACATCACCGTGACAATCCCCTTGTTATTAACCGAGTAAAAACTGGGATAGAGGGGCGCGTGGTGCGTGTTCTGATGGTGATTTCCTGCCGCAACCGAGGAGATAATATCGTTGCTCGTCTGACGATCAAAGGCTTCCTTGAGCGACTCCATGTAGGTGCTTCCTCCCCAGGAATGGTTTCCCACATGCGCCCCCATTTCAATCATATAATCCAGCCCGGCAATCGCATCACTCCCCCAACCGCCATTGGGTCCGAGAAAGCGCAAGGCCATAATATCGACCTCCCAGGCTACCCCGGCAATCCCCTCTCCATTCGTCCCGTCAGCCCCCACCGTACCGGCGACATGGGTTCCGTGCGTGGTTTGTATATCATCCGGGTTACCCGTTCGCTTAATCAGATCCACGCCATGGATGTCATCCTGTATCCCCATCGCGTTGATCCCGGGATTCGGATTGACCCAAAGATTCCCCACCATATCTGGATGGCTCAGGGAGACCCCCGTATCCAGAACCCCGACAACAATCGTTTCACCCGAATCCCGCACCGCCGAGTTGCGCACCGTCCAAGCCTCCGGCGCATGCATCTGCACCATCTGGGCATAGACCTCATCGTAAAACTTACTCCCCATCCCCGGCGGAAGCGTTTCCTCCCCGAGCGGCTCAACATCCATCTCCATCTCTTCCATCAGACCGCCCTCAAGCAGTGCCGAATCGCGGAAATTCCCTCCCTCGTTCGTCTCCGTTTCACCCCAACCCGGACCGGCCTCGTGCGTTCCCTGCATCGCTTCCGGATGACGGGGGAAGTGCGGAGGCCAGTGCTTGGCCCGCTCCTCCGGCGACATGACAAAAACCGTTCCCACAACCTCTTCCGGATAAGGATACACCGGGGTCTTACCCGCCTCATCGGCCACGCGCTTTAAACTATCCTCTTCCACCAGGCGGACCCCCCCGTGCGTTTCCGCAATCCCGCGACTGGCCTCCACCGCTTCCGGTACCCCATCCAGTGTAATATCCTTTAACCGCAAACGATGCAACCCAACCGAACTGATCATCCGGTCGTATTCCGCCGACAAAACCCGCTGCAACTTCTCCAGCGTCCTGGCCCCGTCTTCTCCCTCCACCTGCACCGTCAGGTATTGCGCCGAATCTTCCCGCATGACCAGAATTTCCGGGTACGGCCCACCCGGTGAACCTTCCGCAGTCCCCCTTTCTTCCATTCCCGCCATCGGGTGGGAAACCATTTCCTCCAAACGAATCGGTCCCAGATGATCCCCGGGGAACTCCAAAATCGTCACCCGCCGCTGATACCCCTCTTCATTGGGCTCCGACCACCCTACTTGCAGAAGGTCCGCCCCGGCCCGTAAATCATCCAGACGGCGAACACTCTCCAGATCCTCCCGGATTTCCACCAATGGCAACGCCTTGCGTTGGGCCTGCCGACGCAGAAAAGTCCCCGTCACCACCTCCCCGTCCTGCAAACCGAAATCGGCGGACAAGGTACGCCGCTCCCCCGGGAACCCCGCCCCGGAGTCTCCCGCCGGATCGCTTGCCGGAATATCCGCCACCGGCGCGCGATCCCCCGCTTCCGCCAGCCTTTTCTCCCCGGCTGGAGAGGACGCCAGGGGCGATTCCACTTCCCTTTGTTCCTCCGGCCCGGACGGCGTTATCCAAAGGAAGATCCCGCCCAAGACGGTTAAACTTAAGGGAATCCAAAGACGTTTCTGGGTGAAGAAGTTTTTCATAGAAGTTCGTTTCGTTTTAAAAGTTTTACCGCGATGCTTTTCACTGGTCTTCAGGGATATACGACCGGACCGCCCGGAAGGTTTGCCGTCGTTGGGAAATCACACTAAAACCCCCCAACGTCCGACGATAACTGGCCCGCTGCCGGAGATTGGATTTCGAATTGAACCCCCCCCGGGATACCGCCCAATGTTGCCAAATCCCATCCTCATGGAGGTATTCCATAACGCCATTATACCATTCAATGACATTGTCCCAATCCGGTTCGTCCGCATGAGGGTTGCGGACCAAGGACACCGCATCCACCGTACTCGGATAGCACGCCGTATGTTCCCCAAAGATCCCGTAGAAATCCCTCAACCCAAAGCTATTCACCTGGGTATGGCCATAAGGAGTAAAAGACCAGACAGGCCAATTGAGTCCATAATGGTACTGTGAACGGTCAAATAATTGGCTCTGTCGCCGGTTCCAGGATACATTGACCAGGACCGGATCCAGTTTTTCCCCGGAAGGATCCCCCCACCGGGAACGCGGCATGTGTTCCTCCGAAAACGTCACATTGCCAGTGTACACATCGGTATCGGTGCCCGCCCGAGCCGCCATTTCCCATTCCCACTCAGTCGGCAAACGGTACCCGTTTTTAGTGATATCCATATTGGTCCGCAGTTCCGCGATCCCCTGGCGGGTCACCTGTCCGTCATCGTCATAATAGACCGGTTCGTATCCCTCCATTTCGCTCCATGCATTCATGAATTTGGCCAACGCCCGCCGCATCGGCACATTGGAACTAATGGTCGCCGGATAGTTATCCGGAAATAGATATCCGGACCGGTTAACCTCATCCGGGGAAGCCATTCGGTGATAAGCAAAATCGTACCCGTTCCGTCGGGCCCATTCAATAATCCCGTGAATCTCCTCCCGGCCCAAGGGGGAGCGGGTCATGTAAAATGGCGACACTACAAAACGACGCTTCGGCCACTCCCGACCAAAATCTGCCGAATACAGATAAAAAATATGCCCCAGATCCTCGCGGTCATCAAAAAACTCGTCCTCCTCATCGATCGGAAACCGGTCCGGGAAACTCCCCGTTGTAAAAGCCCCACCCGGCACAAACGCCATCGGCACCATCCCGTCATTGTTAATCAACTTGCTACCCGATCCGGCGGGCGAGACCAAAACCTCCGCAACTTTCGATGTCAACGTCGTCCCATCAACCGTCACCTCCACATGATACTGACCATCGTGACCCGCATGGACATCCTCGATCACCAAACGCCCATCCGTTCCCCCCGGAATCGGTGCCTCATTGAAAAACCACTCGTATTGGGCACTCCCCCCACCTGGTGATACATACGCACTCAAAACCAGCCTATCACCTTTAACCAACCCCTCATGCCGCGGTTGACGGAAAATCGTGGCCGCCGAAGGGGTACTTTCAGGAAGTGCCCACGGCAAATAAAGCACATCGTACACTACCAGCGAATTCAACAAGAGCGGACGGGGTTCATCCGGAATATCCATCTTACCGTGCAGGCGAATGGCAGCATCAATATCAAACCGCGCGGGGGCCTCGTCTTCAAAGCGCACCTCCTCCAGATTGTGGTAGCGAACCCGGGTTTCCGGTTGCGCTTCCAACGTCCAGACCCCCAACGTCGCCCGCACCTTCGGCCGCATCACCAACTCCCCCCGGCCCCGGCCAAAGGTCTCCAAACTCGTCGTCCCCCTCAACGGAACACCAGCCTCCGTATGCGAACGCTCATAAATCACCCGGGGATCCCGCCGCCGGTCATAATTCGCCGATATCTCGAAATCATAGTCATGGGAAAAACCCGTCGTTAAACCATGATCCTCATGGGAGAAAACGGACATTTCAACCTCCAGGCCGACCGACCCGATCAACCAAATTGGCACCTGCCCCGCTGCCCCCACATAGCTGGCAAAGCGCATATAATCGGGGAATTCCAGCACCTCTTCACCGTATTCCACCCGCCGGTCCGCCACCGCACTCCACGACGCCTGCAGCGAACTCTCCACCTGGCCCCCTACCACAATCGAGGAATTCTGCAATCCCCCACTCGTCACCTGAAAAGCGGCGCCGAAATCCGGCAAATACGCAAAGCGGGCCTCTTCCACCTGTAATTCCACCCCGTTCTCATTGCGCAACGTTTCATCCTCCAAATGAAACTCCACCCGCGTCGATTCCGGATCCCCTGCATCCATCACCTCCGTCAGGGCACCCTCTTCATCAAGCGAAAAAGACACCGCGAAACCCGTCACCCGCACCTCCCCGCGACCCACCATCTGGGCCACCGGGACATTCCGGGTAAAAAGTGTCAAAAGCGAACGGGTCGGATCATCACTCACCCCAATCACCTTGCGATAAAAAACCTCTCCCTCATGCCGCGGGGTCAAATTGGTTAAAAACGTTCCCTCCCGCACCACCGGCCCCCGATCACCATCATACTGCAAAACCACCCGGTCCTCCCGCACCAGCAACAAGCGCCAGGGCTCCACCCCCTCATGCAATTCTCCCACCTGACCAAAACGGTCCGACAACACCGCAGCCGGACTATCCGGCAAAACCTGCCCCATCCGCTGGGCCTCCGGGGAGCCGAAAACCAGCACCGGATCATCGGCCATTGCGGACAGGGACCCAAGCCCCCATCCCAACACCAAAAGGCAGAAAGGCAACCAACGTGAATGCGAAAACATTCTCTTCTTCATAGCTATATAAATTCGGGGTGATGTACGATAAAACGGCCTCATTCAATCCGGGGTAAGAGGGAAAGACCAGATTACCAACATCCCCCTCATAAAACAGTGACTGAAACGACGAAAAATAGTGACAATTTCGGCCAATCCCAGCCCCCATTTCCCCCTGCAAACGTTGCCCCCTCCAGAGAACAGCGGCCGGAGGTTTCCGCAGGGGCGGGATTTCGCTACGCTCAACAGCAACGGTCGGGTCCAGTCTCAGGACTCCTGACCCCACATTTCCCGGAACCCCCATCGAAAATTTCAAGTTGTTTTT